>NZ_JBHGAR020000005.1:0-236284 GCF_042611115.2 Sulfitobacter sediminivivens
GCAACGGGCAAACTTGAACTGGATCAGGCCGCGCGCATCATCGACGGGATCGCAGAAGGATGTGCGCAATCTGGCTGCGCGTTGATTGGCGGCGAAACGGCGGAAATGCCGGGGATGTATCACGGGGGCGACTTTGATTTGGCGGGATTTGCCGTGGGCGCGATGGAACGGGGCACCGAATTGCCGCGTGCCGTGGCTGAGGGTGATGTGTTGCTGGGCCTGCCAAGCGACGGGGTGCATTCCAACGGCTATAGCCTCGTGCGCAGGATTGTGGAACTGAGCGGTCTGGGCTGGGATGACCCGAGCCCCTTTGGCGAGGGCACTCTGGGCGCAGCCCTGCTGACACCTACGCGGCTTTATGTCAAAGGTGCGGTGGCGGCACTGCGCACGGATTGCGTCAACGCATTGGCGCATATCACTGGTGGCGGGTTGACGGAAAACCTGCCTCGGGTGTTGCCCGATGGGATGGCGGCGGAAATCGATCTGTGTGCATGGCCATTGCCGCCGGTGTTCAAATGGCTGGCGCAGACGGGCGGCATGGCTGAGACCGAACTGCTCAAGACCTTTAACGCAGGTATTGGCATGATTGCGGTGGTTCCTGCGGGGCAGGTTGATGCGGCCAAGGCGGCCTTTGCCACGGATGGACATGATGCGATTGAAATAGGGCGGATCACGAGCGGCACCGGTGTGGCCTACTCAGGCGCGCTGCTTTGATCAAACGGGTCGCGATTTTTGTCTCTGGGGGTGGCTCAAACATGCGGGTGCTGGTTGAGGATATGATCGGCGATCACCCGGCGCGGCCTTGCGTGGTGGTGTCCAACAATCCTGCGGCTGGCGGCATCGCATGGGCAAAAACCCAGAATATTCCAACGATAGTGGTGGATCATCGCCCTTACGGCGCTGATCGTGCGGCATTTGAGGCGGCACTGACCCAAGCGCTTGCCCCCCATGCCCCCGACATCATTTGTCTGGCGGGTTTCATGCGTAAACTGACGCAAGGATTCACCGATGCCTGGGCAGGGCGGATGATCAACATCCACCCCTCTCTTTTGCCGAAATACAAAGGGCTCAACACCCATGCCCGCGCGCTGGAAGCGGGTGATACGGCCCATGGGTGTACGGTGCACGAGGTGACGGCCGCCCTGGATGATGGTCCGATCCTTGGCCAAGCCAGCATTGCGATTGAGGACCGGGACACACCTGACACACTGGCAGCCCGTATTCTGGTACAGGAGCATCGGCTTTACCCTCAGGTGCTGCGCCGATTTGCAGCAGGTGACCGCAGCCCGCTATTCTTGCAGGGGTGATCTGGTCAAAACGCAACCATTCCTATACGCCTGATCCGATTGCACCATATTGACCCCGTCTATTGTAAAGTTTGTACATGAAAACCATCACAACTACTGCCGATCTTGCCGCTTTTTGTACGCAGGCTGCAGCGCATCCTTATGTCACCGTCGATACCGAATTCCTGCGTGAACGGACCTATTATTCCAAGCTCTGTCTGGTGCAACTGGCGATGCCGGGCGAGGATGACAGCGGTGCCGTGCTGGTCGATCCGCTGGCGGATGGCATTTCGCTTGAGCCGCTCTATGACCTGTTTCGCGATACATCGGTGGTCAAGGTGTTTCACGCCGCGCGTCAGGACCTTGAGATTTTCTTTGTGGATGCAAAAGTATTCCCGGAGCCGTTGTTTGACACGCAGGTTGCAGCGATGGTCTGTGGGTTTGGCGAACAGGTGGGCTATGAAACGCTTGTGCGCAAAATCGCACGCGAAGGCGTCGACAAGACATCACGCTTTACCGATTGGTCTCGGCGTCCCTTGAGTGACGCACAAAAGACCTATGCCCTGGCTGATGTCACGCATCTGCGCCAGGTCTACGAATTTCTTGCCGCCGAGCTCGATAAAAGCGGGCGTGGCCGATGGGTTGCCGAAGAACTGGAAATCTTGACCAATCCCGACACCTACATCAGCGTGCCGCGCGAGGCATGGAAGCGGGTGAAGACACGCACCAATTCGGCCAAGTTTCTGGCCATCGTGCGCGAGCTGGCCGCGTTTCGTGAGGAATATGCGCAGACCCGAAATGTGCCGCGCAACCGGGTGTACAAGGACGATGCGCTGGTGGAATTGGCCAGTCTGAAGCCCGGCACGATGGAAGAGTTAAGCCGTTCGCGCCTGTTGCTGCGCGATGCGCGCAAGGGCGAGATTGCGGATGGTATTCTAAGCGGGATCAAGGCGGGTTTGGCGTGCAAACCGGCCGACATGCCACAGCCGGACCGCAGCCGCGAAATGCTGCAGGTCAATCCGGCGCTTGCCGATCTGCTGCGTGTCCTTTTGAAGGCTAAAACCGAATCTGCGGGGGTGGCCGCCAAGCTGATTGCACCTGCGGCCGATCTTGACGGGATCGCCGCAGGATTGCGTGATGTGCCTGCAATGAAAGGCTGGCGGCTTGAGGTCTTTGGCAATGACGCGCTGCGCCTCTGCGAGGGCAAGATTGCGCTGACCGCGCATGGAAATGACGTAAAAGTGGTTGAAGTATAACCTGCAATAATTTGAGATATATGGGAGTTTCCGAAATGGCTAGTATTGAGCGCCACCATTCCAACCAACGCATGAGCCAGATCGTGGTGCATGGCGATACGATTTACCTGGCGGGTCAGGTCGGCACCGCGGGTGCCAGTGTGGCCCAACAGACCCAGGATTGTCTGGATAAGATCGACGGGCTATTGGCCGAGGTCGGGTCAGACAAGACACGCATCCTGCAGGCGGTCATCTGGCTGGCGGACATGAATGATTTTGCTGAAATGAACGGCGTATGGGATGCCTGGGCGGCACAGGGCCACGTGCCCGCACGCGCCTGCGGCGAGGCAAAACTTGCCACGCCCGAATACACGGTTGAGATTATCGTGACAGCGGCAAAGGCCTAATGCGGCTGGGTCAGTCGCCTAGCGGCGGCTGACCAATGCATTCAACTGACCTTCAACACGGATGCTGCGCACCCCGCTCAGGTCCTGATCGGTGATGCGGCGCGCCGCGATCACTTCGCGGGTGGGCGTGGTGCCAACAGGTGTGTTCTCGCTGGGGCGGACCCCTTCAAGGCGATATGTCAAAACACCGTCAACGGGCAGTTCATCTTCGTTGGCTGGTGTCAGCTGCACTGCATAATACCCCTGACGCGCCGCCAGGCCCGTGGCGCGGATGATCGCCCCACCCGGAATGCGTTCAATGGTCAGGGCTGTGACCTGTTCAAACGGGCGGCCCAGATATTCCGCATCCTGGGCACGCAGACCCGCAAACAGGCCACCGCTGCGTTCAGGTATCAGGGGGTTGGTGTTTTTCTGTGTCTGTACAGCTTCGGACCGCGATTGGCCAAACCAGTTGAACGGGTTGATCCGACTTTCGCGCACGGCCCCGCAGGCGGTCAGTGTCAGCGTTGATATCAAAATGATTGGAAGGGTCTTGCGCATGGGTCCGCCCGTGGAAATTTATCTGCCTTTTGACTACCCTATCACATGCGCCTTGGGAAGGGGGTGGACCTTTGCTTGCGCTGCTCCTACCTCTGGTCTTCATATCACTAACCCCAAAGGACTGTTTTGAGATGGCCACACCCGCCTTTGAAGAGCTTGTCGAAGATTTTGAATTTCTGGACGACTGGGAAGATCGTTATCGCCATGTGATTGATCAGGGCAAGGCGATGGAACCGCTTGCCGAGGCGTTACGGGTGCCTGCGACCAAAGTAAACGGATGTGCCAGTCAGGTTTGGCTGCATGCGCAGTTTGACGACGGCAAGCTGCATTTTGACGGGGCCAGCGATGCGATGATCGTATCGGGTCTGATCGCGGTGCTGCGCACGCTTTACAACGGGCTGTCCGCATCCGAGGTGCTGGCCGTGGATGCGCGTGCAGAGATGGGGCGCTTGGGGTTGAACGATCATCTTTCGGCGCAACGGTCAAACGGGCTGCGTGCGATGATTGAGCGGATCAGGGAAACGGCAGCTCAAGTGGGCTGATGCGGGACCGGGGCAAGACGGCTAAGTAGCCCTAGGATTTCAGGTTTCCGAGGGCCGATTGCAGATCGCCGTAGCCGGTAAAACGACGTTCAAGCGGCAGACCAAGGACATCGGCACATTTTTGGGCTTTGGCGGCCAGTTCAGGGTCGTCCAATTGCGCCTGATACACGACTTTTTCGTAGTTTCCGAAATACATATCACGCAATTCCGGATGACGATCGAGGCCAAGTGGTTTGACGATAAAGGCGTCAAACTGGCGCACGGAAAAATCTGTGAGGTAAAAGGCGGTCATTTCATCCAATGCGGCAAAGGCGTCATTGCCTTCAAAAAAGCTGTAGCAATGGGGGCCCGCAATCATCTTTACGCCCAGCCTGTCGCAAGCGACCTCAAGCAGTCCTCCGGTGCCGCAATCGGCATAGACCACAAAGATGTCGTCAAACTCAGCGCGCCGTTCGGTCACCATCTTTTCGACGGCTGGGACGATTTTTTCGGGGAAATGGTGCAGGTTGGCGGGCAGGCAGTGCAAATGCAGGTGGTCCCAGCCATTAGCTTTGTTGAGTGCGAGGATCTCGCGGGCCAATGCACCGCAGGCGATCAGGAGGATCTGTCCCGGATTTTTGGCACCCGGCGCTGCCGGTTGATCCGTGCGGGTCATTTCAGGCGCACGGCAGTGCCGTAGGCCACAATCTCGGACGATCCCTTGGCGATGGCAGAGGTTTGCATGCGCATGCCGACAATTGCATCCGCGCCTTTGGACATGGCGTCGGCGATCATCCGGTCAATGGCTTGTTCGCGCGCACCCGCGAGCAGACTTGAGTAGCCCGTCAATTCACCACCGACCAGTTGCTTCAGACCCGCAACGATATCGGTGCCCAGATGTTTGGCCCGCACGGTGGCACCGCGCACCAAACCGATGGTCTCGGCAATCTCGCGCCCGGTGATCGTGTCGGTCGTGGCAATCAGCATATCAGTGGTCCATTTCGTCATAGCGGTCATCTTGTTTGTTACCCACGCGTTCAGCGATTACGCGAAACACGATATACCCGACCAAGGCGGCAGGGAGCAGGGCGATGCCCGCAAAAGGCAGGTTCACCGCAGCCAAAAGCAATGCGCCCAGCCAAACCGTGGCAGCGGCGGCAGCCAGCACGCAAACGATGATCAGAACAAGTTTATCAAGTGGCATTGCAATCCTCCTCGTTTAAATGTGGGGGTGCCGGCGGCAAAAGAAAAGGCCCCGCGTTGCCGCCGGGCCTTCAATCTCGCAGTTTCAGCGCGCTCAGGCAGATTTTGCGCTGTTGTGCTTGCGTGCCATCCATTCCTTGGCGGTTTCAACGGCCACGGCGGCGTCCCGGCAGTAGGCGTCTGCGCCAATTGCCTTGCCAAACTCTTCGTTCAGGGGCGCGCCACCGACCAGCACGATGTAGTCATCGCGAATGCCCTGTTCGATCATCGTGTCGATCACGACCTTCATGTAGGGCATTGTGGTGGTCAGCAGGGCGGACATGCCAAGGATGTCCGGTCCTTCGGTCTCCATCGCCTCAAGATACTTTTCAACGGCATTGTTGATGCCCAGGTCGACAACTTCGAAGCCCGCACCTTCCATCATCATGCCGACAAGGTTCTTGCCGATGTCGTGGATGTCGCCTTTGACGGTGCCAATGACCATCTTGCCCACGCGCGGCGCACCGGTTTCGGCCAGCAATGGTTTCAGAATGGCCATACCACCCTTCATCGCGTTTGCGGCCAGCAACACTTCGGGCACAAAAAGAATACCGTCGCGGAAATCTGCGCCAACAATGGTCATCCCGCCGACAAGCGCCTTGGTCAGCACGTCGTAGGGTTCCCACTTGCGCTCCAGCAAGATGTTCACGCCTTCCTCAATCTCTTCCTTGAGGCCATCGTAAAGGTCGTCAAACATCTGTTGAACAAGTTCTTCGTCGTCGAGTTCGGACAGGATGATTTCGTCGTCGTCGGACATGGGTCTTTCCTTCTGCTGGGCATTGCAGGTGCATGGCACTTGCGCCCTTTTGTCACGTAACGCCGCGTGAGGGTGCACATTTTGCGACATAGGCCGCATGTTGTGCGACGTGGCTGATCAATTTGCTACCTTGGAAAGGGGCGAGGCGACAAGGGATTAGCAGCTTTCGATTGCGTGTGTTCTGGTTTTGTTCTAGATAATTGTCATGGATAGAGAAGACCAGCGTTTCAAAATTCTGGGCCGTGCCGCTGGCAGCAACCAGGTGGGCCGTTTTGAGCGGCATACCCATGAGGCGGTAGATGATGGATGGGCGCGTGATGAGGTGCTGCCGGTGCTGCGAACCCAGACGGCAATCGAGGTGCCGCGCAGTGTGATCAGCTATAACACGTCGCCGGATCTGCCGTTCGATCGGTCCATCAATCCGTACCGCGGCTGCGAACACGGATGCGTTTATTGCTTTGCACGGCCAAGTCACGCCTATCTTGGCCTGTCACCGGGGTTGGATTTTGAAACACGTCTGATCGCCCGGCCCGAGGCCCCCCTAGTGCTGAGGCGCGAGCTTGCGGCCAAGTCGTACAAAGTTGCCCCCATCGCAATCGGGACCAACACGGACCCGTACCAACCCATTGAAAAAAAACACGAGATCATGCGCGCGTGTTTGCAGGTGCTGTCAGACACGGGGCATCCTGTGGCGATTGTCACCAAAGGCAGCCTGATTGAGCGTGACATTGATATTTTGGCCGACATGGCAAAGCGCGGTTTGGTGAGGGTTGGCATCTCTGTGACCACGCTAGACGCCAAGCTGAGCCGGTTGATGGAACCGCGCGCACCCAGCCCGCAGCGGCGGCTAAAAATGATCCGCACGCTTGCAAGCGCAGGCATCCCGGTGCGGATCATGGCCTCGCCGATGATCCCGGCGCTTACCGATCCGGAAATGGAGACGATACTGCAACTAGGCCGGGATGCCGGCGCGCGCCACGCCAGTTGGATCATGCTGCGTCTGCCGCGAGAAGTGTCGCCGCTGGTGCAGGACTGGCTGGCGACACATTACCCGGACCGGGCAGAGCGGATCATGTCTCGGCTGCGCGAAATGCATGGGGGCAAGGCATACGACGCCACATGGCATCGCCGAATGCGGGGGACTGGCCCCTATGCAGATATGGTGGCGCAGCGGTTTAAGGTAGCTGTCAAACGACTTGGGCTGGGTACCAAGGCACCACCGATGCGTTGCGATCTGTTTCGTGCGCCCAGGGAAGTGACGGCGCAGATGTCGTTGTTTTGACGCGGAATGTTCTGGTGATATGTGGTTACTGGCGTTCCAAGGCCGGGATTTGGCCAATGTTATACACCCAGTCTGGCCTGCCTTCTGTCCAAAAGGCCTTTTGTGGCACCGCAAAACTGCAATCGTCAAAGTTTCCGGCACCGATCCCGATCCGACCCCCTGCGAAATCGGCTTTCCAATAAAGCGATACGCCACAGGCCGGGCAAAGGAAGTATGTCAGCGCACGGCCATCCTGGCACGGTCGCTGCCAGGTTTGAACATCGCCGGTAATCGTCACCGTGTCTTGCTCCCAATAGGTTGATACGGAAAAAGCTGACCCTGATTTGCGTCTGCAATCACGACAGGAACAGGTCATTACCCGCCACGGTTCGCCCCGCGTCTCAGCGGTCAAAGAGCCGCAAAGGCATTGTGCATGTCGGACGAGTTGTTGCATCTTTTGCTCCCTGAGTTGATAAAAGACTACCGAAAGAAAGCTGAGGTGGCATCACTTTTTAATGTTGGTGAGTGCGAGGAAGTGGCGGTTGAACGATTGGGTTTTGGGACAACAGCGTCATCCAAGCGGTGTGATTGGTTCTGGCGTCGAGAGGCGAGCTAGCGCAGTTATGATTGTTTTGAGGTAGTATTTGGTGTCAGCAGCGCGGACTTTTCCGACCTTCGCTGCGGCTGTGCCAATGGCCGCTTAGGCGATTAAGTAAAACGTGGTAGGGTCGAAATTCACAAACTGGAAAAAGTTGATTGTCATGAATAACGATGAGAAAATTTCCATCCACTATCGCCACGGCGATCTGCTAACCGCGATTCAGGCTGGCCTTGAAAAACAGGGCATTAAACCTGAAAATGCCAGTGTTGAAGATCTTGGCCCAGTAGATGAATTTCACATTGGTGGGCGGGCAGCGAGCATTCATTTTCTGGACCAGTTAAAGATATCGCCGTCCCAAAGCATACTCGATATCGGTTGCGGCTTGGGAGGTTCGGCGCGTTTCGCTGCAAAGACTTACGGAGCAAAGATGGCTGGAATTGATCTGACTTCTGAATACGTAGAGGTTGGGCAGCAACTTTGCGGTTGGGTCGGCTTGTCCGATAGCATCAGATTGCAGCAAGGTAGTGCACTGTCGCTTCCTTTTGAAGATGCGAGTTTTGACGGCGCATTCATGATGCATGTCGGCATGAACATAGAAGATAAGCATGCGCTGATCGCTGAGGTGTCCCGTGTTCTGAAATCCGGTGCGAAGTTTGGTATCTACGATATCATGAAGGACAACGAAGAAGAGCTTATTTATCCTGTGCCCTGGGCAACAACCTCTGAAACAAGCTGGGTTTCTGAGCCTAAAGACTATCGAATGGCACTCGAAACTAATGGTTTTGTAGTCGTCGAGGAAAATAACCGCCGCGAATTTGCTATGGATTTCTTTAAGAAAATGAAGGCCGCAAGCGGAGCCGCTGGAGGACCGCCCCCATTGGGTTTGCATGTTCTCATGCGGCAGGCGACCGCAGAAAAAATCCCAAATATGGTGGCAAATTTGGCTGCGGGGCGCATCTCACCTATCGAAATGATTGCGGTCAAGGGAGTATAGACTTTAGGATATAGCGTCGCGC
The DNA here is from genome assembly GCF_042611115.2 of Sulfitobacter sediminivivens. NCBI lineage: Bacteria > Pseudomonadati > Pseudomonadota > Alphaproteobacteria > Rhodobacterales > Roseobacteraceae > Sulfitobacter > Sulfitobacter sediminivivens. The sequence continues at coordinate 8,867 of NZ_JBHGAR020000005.1, forward strand.
TCTCGGTGTAATGAGGACGGTCAGATTAACATGGATGCATAGAACAGCGGACATCCGGGCAGCTTGCAGCATCAGTCGAAGAGGGCTCAAACCAGACATTCGAGAATTTATTCAACTCATTTGCGGGACACTTCTTACCCGCGACGCCGCCCGCGACGTTCTGCGCGAACCGGGCCTTTGCCGTCCGTCCCATCACTTGCGGATGAAAATGCACCAAGTGCGGCAACAATTTCTTCCAATTCGGGTGCGGCCCCTTTGGGCCTTGTGTCTAGTGCGGTGCGCATCGCGACCAAGTGTTCTGGCATGGTGCCGCAACAGCCGCCAATGATCGTTGCACCGCAATTGCGGGCCATAACAGCATATTCCGCCATCAGTTCGGGCGTGCCATCATAATGAATGTGACCTTCATGGTATTTGGGGATGCCCGCGTTGCCCTTGGCGATGATCGGCAGATGGCCGCCTTTGGCGGTAAAACCAAGCACCGTGCGCAACAGGTCCGATGCGCCCGTGCCGCAATTGGCACCGTAGGCCTGTGGCGTGTTGTCGAGGCCATGCACCATGTCCACCATCGCCTCGGAAGTCAGGCCCATCATTGTGCGCCCGGCAGTGTCAAAGCTCATGGTGCCAACCCAGTCCAGACCGGCAAGCGCGAAGCCTTCGGCGGCGGCTTTGTATTCCTCTGGCGCGCTGATCGTCTCTAACCAGCCGATGTCCGCACCACCGGCTTTGAGGCCATCGGCGGTTTCGTGGAACATCTCGACGGCAACGGCATGGCTGAGGGTTCCGACGGGCTCCATAATCTCGCCTGTGGGGCCAACCGATCCTGCGACAATGACTTTGCGGCCGGCTTTGTCGGCGACCTCGCGGCCCAGTTCGGCGGCGACCCTGGACAGTTCATGCACGCGCTTTTGTGCGCCGTGCAGTTTGAGGCGCGATGCATTTGCGCCAAAACTGTTGGTCAAGAATAAATCACTGCCCGCGTCTACGGCACCTTTGTAGAGAGCGATGATTTTCTTTGGCTCATCGGTGTTCCACATTTCGGGCGCGTCACCGGACATCAGCCCCATGTTGAACAGGTTCGTGCCGGTCGCACCATCCGCGAGAAGCGTGCCTTTTTCGGCCAAAAGATCGGTAAAGGCATTGGACATGCTGCAAACTCCGCGCAAAAACAGTTTATCCTGATCTCACGACGCCAATCTTAGGGCAATCTCATAATCTTCATCTTGATTATGAATTTGGTGAAGGTTCAGCGCGGGGCGCAACATGACAAGAAAAAGCGCCGTACATTTTAATGCACGGCGCGTGTTTCTAGATAGTAGTCGGCGTATAAGCCGCTGATTTACTGTATTTCCGTCATGATCTGCGCTTTGGCCTCTGCCATCAGCGACACCATCTTGGCGCGGATCGTTGCTTCATCGGCCTTATCGCCCAGATCGCCAGACACCTTGCGGTATACGTCTTCATCACCAGCTTCTTCGAAATCGGATTTGATCACCTCGCGGGCGTATTCGGCAGCCGCTTCGCCGGATTTCCCCAACAGTTCCGCGGCCCATAGACCCAACAGCTTGTTGCGGCGGGCTTCGGCCTTGAACTGCATGTCGGCGTCATGCGCGAATTTGTTTTCAAAGGCATTTTCGCGGTCGTTAAAGGTGCTCATCGTATGTCTCCGGTTTTTGGCGATGCGTTGGCTTATGATATGCGGCTTTGATCGTGTTTGCGCAAGAGGCACCCAAGATGGCGGCAAAACCTTGCAGCGTATCGGGGGGTGTACTATGAGGCCCCTAAGCGGCGGGGGATACCCTCCCGGCCAAAAGACGGAAGGGATGCCAATGGCCCGGCGCAAAAAGATCTACGAAGGTAAAGCAAAGATTCTGTATGAAGGCCCCGAACCGGGTACCATTGTGCAGTATTTCAAAGATGATGCGACCGCCTTTAATGCGCAGAAAAAGGACGTGATTGAGGGCAAAGGCGTGTTGAACAACCGTCTGTCCGAATATTTCATGACCGGCCTCAATCAGATCGGCGTGCCCACGCATTTCATCAAACGCCTGAACATGCGCGAACAACTTGTCCGCCAGGTCGAGATCGTGCCGCTTGAGGTGATCGTGCGCAATTATGCCGCCGGCACCATGTCCACGCGGCTTGGCATTGAGGAAGGCACGCAATTGCCGCGCCCGATTGTTGAATATTGCTACAAGGACGACGCGCTTGGCGATCCTTTGGTGACAGAAGAACATATCGCGGCCTTTGGCTGGGCCAGCCAGCAGGACATGGAAGATATCCTGTCACTGGCGCTGCGGGTAAACGATTTTCTGTCCGGCGTGATGATGGCGGTGGGCATACGTCTGGTGGATTTCAAGATCGAGATTGGTCGCGTTTATGACGGTGATTTTCAGCGGCTGATCGTCGCGGATGAGATCAGTCCGGACAGTTGCCGGTTGTGGGATATCGAAACGGGTCAAAAGCTGGACAAGGATGTGTTTCGCCGTGATCTGGGCTCGTTGACGGATGCCTATACCGAAGTGGCCAAAAGGCTGGGCGTGATGCCCAAGACGTCGACACCGATCACAAAGCCGACTTTGATTAACTGAGGCCGATGTCGATTTTGAGTATTTTTGGCGAAAAGAAGCTGGGGGACATAGCGTGAAAGCACGTGTGCATGTGATGTTGAAGAATGGCGTATTGGACCCGCAGGGCGAAGCGGTGCGCCATGCGCTTGGGGCCATGGGCTTTGATGGCGTGAACGGTGTGCGTCAGGGTAAAGTGATTGAGCTTGATCTGGCAGAGGGGACCTCTGAGGCGGAAGTGACGGCGATGTGTGAAAAGCTGCTCGCCAATACGGTGATCGAATCCTATTCGGTGGAGATGGGCTGATGCATGCTGCGGTTGTTGTTTTTCCCGGATCGAATTGTGACCGTGATCTGGCGGTGGCGTTCAAGGCCGCTGGTGCGCGGGTGACGATGGTCTGGCACAAAGACAGCGAATTGCCACAGGGTGTTGATATTGTGGGGATCCCGGGCGGCTTTTCCTATGGCGACTATCTGCGCTGCGGGGCCATCGCGGCCAATTCACCGATCTGCAAATCGGTGGCGGCCCATGCAGGGCGGGGCGGGTATGTATTTGGTGTGTGCAACGGCTTTCAGGTCTTGACAGAGACCGGATTGTTGCCGGGCGCTTTGCTGCGCAACGCCGGGTTGAAATATATTTGCAAAACCGTGGGGCTGAAGGTTGAAACATCGAGCAGCGACTATACCAAAGGGTATAATGCGGGCGATGTGATCAACATTCCCATTGCGCACCACGATGGAAATTACTTTGCCGATGCTGATACCATTGCAGAGCTGCAGGGCGAGGACCGAGTTGCGTTCAGCTATATGGACAATCCCAACGGAGCACAGGCTGATATTGCCGGCATCCTGTCCCAGAACCGGCGCGTGTTGGGTATGATGCCCCACCCCGAACGGGCAGCGGATGCAGGGCACGGCGGTACCGATGGGACGGCGCTCTTTCGCGCATTGGCCGGGGCGCTGATCACGGCGTGACTTGAGTGCGCCTTGGCATCCGCGTAGATTACGCCCATGAGCGATGCCCCCGAACAAAATACCAGTCTGGCCGTTTCATGGCGGATCAGGTTTGCAATTGCAGTGCTGATGGCGTTTGCGGTTGTGACGATCTCGATCACCAACAAGCTGCTGACCAACCGGTTTACCGAAAGCACGCGCAGTCGGGCTGAGCTGCGCATCGCACTTTATAGCGGAAATTTGCTGGCTGAGCTGCGCCAAAACGCGATTGTGCCTCAGCTTCTGGCGCGTGACCCAACGCTGATCAACGCATTGGATCTGGCCAATTATTCTTTGTCCACACAGCGTCTTATTTCTTTTGTCGATGAGATTGGGGCCGCATCCCTGATGCTTTATGACATTGACGGGCGCACCGTGGCGGCCACGGATCGCAATCATTTGGGGTCCGCGCATCGCTCAGAGCCCTATTTCGTAGACGCAATCCGGTCCAACGCGACCATTTTCAGCACCATCAAGCGCGAAACCGGCGGATATCGCTTTGTCTATTCGCGCCGCATCCAGGACGGGGGCACAACTTTGGGCGTAATCGCTGTTGAGGTCGATCTGCAGAAATTTGAGCGCGCATGGGCGGGCATTTCGGACGCGGTCATCGTGATGGACAGTTCGGGCGAGATCATTCTGGCGACCGCGCCCAAATGGCGTGGGCTGACCGAGCCAGAGGCTTTGGCCAGTCACACCCCGCAAAGTGCCATTGAACGCGCGATCAAGGCCACCGCCGATTGGACGGCTTTGCCGCCTGATGCCTATCTGCAGGGCGAGGCAGTCATGCGGCTTGAGAACAAGATCCCGTTTCGGGGCTGGCGGATGACCAGCTATACGACTTTCGCGTCGGTGCGCGAACGGGTGAACGGCGTGTTGGCCCTTGAAGTGATGGGGTTTGCGATTCTGCTGGCGCTGACCTTTTATTTCCTGAGCCGCCGGACAGCGGGACGGCTGGCGATCTTCCAACGGGAGTCGGCCAAACTTCGCGCATTGAATGCCGCACTACAGCGAGAAATTGCCGAACGCAAACGGGTGCAGGAAACGCTTGCCGTCGCCGAACAAACCCTTGAACAATCCAGCAAATTGGCCGCTTTGGGCGAGATGTCTGCGGCTGTCAGTCACGAGCTTAACCAGCCCCTTGCGGCAATGAAAACCTATCTGGCAGGTGCGCGTCTGTTGCTGCGGCGAAACCGTCCCGAAGAGGCGCTGTCATCCTTTGGGCGCATCGATGATCTGATTGAACGGATGGGGGCGATCACCCGGCAGCTCAAATCCTATGCCCGCAAGGGTCAAGAGGCGTTCAGCCCTGTGGATATGGGGGCTGCGCTGGCTTCCAGCCTGTCGATGATGGAACCGCAATTGCGCCAGCGCCACGTTCAGATCAGCCGTATTCTGCCCGAGACCCCGGTTCAGGTGATGGGCGACCGTATGCGCATTGAGCAAGTGATGGTGAACCTCTTGCGGAATGCGCTGGATGCCACCAAGTCAGAACGTAACCCGCAGGTGGATATCATTCTGTCGGCGGGGGAAACGGCCACACTAACGGTGCGCGACAATGGCCCCGGTATTGAGGACCTCGATGCGCTGTTTGAGCCGTTTTACACGACCAAGCAGCCGGGCGACGGTGTGGGTCTGGGGCTTGCCATTTCGTCCGGTATCGTGAACGACCTTGGCGGACGGCTGACTGCGCGCAATGGCCAAACAGGCGGTGCGGTCTTTGAAATGCAACTGCCCATTCTGGGCGCTGAGACAAATGTAGAGGCGGCGGAGTAAGCACATGGCACAAGCAATGAAAATCGCGATCGTCGACGACGAACAGGACATGCGCCAGTCGATCAGCCAATGGCTGGCGCTGTCTGGATATGATACTGAAACTTTCGCAAGTGCAGAGGATGCGCTGAAGAATCTTGGCCCCGATTATCCGGGCATTGTGATCTCGGACATCAAGATGCCGGGCATGGATGGCATGCAGTTCCTGAAAAAGCTGATGGGATCGGACAGTGCTTTGCCGGTGATCATGATCACCGGACATGGCGATGTGCCAATGGCGGTTGAGGCGATGCGCGTCGGTGCGTTCGATTTTCTGGAAAAGCCGTTCAATCCGGACCGGATGAGCGAACTGGCGAAAAAGGCGACCAATGCCCGGCGTTTGGTGATGGACAACCGGGCGCTGCGTCGTGAACTTTCTGATGGCGGTCAGTTGATGAAGAAGCTGATTGGCCAAAGCCCGGTGATGGAGCGGTTGCGCGAGGATATCCTTGATCTTGGTCAGGCCGATGGCCACGTTTTGATCGACGGTGAAACCGGCACCGGCAAGACACTGGTCGCCCATGCGCTGCATGCGGTGGGGTCGCGCGCCGGCAAGAAATTTGTGCTGGTCAGCTGTGGAGCCTTGGAAGAAGACGCGCTGTCAAAGCGTCTGTTTGGCCCGATGCAACCCGAAGACGCGCAATTGCCCGCCATCGAAGAAGCACGCGGCGGCACCTTGGTGTTGGAAGACATTGAGGCATTGTCAGAGACATTGCAGGCGCGGTTGCTTAGCGTCATCAATGAACAGGGCACACCGGCCGAAACCCGGATTGTTGCCATCTCGAACCTGCAGGAAGCCGGGCGCACGTCAGAGGATGCCTTGCGCAGCGATCTCTTTTACCGGCTGGCGGCTTTGCGGATCACTGTGCCGCCGCTGCGCCAGCGCGGAGAGGACATTCTGACATTGTTCACGCGGCTGAGCGATCAGTTCGCCGATGAGTACGGCTGTGACGCGCCGCAGGTGTCCGCGCAAGAGGCCGCGCAATTGTTGCAGGCCCCGTGGCCCGGCAACGTGCGTCAGTTGATCAATGTGGCGGAACGCGCCGTGCTGCAATCGCGACGAGGGTCGGGCACCATCGCGTCCTTGCTGATGTCTGATCACGATGAAATGCAGCCAGTGATGACAACCGAGGGTAAACCGCTCAAGGAATATGTCGAAGCGTTTGAAAGGATGCTGATCGACAACACCATGCGCCGCCACAAAGGGTCAATTGCCAGCGTCATGGATGAGTTGTGCCTGCCGCGCCGGACATTGAACGAAAAGATGGCCAAATATGGCTTGCAGCGGTCAGATTACCTCTGATCGCGTCACGTGTCACAAACGGGCCGGATCAGCCGGTTTGCTGCTCCACAATCTGTGTTGCTTTGCCATTGGCGTCCGTTACACATGTCCAGCTTCGCGCGTTCGGGACGTCCACGATATAGCGGCCCGTCTCAATGACCGGGATTGTTGTATTGATCGCTGCAGATTTATTGCCCGTTTCCTTGGCAACCGCCGCAACACATGATTTTTGACCGCGCACTTCAGCCAGTGCGACAGAATCGCCCGCGACGGCAACTTCGTCACAGGCGGCAACAGCCAGCAGAGACAGGCATAGGGCAGGGCGCAGTAAATATCGCATGAAGTGGTTCCTTTGGGTCTTGGCTGCCGCAACATGTGCCCCGGCAAAGTTGGCAGATGATCCAGAAGGGGCAGGCCGATCCGGGAGTGGCGAATGTTCCCAGCATCGGTGTTTTTGTCAAGCGATGCAGATATAAAATACGCATTGCCCAAATTGAGCCGAGATTGCCCATTGTCATTTGACCTGCAAACACTTTAACTAGGATGATAGAGACAATGACGCTTTTGCGCGTCGGATGTATCTCTTGAAAGTTTCGCTGCATTTGCAGTCCACGTTAGGGACGCAATGCAGACCGATTGGGCCAGAAATGGCCGGAGAACCGCTGATGCTTTGATGAGTTAAGGCTCTGAAGAGAAACAGTAAATTAATGGATATGAAGTGACATTGCGTTGACTTCATGTCGGAGAAGAAACGCGATGACGCGCGCAGAAGCCAAGAGCAGACGATCAGAGGCCGTTTTCGGCCCCGTCCTGTCCGTGTCCAAATTCGCCCTGACAAGTCACACCCTGCAAACCAAAGGCCCCCCTGGGCCTGTCGTTTCGCGGGCATTGTGCAAATTGGACTTATGCCTAAAAAAATGCTTATCGATGCCACCCACGCCGAAGAAACGCGCGTGGTTGTGGTGGACGGAAACAAAGTTGAGGAATTTGACTTTGAATCTGAAAACAAACGCCAGCTCGCCGGGAACATCTATCTAGCCAAGGTAACGCGGGTCGAACCGTCGCTTCAGGCAGCGTTCGTGGACTATGGTGGAAACCGTCATGGGTTTCTGGCGTTCTCGGAAATTCATCCTGACTATTACCAGATCCCCGTAGCCGACCGTCAGGCGCTGCTCGAAGAAGAGCGCGCCTATGCCGAGCAACAAGCGGCAGAAGATGAAAAACCCAAACGCGCGTCGCGTTCACGGTCACGCAGCCGCTCCAAGCCCAAGGCTGCGGACACCATCAGCGATGATGCGACAACCTCAACCGAGATTGAGGGCATGGAAACCGTTGATTTGACGGATGACGAAGAAGTCGAAGTCGATGAAAACGTGGCCTCCTCGCCGATGGAGCGGGTTTCAGAGACGCCTGTAGAGACCCCCGCAGTTGGTGAAGAAGACGACTCGGATGACGATGGTGATACCGCGAGTGACAGCCCGGATGCGTCTGAAAAGGATGAGAGCATCGAATCTGTCGCCGATGAGGACGACAGCGAGGATATTCGCCCGGCACGCAAGCCACGGCCCAAGCGCTATAAGATTCAGGAAGTCGTTAAAGTTCGCCAGATTCTGCTGGTCCAGGTGGTCAAGGAAGAACGCGGCAATAAGGGTGCCGCCCTGACGACATATCTGTCTTTGGCCGGTCGCTATTGCGTCCTGATGCCCAATACGGCGCGGGGGGGTGGCATCAGCCGCAAGATCACCAATGCTGCGGACCGCAAGAAGCTGAAAGAAATCGCCAATGAGATCGAAGTGCCACGGGGCGCAGGCCTGATCGTGCGCACGGCCGGTGCGAAACGCACCAAGGCCGAGATCAAGCGCGACTATGAATATCTGCAACGTCTGTGGGAACAGATCCGCGAACTGACACTGAAATCCATCGCTCCTGCAAAGATCTATGAAGAGGGCGATCTGATCAAACGGTCGATCCGCGATCTTTATAACCGCGACATTGACGAGGTGTTTGTCGAAGGTGAGCGTGGCTATCGCATCGCCAAAGACTTCATGAAAATGATCATGCCGAGTCATGCCAAAAACGTGAAACTCTATTCAGAGAACCTGCCGCTGTTTGCACGCTATCAGGTGGAAACCTATCTTTCGGGCATGTTCAACCCCACGGTGCAATTGCCGTCGGGCGGTTACATTGTGATCGGTGTGACCGAAGCGTTGGTGGCGGTTGACGTCAACTCTGGCCGGGCAACCAAGGAAGGCTCGATTGAGCAAACCGCGCTCAAGACCAACCTGGAGGCCGCCGCAGAAGTGGCGCGCCAATTGCGGTTGCGTGACCTTGCCGGTTTGATCGTCATCGACTTTATCGACATGGACGAGCGCAAGAACAACGCGTCCGTCGAAAAGATGATGAAAGACAAGCTCAAGACCGACCGCGCGCGCATTCAGGTGGGCCGGATTTCAGGCTTTGGCCTGATGGAAATGTCGCGTCAGCGTCTGCGCCCCGGAATGATCGAGGCAACAACGCAGCCCTGTCAGGCCTGTCACGGCACCGGATTGATCCGGTCTGATGACAACCTCGCGCTCGCGATTCTGCGCCAGATCGAAGAAGAAGGCACCCGTCGCCGGTCACGTGAAGTGCTGGTGCGTGCGCCGGTGGGCATCGCCAACTTCCTGATGAACCAAAAACGCGAACATATCGCCCATATCGAGGCGCGTTATGGTCTGTCGGTCCGGATTGAAGGCGATCCAATGTTGATCAGCCCTGACTTCTCGCTTGAAAAGTTCAAGACCGCGACGCGGGTCGTGGCCCCGGCATCGGCGCATGTGGTGTCGGTTGATACATCTTTGATGGATCAGATTGACGAGGATGAGGCTGAGACGTCCAACGGTGATGACGAAGCGCCAGAAGGACCGGGCAGCAGTACGCCAAGCAATGGTCACATCCATAATGATGAGAATGGCAAAGATGACGGCGAAGGCAAGCCGAAGCGCCGCCGCCGTCGGCGTCGCAGCCGCAAAAAGCCGGGCACTGGTGACCATCAGAATGGTGATACTCTGAATGGCGACGCCAGTGATGGGTCGCCGGACGGTGATCGGTCTGACTTGGCTCAGTCAGAAGACGCGTCTGCGCCCAATGATGCGATGGCAGAGGCTGCTGATGGTGACAAACCAGCGGAAAAGCCAAAGCCAACCAGCCGCAGCAGGTCGCGCAGCAGTTCCAGCAAATCCAAAGCCAAGGTCGAAGCCGAAGGCACTTTTGATACGGATGCCAAGACGTCAGAGGCTGTTGAGGAAACCGCCAAAGCCGAAGATGCGCCAAAGCCCAAGGCAAAATCGACACGCACACGCACCACAAAGCCGAAGGCGGAAAAAGCCGAAGCCAAGCCAGATGAGGCCACACCAGAGGATGCAGGCGAGGAAAAGCCCAAGCCAAAGTCGACACGCAGCCGTGCCAAGCCGAAACCAAAGACGGAAACGGCTGCAGAGCAGGCACCTGAGCCTGTGGCAAAGGTCGAGCCAGCGCCTGAGCCAAAGCCGGAACCGGCACCCGAACCTGTGGCCGCCGAACCCGCATCAGAGCCGGAAAAGCCCGTCGCCAAAAAGCCCAAGCGCAAGGGGTGGTGGTCGCTCGGCGGTTGAGGTTCTGAATGATACTGACAAGAAAGGCAGGCTGAGAGGCCTGCCTTTTGCGTTAACCGCCTTTACGCACCAGATAGATCTGGGCCGCACCTTCGGTTGATGTCTCGATCAGGTGATGCCCGGCTTCGGCACAAAAGTGCGGTACGTCGATAATTGCGGCCGGATCATCCGCGCGGACCTGTATGCAATCGCCCGGTGTCAAAGCGGCCAGCCGCTTGCGCAGTTTCAAAACGGGCAGGGGGCAGAGCAGCCCGGTCGCATCAAGGTCATGTATCTTCATAACAAGTGAGATAGGGCAGATGTTACATCCCGTCCACAGGCTTGTGACCGAACAGAGTTGTAACGGGGCGTGACGCCACCGGTGATCCCCGCTAAGGGTAGGGCATGTTTGGAATAGAATTGATCGACGCCGGGTTAATCCCTGCCATGATGATAGCGTTGGTCGCGGGCGTGATCAGTTTTCTATCGCCCTGCGTTTTGCCCATCGTGCCACCCTATCTGGCCTATATGAGCGGGGTGTCCCTGGGCGATATGTCCAATGTTGCGGCTGCACGGCGGCGCGCGACGGTGGCGGCAGTGTTCTTTGTTCTCGGGCTAAGCACGGTCTTTTTGATCCTTGGCTTCACGGCATCCGTCTTTGGGGCGTTTTTCCTGCAAAATCAGGTGCTTTTTGCCAAGATATCCGGGGTCGTTGTGATCATTTTTGGTCTGCATTTTCTGGGCGTAATTCGCATCCCGTTTCTGGATCAGGAGGCGCGTCTGGATGCCGGCGACAAGGGCGGATCCAGCTTTGGGGCCTATATCCTTGGGCTGGCTTTTGCCTTTGGCTGGACGCCCTGCATCGGCCCGCAACTGGGTGCGATATTATCCTTGGCGGCAACTGAGGCATCCGTGGTACGTGGCACTTTGCTTTTGGGGATTTATGCCGCTGGTCTGGGTATTCCTTTCCTGCTGGCCGCGATGTTTATCACCCGCGCGATGGGCGTGATGAACCGCATCAAGAAACATATGAAGCTGATTGAGCGCGCGATGGGCGTGCTGCTGGTGGCGGTTGGACTGGCGCTGTTGACAGGGGCCTTTACGACTTTATCTTTCTGGTTGCTTGAGACTTTTCCAAGCCTCGCCACCTTGGGCTAAACGTCTTACTCTTGCCCAAAAACGCAGGTAAGCTGCGGGACAAGAGGGCAGACATGGGCAATCACACTATAGGTCAGGTGACACGTCGCCGGGTGTTTTACATTCCCGGCTATGATCCCATTCACCCCCGCCGCTACCGCGAGCTCTATCGCAAGGAAGGGGCCGCGCAGTCGGCGATTTCGGGCTATGATATTGCGCTCAAACCCAATGCAAAAAGTGATAACTATGGCTGGCAGGTCAAAGGGTTGATCGACGGCATTGAAGTGGATGCGAAGGTCGAAGTTCTGGTCTGGTCCGACATTGTGCGCGAGAGCATGAACACCTCCATCCCAGCCACCTATCTGCAGCTTTTGCGCACCGCTTGGGTTTATATCGCCTCAGGCGCGCTTTGGCGGCTGATGAAACTGCGCAAGGGACCGGTGATTGCGGCGCTTTACCCGGTGGGGATGTTGCTGGTTCAATTGGTGCTTGCGGCGGTGCTGGGCTGTCTGATGGCTTTCGGAATGTCTGCTCTTCTTGACCCTTTCATCGGTGTCCTTGCCTATATCCTCGCGCTTCTGATCGGCGGGGCGTGCTCTTATGGCCTGCTGCGTTGGTTCAAAAAGAAAGATGGCAGGTTTTTTGCCTATTACCTGATGCATGATTATTCCTATTCCGCATCGTCAAAAGGGGCGATTCCACCCAAATTGGAAACGCGAATTGCCACGTTTTCCGATAGCATCGCAGCGGCCTTGGCAGAGGATGTGGATGAAGTGTTGATCGTGGGCCATTCATCTGGCGCACATCTTGGCGTGTCGATTTTGGCCGATCTGATCCGCACGGGCGGCGTGCCCGGCAATGGCCCTGCACTGTCATTTCTGTCACTGGGACAGGTGGTGCCGATGGTATCTTTCTTGCCAGATGCCCATCGGCTGCGGGCGGATTTACAGTATCTTTCTGCACGTAATGAAGTGACGTGGGTTGATGTGACCGCCCCCGGCGACGGCTGTGCCTTTGCCCTGTGTGACCCGGTGTCGGTGTCGGGCGTGGCACCCCCTGACAAAAAATGGCCCTTGGTTTTTTCCGCCGCATTTTCGCAAACCCTCAGCCCTCAAAGGTGGAAAGACCTGAGGTGGCGGTTTTTTCGCCTGCATTTTCAGTATCTGTGCGCCTTTGATCAACCGGGCGACTATGATTATTTTCAGATCACAGCTGGGCCGATGACCCTTGCTGCGCGCTATGGTGCCCGCGCGCCCTCCAAGTCGCGCATTGACCATGCGGTCAGTAAATACACGTCTGTTGCTGCATGAGAGTGCCACCCAAGCCCGCCAGCCGCCCGAACAAAGTGTCGCTCTGGCGGTATGCCAGATTGTTCCGTGCTGACATCCTGTCGGCCCAGCCGGCGCGGCTTTATCGGGCGTGGATGGCTGAATTCAGGACGCCGTTCTTTCGCAGCTATCTGATCAACCGACCCGAGCTGATCAAGACCGTGCTCAAGGACCGTCCCGATGATTTCCCCAAGTCGGACAGGATCAGCGAAGGGTTGCGGCCTTTGCTGGGCAAATCGGTTTTCCTGACCAATGGTGAGACATGGAAACGCCAACGCCGCATCATTGACCCCGCGTTTGAGGGGGGCCGCCTGCGCGAGGTGTTTCCGGCGATGTGGGATGCCGCAGAAGCGACTGCGACACGGCTTGAGGCTCAGGTTGGTCAGGTGATCGAAGTTGAGGTTGAAACCAGCCATGCGGCGGCAGATGTGATCTTTCGCACGCTCTTTTCAATCCCGATTGACCATCATCTGGCCCGTGCGGTTTTTGACGCATTCAAAACCTATCAGCGATCGCAGCCATTGTTGAACCTTGCGGCCTTTATCCCGTTGCCGCGCTGGATGCCGCGGCTCTTCCGTAAAGGCACACGCAACAGTGCTGCGCTAATTCGCAGCCTGATCACTGAACTGACCACAATCCGCATGGCCGAAATAGAGGCGGGCACCGCCCCGGACGATCTGGCGACCAAGATCATGACCACCGCCGACCCAGTGACAGGGCATCGATTCGGCTCCGATGAAATGGTCGATCAGGTTGCGATATTTTTTCTGGCCGGGCATGAGACCAGCGCGTCGGCATTGGCGTGGACGCTGTATCTGATGGCGACCCATCCCGATTGGCAGGACAAGCTGGCAGAGGAAGCCTTGGCATTGAAGACCTGCGATTTTGCCGTGATGTCGAAGCTTAAGCTCAGCCGGGATGTGTTTCGTGAGGCACTTCGGCTTTATCCACCGGTGCCGATGATGGTGCGCGAAAACACCTGTCCTGAACGTTTTCGCGACCGGGAAGTGAGACCGGGCGCGCAGCTTGTGCTCAGCCCATGGCACCTGCACCGTCATGAGCGGCTTTGGGATAACCCGGATGGATTTGATCCGACCCGCTGGCACAGTGAGAATGGTCAAAAATGTGCGCGTGAGGCTTTTATTCCGTTCTCTGCGGGCCCGCGTGTGTGCACAGGCGCGGGGTTTGCGATGGTTGAGGGGCCATTGATCCTGTCGCGGATCTTGCGCGATTTTCGCGTTGCCGCAGTGCCGGGGTGCGTGCCGGTCCCGGTGGCACATCTGACCGTGCGCTCGGCCAGCGGTATATGGCTGAGACTGGAGCGGCGGTAGGTTCTATCATCGCAGCCCCCTTTGGATTAACATTACGTTTAACGGAATCAGTAGACGAAGGTGAGTGTTTCATGGCGATCAACAATGCACAAAAAACGCAGATTGAAAGCGGTAAGGGATTTATTGCGGCCTTGGATCAATCGGGCGGTTCCACCCCCAAGGCGCTTGGCCTTTATGGTGTGCAGCCAAGTGACTATTCGGGCGATGCCGAAATGTTCCAGGCGATGCACGACATGCGGGCGCGGATCATTCTTGCGAATGATTTTACCAGCGCCAAGGTGATCGGTGCGATCCTGTTTGAACGCACGATGGACGATACCATCAACGGCAAACCGGTTGCGCAGCTGTTGTGGGAAGACCGAGGCGTCGTGCCATTTTTGAAGATCGACAAGGGGTTGGAAGAGACCGCTGATGGCGTGCAGCTTCTCAAACCGATGCCAGAGCTGGATAGCTTGTTGGCGCGTGCGGTTGCGGCAGGGATTTTTGGGACCAAGGAACGTTCGGTCATCCACGAGGCTGACGCAGGCGGCATTGACGCAGTTGTCGCGCAACAATTTGAAGTAGCAAAACAGGTTTGCAAGGCGGGCTTGGTGCCGATTCTCGAACCTGAGGTAAACATCCATTCAAAGACCAAAGCGGCGGCAGAAGATCTGCTGCGCGATGCCCTTTTGAAGCATCTTGATCAATTGCCTGAGGGTGAAATGGTGATGCTCAAGCTCACCATTCCGGATGTTCCGGGGCAGTATGATAAAGTGGCCCAGCACGCGAATGTCCTGCGGGTTGTGGCGTTGTCGGGTGGCTATTCGACGGATGAAGCTTCAGCCAAACTCAGCCAGAACAGCAGCATGATCGCGAGTTTTTCACGTGCCTTGACCGAAGGGTTGAATGTGTCAATGACCGATGCGGAATTCAACGCAGCACTTGGGGCAAATATAAACAAGATCTATGCGGCGTCGGTGGCTTGAAGGGCAACGGAATTTTCGAAAATTCCGATCCGATTTTTTTGAAAAAATCGTCAATAGAATAACGCGTAACGGTTCTTGATTGCAAAAAATCATCATTTGCCCAGCGTTTTCGATGGCATGATATCCGCGACGTGCAAGTCCAGTTTCAAAAGCGTTTCTGCCAACGTATTTTCAATGTCTCGCAGCTTTCTGCGAACAATGCCGCCTTCGCACTGAAAACATGGATCATCCATGCGTCAGGAGAAAAAGGGGCTGAAATCGTCATGCCCAGACCCTATCCACATCAATGTAAACGATCCTTTAACGACTGCAGCACATAGAGCCTTATCGCAGAAGCCAGCCCCATATCAACACCGCGCGCCACATCAATCTCGGCCACCAACACATTGATTGGCATGTCTTTTTCAGCAGCGATCGCGCGGAATTCCTTCCAGAATTCGTCCTCCAGCGACACCGAGGTGCGATGGCCTCGCAGTGTCACTGAATGTTTGACGGGCCGTGCACTCATGTTTCGCGTTTGTGCGCCTCAAGGTTGCGCGCGATCAGTTCCGCGCGGGCTTTCAACGCTTCTTTTTGCGCTTTAGTCTGGCCAAAACCCACGGCATTTTCATCAGCGCGGGCCTTGCGTGAGGCACGGTTGCGTTCTTTTTTGACTTTGTTCAAGTTGATCGACGTGTTCATTTTGGTCCTATCATGTTTTCGGGCCGCACGACCCGTTCAAAAGTTTCCGCATCGACAAAGCCCAAAGCAATTGCTTCTTCTTTGAGCGTCGTGCCGTTCTTATGCGCGGTCTTGGCGACCTTGGTGGCGTTATCATAGCCGATGGTGGGGGCTAGCGCCGTCACCAGCATCAGGCTTTCTTTCATCAGTTTGTCGATCCGTTCGATGTTGGCCTGCGTGCCCACAACCATGTTGTCGGTAAAACTGCTGGCGGCGTCACCAAGCAATTGCATCGACTGAATCACATTATAGCTCATCATCGGGTTATAGACGTTGAGTTCAAAATGACCCTGAGATCCTGCAAAGCCCACGGCGGCATCATTGCCCATCACATGCGCACAGACCATGGTCAGTGCCTCAGCTTGGGTGGGGTTCACTTTGCCCGGCATGATCGAGGATCCCGGTTCATTCTCGGGCAAGATCAATTCGCCCAGACCAGAACGCGGGCCTGAGCCCAGCAAACGCATGTCGTTGGCGATTTTGAACAAGGATGCGGCGACAGTTTTCAAGGCACCTGAAAACATCACCATGGCGTCATGGGCGGCCAGCGCCTCGAATTTGTTGGGGGCTGTAATAAAGGGCAGGCCAGTGATCGCGGCAATTTCATGCGCGACTTTTTCGGCAAAGCCTTTGCGGGTGTTCAACCCGGTACCCACGGCAGTGCCACCTTGGGCCAGTTCGTAAATATCCGGCAAACAGGCCTCGACCCGTGCAATACCCTTGGCGACCTGATGCGCATAGCCGCCAAATTCCTGACCCAATGTCAGCGGTGTTGCGTCTTGGGTATGGGTGCGGCCGATTTTGATGATGTCTTTGAATTCGTCGGATTTTGCTGCCAATGCGCTGTGCAACTTGCGCAGGCCCGGCAACAGCGTGTCACGCGCCACCATGCCGATAGCCACATGCATCGCAGTGGGGAATGTGTCGTTTGATGATTGACCCATGTTGCAGTGATCATTGGGGTGCACGGGTGTTTTTGAGCCCATCGTGCCGCCCATCATCTCAATCGCGCGGTTCGAGATCACCTCGTTGGCGTTCATGTTCGATTGGGTGCCAGACCCGGTCTGCCAGACCACAAGCGGAAAGTTATCGTCGAATTTGCCGTCGATCACTTCTTGCGCGGCGGCCTGGATGGCGGCGGCCAGATCGGCGTCAAGATCGCCGAACCCCAGATTGACTTCGGCGCAGGCTTTCTTGATCACCCCCAGCGCGCGCACGATTGCGATCGGCTGTCGTTCCCATCCGATCGGGAAATTCATGATGGAGCGTTGCGTCTGCGCGCCCCAATATTTGTCGGAAGGAACCTCAAGAGGGCCAAAGCTGTCAGTTTCTGTGCGGGTATCGGCCATTATGTGGCTCCTCGTCTGGCAAATGTGTCAAAAGCGGTGTAGCGCCCCGCGCCAGCCTGCGCAATCAGCCGATGGTGCTCATGCAGCCCAAATCATTTGCGAAAGGAATCAAGCGACACGATCTGAGCGTCCTTGACCGGCTCTTCTTCGACTTCAAGCTCATGTTCATGGACCTGCTTCAGCTCGGTGGCCTTGTCGGATGCTTTTTCGGGTGCGTCGGTTTCAGTGTTGTCTTGTTCTTCAAAGCGCAGACCAAATTCCACCGACGGATCCACAAAAGTGCGGATTGCATCATATGGGATATACAGCGGCTCTGGCGCATCGCCGAAATTGAGGGTGACTGAAAACCCGTCCTCGGTGATCTCAAGCTTGTCGTACCAATGTTGCATGACCACGGTCATTTCCCCAGGATAGCGATCAGAAAGCCAATCGGCGAGTTCCGCATCCGGATGGGTGGTGTCAAAGGTGATGAAAAAGTGATGATTTCCCGGCAGGCCCCGCTCGGCAACGTCAAGCAGAACCTTGCGGATCAAACCCCGCATGGCTTCGTGCATCAGGTTGCCATAGTCGATGTCGCGGCCCATGTTCATCTCCAGGTTGGCATAGAGCATGATCAGCATACGACATTTGTGGCCGAGGGAAAGGGGGCTTTACGTGACCATCGCAATCCCAAGGGCAGCGACAGCCAGAACTGCCATGGTGGTCACAAACCCGCGTTTTCCAACCAGCATCAACAGGGCCGCGGCAAGCGTAAAAACGGCGGCCAAGGCATTAAAACTGCTCAGCTCCGGGCCGGGCAGGGCCAGCCACACCTCAGGGGTCACTCGGTCAAATATAACATGCAGCGCAAACCAGACCGACAGGTTTGCGATAACCCCGACGACGGCTGCGGTGATGGCGCGCAAGGCCCCTGCAAGTCGCGGCTGGGCTGAGATGCGTTCCAGATAAGGACCAGCAAGGAAAATCCATAAAAAGCAGGGGGTGAATGTCACCCAAAGCGCTACAAGCCCTGCCGCAATCGCGCCCATCACACCTGATTGCGCAAACCCGGCCAGCAAAGCGACAAATTCGGTGACAAGGATCAATGGCCCCGGCGTGGTTTCTGCCAGACCAAGCGCGTCGATCATCTGATCCGTGCTGATCCAGCCATAATCTTGCACCACGGTCTGCGTCATATAGGCCAAGACGGCGTAGGCCCCGCCAAA
Source organism: Sulfitobacter sediminivivens (assembly GCF_042611115.2). Taxonomy (NCBI): domain Bacteria; kingdom Pseudomonadati; phylum Pseudomonadota; class Alphaproteobacteria; order Rhodobacterales; family Roseobacteraceae; genus Sulfitobacter; species Sulfitobacter sediminivivens. Next base: position 27,167 of record NZ_JBHGAR020000005.1, read on the forward strand.
GGTCACAATTGCCAGTTTGGAAAAGAACAAGCCCAGTTGCAGCAAGAAGTCGTTGCCCATGGCCCAGAGCGCCACCAAAGGTGCGGCCCAGAGGGCACCCCAGATGGTAATGGTGCGCGGTGCATGGCCTGCCTGGAGGGGTAGGGTGTCCACTTCTGGCGGTGCGGCGTTGTGGTAAAACATGCCCCAAAGGGCCGCTGTCAGGATGATCAGGGGAAAGGGCAGGCCAACGACAAAAAGTGCCAGGAATGACAGGACCGCCAAGGTCCAGCCTTGGGTGCCATGCAATGCCTTTTTCGCAACTTTGCGCAGCGCCTGAAAGACCACGACAATGACGGCTGCCTTGATGCCCAGAAACGCCGCTTGAACCAGTGGCAGTTCCCCAAAATAGGCATATCCCAGTGCTAGAACCGCGATGACCAAGGCACCGGGTACCACGAACAGCAGGCCCGCCAGCAGCCCTCCCGGCACGCCGCGCATGCGCCAGCCCGCATAGGTGGCAAGCTGCATCGCCTCTGGTCCAGGCAACAGCATGCACAGGCTTAGCGCGCGCAGATACGCGGCCTCGCTGAGCCAGGGTCGTTCTTCCACCAATTCACGGTGCATCAAGGCGATTTGCGCGGCGGGTCCGCCAAATGACAAAAGACCAATGCGGCCATAGACCCGCGCCATGTCCGGCCAGCTTGGTACGCTCATGATTTGCGATCCGCAGGCCAGTCGTGCCGTTCATCGGCCCCATCACGCGCCCAGCGGTACAGCGCATCATAAAGCACCATACCGGCCTCAAGCTGTTCCAGATCATCGCGGTACTGGCGCGACAGGCCAACCGACAGGGCCAGCAAACCCGCCGCTTGCGGGGACGTGTCATGGGTATCGGTATCGGCGGCGCGCACGACGCTTGCCAACCTGTCCAGCGCCTCTGTGTGCAGGGCAAATTCATCCAGCATCGTATCAAATGTGCACTTTGGGCCACGATGCGACCAAAACACATCCTCGACATCAAAGGGTGTCGCGCCATAGCGGTCTGCGACGCCCATGACCTCGGCGGGGGACACAAACAGGAACCGCGCATCGGGATCGACAAAGCGCCGGATCAACCAGGGACAGGCGATGCGGTCAATCTTGGGGCGGTGCCGGGTCACCCAAAGGGTCGCACCCTCAACCGGGTCGGGTAGGGCGGCGGCGGGAACGCGCGGCGCGCCAGCGTGATCGCCCCAACCATACTTGCCCCCCGACAGATACTCCGCCCGCACCCCATCGGCGCGCAACCACGCCACCATTCCCTGGCTCAGCTTGATGCCCTTTTGACAGATAACGACACAAGGCCGCCCTTTCAGGCGCGCCTTTAAGCCTGGCAAATCCTTGTGCGGGTGGCGAAACGATCCGGGGATCAGAAACGGGTCTGCGTCAAAATCGGGATCAATTGAGATATCGACGATGACCGGCGCATCGGGGGTGCCGATCAGGCGCAACAATTGGGGAACAGTGATTTCATTTGGGGCAGCCATGGCATGCATCCTTTAAAGTGTTGGAAACATGCGAACCTCTGGCTGTCGCCTCACGGGGCGTTCGCGGTGATCCCCATAGCACCAGCATCGGTGAATCGGCGCTTAAGTCAAGCCTCAGCGGTAGAAACGGATCGCGGCGACGGCCACGTCGGCCTCAAATTCCCTACCGATGGCAACGATGCCAATGCGGCGCACTTCAGCGGGGTCAAAGGTGGCGTCGGTCTTGTGCGGGGTGATATCGCTGAACGGAATGCGCAGGGTTGTCCATTCGGGTGATGCGACAAATTCCGTGCGGAACGACTGCCAGGGCCGGGTCAGGGCGTCCGTTCGCAGACGCAGATCATAGGCCTTACCATTGCCAAATACCTCTATTTCTAGCCCGGTGTGGTCAGAGGCATCAAAGCCGGTCCCATCCGGCAAAAGGTCAAACGCCATTTGAACAAAGCCGCCGTTGTTATCGAGCGAGACGGTGCCGGTCAGCCGGGTGGCGTACCGGCCCGCAACGTTTTGTGCATTGATCTGCCCGGTCGACACACCGCCCATCACGGTATCGGCCACGAATTCCCAGTCAGGTTTGAGGTTCAAAGCAGTGTCCTTTGCGGTAACAGGCGCGCCAATCGACAGAGTGGAGGCCAACAGAAGAGGGATCGACAATCGTATCATCCCCCAAACCTAGGGTGCACAGAGATCAAGGAAAGGTTTGAAAGTGCAGGTTTCTGTTGCCAGGTACCTGCGAACCCCGCCTTAGGTCGCTAAACCCAAGGACTTAATTTTCAGTCGTTAGGACCGCTTACGCGGCCATCGCAACTGGAGCACTATTGTTATTTGCAATTGTACTTTTTACGCCGATAACGGTGGCAGTCAGCCGAAACAAAGCAACATCTTTAGACGTTCGTCGATCCTATTTCGACCCCATGATCCCCAAATAAAGGATATTGGTGGAGTCGCCGGGTACCGCCCCCGGGTCCGAACCGCTTATTACATGCGCGTTTATGTCCATAGTCCCGAAGGACAAAATGAATATGGGGCAGAACCGGCAAAGTTTCAAGGGGCCGCTTGTGGCGTTCAAGACAATGGGGCGGGTGCCGCAGCGCTGGCCGCACGTCTGGCAAACACGTTTTGCGCCAGCGTTTGCGTCTCTCGCTCAAGCGCTTCAAGGCAATGGGCGCTGGCCTCACCGTCTTGCGCCTCAATTGCGTCGGCAATATCCGTGTGCAGTGCAATGATCCGAGCGCGGTCGCGGGCGGTAAAGGTGATCATGTTCATCAACGGCTGCATGCCCTCAACCGCCCCGGCCAATTGGTAGCTCAGCACCGGATTGCCCGCACCGTCCACCAGCGCGCGGTGAAACGCCACGTCTGAGGCACAAAACGCCTCATCCGTCAGGCCGGGTTGCGATTGCCGGTGGATTTCGGCGCGCATGGTTGCCAGATGATCGGCGGTACGCCGGGCCGCCGACATCGACGCGCAAGCCCGCTCTAAGGTATAACGGGCCTCGCAGGCGGTAGCGAAACTGACCGCGTTCATCGAGATGAGCAGCGTTGAGGTGGTGATCTGCTGGGCCTGTGCCGCCTCAAAGCTGAGCCGGGCCACAAATGCGCCGCCCGTGGCCCCCCGCTGAGTGCGGATCAGTGATTGGGCCGCAAGCCGTTTAAGCGCCTCGCGCACAGTGGGGCGGGACACTTTGAATTGTTCGGCCAGCTCTGCCTCGGAGGGCAGGCGTTCATCAACAATCAGACGCCCTTCGACAATGGCATCACGGATGGCGCTGGCAATCTGTGCCGATAAATCGGCGGAATTGGTGGGATCAATTTTCATATGTCTTACATTTAATGTTTGCCCGAAGTTTAATTGTCTGACATTAAATTCACAAGTGTGTTGAATCGGACAGTTTCATGAACCCAGTTCTGCGATCTTCCCTTTGGCTGGCCTTTTTTGGACTGGTGCTCGCGGCGTGGTGGATGATGTACGCCATGGCCATGCAGATGGACGTCGATCTGCTGGGGCGTCCCGGTGATATGGGTGAGGCGATGCGCGCCATGGACCCGCGCATGCCGATGTACATGCCGATGGCAAATTTCGGACCTCTGTTTGTGATGTGGGGCGCGATGATGGCGGCGATGATGCTGCCGACGATGGTGCCCACGTTGCGCAGCTACGAGGATCTGATGATCAGTGCCAATGGCACGCGCGCCGGATGGCTGGGCGTGTTGCTTGGGTATTTCTCAATCTGGCTGTGCTTTGCGGCCCTGATCGCCGCGGTACAATTGGCACTGCTGTTTGCTGGGGTGATTGACATGCTGGGCATCGCGCGTTCGCGGTGGACTGCTGCGACATTGTTGCTGGCGGTCGGCTTCTTTCAATTCACCCGCACCAAAGAGATTTGCCACGGCGTTTGCCATTCCCCGATGATGTATTTCATCGGAAACTGGCGCACAGGATTTGCGGGCGGCTTGCGCATGGGCCTCGGCCTTGGCATCTATTGCGCTTTGTGCTGCTGGGGTTTTATGGCGCTGGGATTTGCGGGCGGGGTGATGAACCTTGCCTGGATGGGTTTGGCCACGCTCTTTATGGTGGTGGAAAAACTGCCGCAGATTGGCCATCATGTAACAAAACCAATGGGTGTGATCCTGATCCTCGGCGCGTGCGTCGTAGCGGGCTGGCCCCTTATTTCAGGAGGATAAGATGCCACCAAAGAAAAGACCCGACGCGGATCGGCTGCCAATTTCACAGCGCATCGACCAGCGCATGCCGAACCCGAAGCGGCGCCAATCGGCCCCGACAGAATGGGCGATCAAGGGCGAGCTTTTCCTGAACTGCTCGTGCACTGTATTTTGCCCCTGCGTGGTGTCGCTCGGTGCGCATCCCCCGACCGAGGGGCATTGTCATGCCTGGATGGCCATTGCGATTGATGAGGGCCATTACGAAGGGGAGGACCTGAGCGGGCTGAACGTCGGCCTGCTGGTCGATATTCCCGGCCGCATGGGCGAGGGCAACTGGAAGGTCGCGGCATATGTCGATGAGCGCGCCAGTGGTAAAGCCTACAACGGTATCCTGCAGATATTCAGCGGTGCGGCAGGTGGCACGACCGGCCTTTTCACCATGCTGGTATCAGAGATTATTGGTGCCGAACGCGCCCCGGTTGAGATCACCCGAGAAGGCAACAAGCGTTCCATCGCGATTGGCCGCAAAATTCAAGGTGAGATTGAGATGATTGCAGGCAAAAGCCCCGATCATCCGGTGATGGTCAGCAATTCCAAATACTGGATGGGCCCCGATATCATCGCCGCCAAGGGCCTCAAAAGCCGGGTGCGCGATTATGGCCGCGTCTGGGCGTTTGACGGATTGTCGGCAGAGATTTGCCCGATTGACTGGAAAGGCCCCAATCCATGATCGAGCCGGCCTATATTCGTACGATGGCGCGGTACAATACCTGGCAAAACAATCAGTTGATGGGCATTCTTAAACTGATGCCTGAGGAAGAACTGATGTTGGACCGCGGGGCGTTCTTTGGGTCGATAATGGGCACGATCAACCACTTGCTGTGGGGGGACATGCTGTGGCTCAATCGATTTGATCCCACAGCGGCCGCCCCTCAATGCGAACCTGCTGATGGCCACAAGATGTTTCCAACCATCGGCACCTGGAGCGCTGAGCGTTTTCGCACAGATGGTTTGATCAGGCTCTGGGCAGAGCGGGTCAAAGCAGTGCACCTGCACGGCGATCTGTCCTGGTATTCAGGCGCGATGAAACAGGATTATTCGCTGCCGCTTGCGATGTGTATCATGCAATTTTTCAACCACCAGACCCACCACCGCGGCCAGGTCCACGCCATGCTGACGGCAACCGGGCGTGATGCCCCGGTCACTGACCTCGTTTTTATGCCAGAGGATATGTAATGGCGCTCATTTCCCCGTCCCGCCGCCTGCGCCGGACACCTTTCTCCGATGGCGTTGAGGCGGCAGGCATCAAAGCCTATACAACCTATAACCACATGTTGTTGCCCACGGTGTTCGAGAGTGTTGAATTTGACTATCATCACCTCAAGAATGCCGTTCAGGTGTGGGATGTCGCCTGTGAGCGTCAGGTCGAGCTGCGCGGTCCGGATGCGGCCAAGCTGATGCAGATGCTGACCCCTCGTGATCTGCGTGGCATGTTGCCGGGGCGGTGTTTTTATGTGCCGATTGTCGATGAAACAGGCGGAATGCTGAATGATCCGGTCGCGGTAAAGCTCGCTGAGGATCGGTGGTGGATATCCATTGCAGACAGCGATCTGATGCTCTGGGTCAAAGGCATTGCCAACGGCTATCGGCTGGATGTGATGGTCGATGAGCCCGATGTCAGCCCCTTGGGCGTGCAGGGTCCCAAAGCCGATGACCTGATGGCACGGGTGTTTGGCGATGCGGTACGCGACATTAAATTCTTTCGTTTTGGCATGTTTGACTTTCAGGGCCGCTTGATGGTTGTGGCGCGGTCTGGCTACTCAAAGCAAGGCGGATTTGAGATCTATGTTGAGGGCAGCGATATTGGCATGCCGCTTTGGCATGCGCTGTTTGAGGCGGGCAAGGATCTGGATGTGCGCGCCGGGTGTCCCAATCTGATCGAACGGATCGAGGCCGGATTGCTGAGCTATGGCAATGACATGACGGACGACAATACCCCGCACGAATGCGGCTTGGGTCGGTTTTGTGACACCCAGACGGCGATTGGCTGTATTGGCCGCGATGCGCTGTTGCGCGTGGCCAAGGAAGGGCCGAACCAGCAGATCAGGCCGATTGAAATCGCAGGTGGCAAAGTGCCGGGTTGTGATCGGGCCTGGCCGGTTTTGGCAGATGGCAAGCCTGTGGGTCAGGTCAGTTCGGCGGCGTGGTCCCCGGACTTTGATGTGAATGTGGCGATCGGGATGGTGCGGATGACCCATTGGGATGCCGGCACAAAACTTGAGGTGCATACACCCGGCGGTGTTCGGGACGCGGTTGTGCGGGACAAATTCTGGCTCTGACGCACCTTGCGACTTCAGATTTGTGTATTTTTGGAACAATGAAGCGGGGCGAAACCGCAAAAAGGAGATGATATGTTCAAGGCTTTGGTGGTGAACAAGGACGATGAGGGCAAGACACATGCGGGCGTAACAGAGATCAGCATGGATCAATTGCCGCATGGAGACGTGACCATTGCGGTTGAATATTCGACTGTGAACTACAAGGATGGGCTGTGCATTGGGCCGGGCGGCGGTCTGGTGCGCAATTATCCGCATGTGCCGGGCATTGATTTTGCGGGCACCGTCGAGGCGTCTGATGATGATCGCTATAAACCGGGTGACAAGGTTGTGCTGACCGGGTGGCGCGTCGGTGAGGCCCATTGGGGTGGATACAGCCAAAAGGCGCGGGTCAAAGCCGATTGGTTGGTTCCCCTGCCAGACGGCCTTGATACCCGTCAGGCGATGGCTGTTGGCACGGCAGGTTTTACCGCAATGCTGGCGGTGATGGCGCTGGAGGATCACGGGATCAAAAGCGGTCCGGTGCTGGTCTGCGGTGCTGCAGGCGGTGTGGGGTCTGTTGCCACCGCGATTTTGGCCAATCTGGGCCACGAGGTGGCAGGGGTGACGGGGCGGCCCGAGACAGCCGATTATCTGACCTCACTGGGGGCCACCCAGATCGTGCCACGCGAGGACCTGGCCGAAACCGTGAAGCGCCCGCTTGAAGGGGAAACATGGGGTGGTTGTGTTGATGCCGTGGGCGGTGCGATGCTGGCGCGGGTCTTGGGGCAGATGCAATACGGTGCCTCTGTTGCTGCTGTGGGGCTGGCTGGTGGTGCAGGGTTGCCTGCGACAGTGATCCCGTTCCTGCTGCGCGGTGTGAACCTGCTTGGCATCGACAGTGTTTTGCAGCCCTATGAAAACCGGGTCCGCGCCTGGGCCAGAATTGCAAAGGATCTGCCGATGGACAAGCTTGAGGCGATGGTACAGCCCGCCACATTAAGCGACCTGCCCAAACTGGGCGCTGACATCCTGAAAGGCCAGGTCAAAGGCCGCGTGGTTGTTGATGTAAATGCCTGATGTAGCGCCCTGCACTGTGCCGCAAGATGCGCTTTTGCAACGCTATGTGGGGCAGGCGGGGCATTACACCGATTGTTTTGAGACAAGGTTGCACGACGATGTGACGTTGCCTGCATTCATTTCGGCGTTCTACACCACATGGCTATTTGGTCTTGAACGGGCGGTCCTGACCGTGGCGCTGCGCCGCCGGATCCATGACCGAGACGTTGCGGCGTTGGCATCAGGTGGCGCGGATCGTTTTGCCGCCTGGACGGTAGAGGCACGTACAACAGATCAAATTCTGCTCTGCGACCTCAGGGGTAGCACGCGGTCGTATCTGGCCGTTGAACCGCTTGCAGATGGGGGCACCCGGCTGCTTTTTGGATCGGCCGTGATGGCGTCCAAATCGGGCAAGCTGGGATTTGGCGTAAAACAATTGATCCCGGCGCACCGATTCTATTCAACCGCTTTGCTGCGCGCCGCGTGTCGCAAATTGCCATGATGCCTTGAACCTCGTAAGACGACCACGACACAACAGTGGAGGCCCTCATGAGCACCTATGACAATGACAACATCTTTGCCAAGATTTTGCGGGGGGAAATCCCCAGTTTCAAGGTCTATGAGAATGATGATACCTATTGCTTCATGGACATCATGCCGCGCAGCGATGGCCATTGTCTGGTGATCCCCAAAACGCCTTGCCGCAATATGCTGGATGCGACTCCGGCACAATTGGCGGCCTGTATGGCGACGGTGAACAAGGTCGCCAATGCCTGTATGACCGCGTTCGGCGCGGATGGGATCACCTTGCAACAGTTCAACGAGGCCGCAGGCGGCCAAGAGGTGTTTCACCTCCATTTTCACATCCTGCCCAGGCACGATGGGCAACGGATGCGACCCGCCGGCACGATGGGTGATATGGATGCCATCAAGGGGCATGCCGAGGCGATTGCAAAAGCCATGGGCTGAACATCTGATCTGCCGGAGATGCTTCCCAAGGGACGACCCAGATCATCAGCTCGATATTTTAGGAAGCCGGGCTTGAAATATCGTCTGTGCAGTGCAGCTATCCCGTATGGTGCGGCGATCAAATGAAAATTATGGATCGGCCATTAGATAAAAATTGGGGGCTGTAGCAATGATTGACCTGTCTTTCTTTGGCCTCTCCGATGCTGTGGTGGCACTTGCGATCCTTTGCCTCATGTTCGCACTCTTTGTTTCAGAACGCTGGCCAACAGAGGTTGTGGCGATCGCAGGCGTGGCCTCGATGTTGATTTTCAACGTACTTTCGTATGAAGATGCGTTGACCGCGCTTTCCAACCCTGCGCCCTGGACCATCGGGGCGATGTTTATCATTGCCGGAGGGCTGGTGCGCACGGGTACCCTGGAATTGTTTACCCGGCTGGTCGAGGCCCGCGCCATCACCAGTCCGGGGATTGCTATTGCCATGTTGCTGGCTTTTACCGTGGTGGCGTCGGCATTCATGAACAACACGCCGGTCGTGCTGGTGCTGATCCCGGTCTTTGTGCAGCTTGCCCGCAAGCTCAAGGTTTCCGCCAGCAAGCTGTTGATCCCGCTTTCTTACGCGTCCATCCTTGGGGGTACTCTGACGCTGATAGGCACCTCGACCAACCTGCTGGTTGACGGCGTGGCGCGCGCGCACGGTCTTCAGCCTTTCTCGATTTTCGAGGTTACACCGCTGGCGGTGTTTCTTGTCGGTTGGGGCATGATCTATCTGCGGTTTGTCGCACCACGGCTGTTGCCTGACCGCGAAAGCATGGCAACACTATTGTCTGACCATGAGAAGAAAAAGTTCTTTACCGAGGTCGCGATCCCCGATGACAGCACGCTGATCGGCGCAAATGTCACCGAGATTGAGGCGTTTCAGCGCGAAGGAGTGAGGCTGGTCGACGTGCTGCGAGGCGACGTCTCGTTGCGCCGCGATCTGAAGGGGGTCACGCTTCATGCCGGCGACCGTGTGGTGTTGCGCACCCCTATGGCAGAATTGCTGGGTCTGCAGGCGGACCCCAAAGTGCGACTGGTCGACACGCTGAGTTCGCGCAGGAGCACAACTGTCGAGGTGCTGATCACGCCGGGGGCCACGCTGGTGGGCAGGTCAATTGGCCAATCGCAGTTGCGCCGCCGATACGGTGTGTATCCGCTGGCAGTGCATCGGCGGAACCGGAATATCAGCGGTCAGCTTGACCAGTTCGTTCTCCAGGTCGGGGATACGGTGCTTCTTGAGGGGGCACCGGAGGACATAAACCGCCTCGCTGATGATGCCGGTCTGGTGAACATCAACCAACCACTGGTCCGTGCCTATCGACGCAGCCATGCGCCACTGGCCACCGCAGCATTGATTGGCATCGTTGCGTTGGCCGCTTTCGCGGTGGCACCGATCCTGTTTCTGGCAGTGATTGCAGTCGCCTTCGTGTTTCTCACCCGCTGCATCGACGCAGACGAGGCATTTTCATTCGTCGACGGCCGCCTTCTGGTGCTTATCTTTTCGATGCTCGCCGTTGGGGTTGGGCTCGAATCCTCTGGTGCCGTGGGACTGGTGGTCAATGCAGCGGTGCCATACTTGCAGTCGATGCCGCCATTTCTGATCATCTGGTCGCTTTATCTTCTGACCTCGATCCTGACCGAGATGGTTTCCAACAACTCGGTGGCTGTGGTCATCACCCCGTTGGCGATCAGTCTTGCCGAAGCACTTGGAATAGATGCGCGACCCTTGATCGTTGCGGTAATGGTTGCGGCGTCTGCTAGTTTCGCGACGCCCATCGGATACCAAACCAACACCATGATCTATGGTCCGGGCGGCTATCGCTTTACCGATTTCATGCGGGTCGGCATCCCGCTGAGCCTGAGCGTGGGGCTTTTGGCGTCGACCCTCATTCCCTTTATCTGGCCGCTTGAGGGTGTCCAATAGAAGGGCCGTGTTGGATCGAATGGCGATCCCGGCGATTGCCTGAGAAAACGCCAGAAGACCAATCCTGACCTGCGAGCGAACATCCATTTCCGCGTCATGACAATTTGCGCGACTTGGGCTACTTTGTTCGCCAAGAGCGGGGGGAAATCCAATGGAATATTATGATGTCGACGTTTATGGGCGAAAGGTGACAACACATTCGCCCGAAGCGCAGCTTTGGTTCAATCGGGGGCTGGTGTGGTGCTATGCCTACTTTCACGACGAAGCGGTCACTTGTTTTCAGAATGCGATCAGCGCCGATCCCGGCTGTGCCATGGCGCATTGGGGTGTCGCCTATGCCATTGGTCCAAATTACAACATGCCGTGGGAACGCCGCGATGCGGCGATGCGCCAGGAGTCGCTGGCAGCAGCCTTTGACGCCACGCAGGCTGCCGTGGCTTTGGTCGATACGGTCAGCGCATGGGAACGCGCGTTGATCCACGCATTGCCAGCCCGCTTTCCAAAGCGGGAGCCGGAGAAAATAGAGGTCATGCGCGGCTGGAACGACGATTTTGCAGCGAAGATGCGGGATGTTCACGAGGCCTATCCCGAAGACCTTGATCTGAGGGCGATATTTGCCGAAGCGCTCATGAACCGGACGCCTTGGAAAATGTGGGATCAAACCACCGGCAATCCTGCGAAAAATGCAGGCACACTTGAGGCGCAGGCGGTCTTGGAAAAGGCGCTGAACGACATGCCAGAGGCAATGGTTCATCCGGGCATTCTGCATCTTTATGTGCATCTGATGGAAATGTCGCCGTTTCCGGAAAAAGCGCTCAAGGCTGGCGATGCCCTGCGGGTTTTGGTGCCGGACGCCGGGCACCTTATTCACATGGCATCGCATATCGACATTCAGTGTGGGCACTACCGCGATGTCTTTCATTGGAATTGGGAGGCGATAACGGTCGACAGGAAGGCGTTGGAGCGCCGGGGTGTCTATACACTTTATACCGGGTATCGCATCCACAACTATCATTTCGCCGTTTACGGAGCGATGTTCCTTGGTCAGTTCGAGCCAGCCTGGAAGGCCGCACGGGAGCTTGTCGAGGTGACGCCGGAAGAATTGCTGCGTGTTCCGTCGCCCCCGTTCGCAGACTTCTTTGAAAGCTATATGGCGATCTGGGTTCATGTGCTGATCCGGTTTGGCCGATGGAAACAGATCATTGATGAGCCGATGCCCGAGGACGGTGAGCTTTATGCCAACCTCACCGCGACGCTGCATTATGCAAAAGGCGTAGCACATGCCGCGCGCGGCAATGTGGATGAGGCCGAGACCGAAAAGCAACTGTTTCTGGCTGCCCGCGACCGCATGCCAGAGGCGCGGCGCATGCACAATGTGCTGTGTCTTGACCAGCTTGCGGTGGCTGAGGCGATGCTGGATGGCGAAATCGAGTATCGAAAGCAAAACTTTGATGTGGCGTTCGCCCGTCTGCGCGATGCTGTGGCGCTTGAGGATGCGCTGCCCTATGACGAGCCGTGGGGCTGGATGCAGCCCACCCGTCATGCCTTGGGTGCGTTGCTGCTTGAACAGGGGCGGGTTGATGAGGCCGAAGCGGTCTACCGCGAAGATCTGGGTTTGGGCGGCACGTTGAGCCGTGCGCAAACCCACCCCGACAATGTGTGGAGCCTGCGCGGATTGAACGACTGTCTGATGGCTAAGGGCGGCAAGGATACTCTCGAAGGCCGGCTGATTGCGCAGCGTCTGGCGCTGGCAGAAAGCCGTGCAGACCGCCGGGTGGGCGCGTCCTGTTTCTGCGCGCAGGCGGCGGAGTAACGGCGGCCTTTCAATGTCAGGCGGGTATTGGGTTGCATAGTTCAGGACCTTCAACCCTCAAATAAAAAGCGGCACCCGATTGCCCGGACGCCGCCTTCTTTTGTTGGGGTAACGCTTACTCAGCAGGTTGTGCGCTTGCTAAACCTTCAGCTTGACCCGCACGGTCACGACGACCGTCGTTATACATCGCCTTGATCAGTGAGATGACCATCCCCACCATCACGATGGTAAAGGGCAGGGCACCGATGATCATGGCGTTCTGCAGGGCCGAAAGACCACCACCGCCAGCCAGCAACAATGTCCCGATCACCAGCGTCAGGATCACACCCCAGATGATGCGGTGTTTGACGCCCGTTTCTTCTGCGCCACCGGACATGATGGTGTTCATCACCAGGATGCCAGAGTCAGCCGAAGTCACAAGGAACGTCATGATCAGCACCACGCACATGATGATCAGTGCCTGAAGCAATCCACCCGAGATCATCTGTTCCAGCGTCACAAAGAGTTTCGCCGAGTTCGATGCGCCAACGATGGCGGCCTTGGCTTCTTCGCTGTTCAAGGACAGATCAATCGCAGTGCCGCCCAGGATTGTCATCCATGCGAAACACACCAGCGCCGGTGCAATGACCGCGCCGAGCACGAATTCACGTACCGAACGACCTTTGGAGATGCGCGCAAGGAACAAGCCCACAAAAGGCGAGAACGCGATCCACCATGCCCAATAGAACGTGGTCCAGCCTGCTTGCCATCCGAACAGACGGCCCTCTGTACCGGCTGCATAGGCAGCGGCGATGTCGGCCTCTGGCAAGGATTTTGCGGCTTCCGGCAACCCGTCGGTAAAGCCTGCAAGGCTGCCCCATGGGTTTGTCGCCCCGGAATAGACCGCTGCGATGTCCTCGGCCCCAAGTGCACTTACGGCAGCAGGAGCGTTGGCGGCAAAGTCAGCGGCATCAATCGGGTTATAGGCAGAAAAGCTGAGTGAGAAGAAATTGAGGATGTAATCAACCAGTGCAGTTGCATAAGTTGTCATTGCGAAAAGGAACGAGCCAAAGATCACAAACGTCAAAAGCAGGATCAGCGACAACACCAGGTTGATGTTCGAAAGCCACTTGACCCCGCGTCCCACACCAGAAACCGCCGACAAGATCGACAGCGCCATGATACAGGCAAGCGCCACAATCAGACCTGTTTTGGTGGCGGTTGGTGCGTCACCCGTTGTGTCCATCAGCCAGCCTGCGCCGGTGATTGCATAGACGCCGTCAACCAGTTGGCTCACACCGAAACCGATGGTCACCGAAACACCAAGGATTGTGGCAACAACACCCAGTACGTCGATCACGTGACCAAAAAACCCATTGGCAAATTTGCCAATCAGAGGCGTCAGCGCCGACCGAATCGTCAGCGGCATGCCACGTGTATAAGCGTAATAGGCAAGGCTAAGGCCCGTCACCACATAGATCGCCCAGGCATGAAAGCCGTAGTGCGCAAAGGTGTAGCGGTACGCAGATTGCAGCGCGTCCTCACTGTTTGGGGCCATGTCAGAGGACAACAGAACGGGGTTCGATCCCCAAAGGCCGAGGGGTTCGGCGGTAGCGAATGTCATCAAACCGACACCCAAACCGGCACCGAACATCATCGAGAACCACGAGAAGTTGCTGAACTCGGGCTTTTGACCCGGCACGCCCAATACCCGTTTGCCGGTGGATGGGAGAATCGCGACGATAAAAAGGAAAAACGCGAACATTCCAACCGCGAGGATATAGAACGTATTAAAGCTCAAGAGCAGCGATGTGTTCACTGCAGAAAGCATTTCACCCGCATTCAGCGGGAAGACCAGCGCCCAAAGCACCAGCAAGACCATGCTGATCTTGGATATGAGCGCGATCGGAAGGCTGTAGCCATGATAGAAGCCGCCATCTTGCGTATTGATGTCGAGCTCCGTGAATGGAGGTTTAACTGACATTTTATTTAAGTCCCTGTTTTGTGGTCTGGTCGTTCTTTGCAACCAGATGTTGTGATCGTAGCACGTTTTTGCACAAAAAATAAACACCCCGATGCGCACAGAACTCTTGGTGGATCGTCGTGTCCAAAGTGGTGTCAGGGTAAACTTTTCATCAGGTCAGTTTGGGTGGCAAACGACATCACGGGTGCAAAACCGACCTCAAACGACGATCTCGCATCGGATTCTGCAAGGGTCGAGGATGTTTTCCGTATGTCTATTTAAGATGCGGCAACGCAGTTTTTTCAAGAACAGGAAGACCCGAGTGATGAGGCTTTGACACAGGTGAGTGGGGCAGCGACGGCGCTATCCTGACCAAGTTTGCGGCTTCGCAAATCCGGGTTGGTACCGCATGTGCGATCATCTGTCAGGGCCGTTCAAAATTGGCCCGCTTCAAGACGACCTGATCGACGCTGTCGCCGCTGACACCACTTCGTTGCAACCTGCCGAGCAATTGGGCTGCCATGTCAAAATCAAATGCCCCGGCGCTTGCGCATCTGAACCTTTGTCCTAAGTTGGTCGCATGACATTAGATACCGCATGGGTGCGCGCCCAATTTCCCGCATTTGCCGAACCTTCACTCAAGGGCCTGGCGTTTTTTGAAAACGCTGGTGGGTCTTATACCTGTAAGCCGGTTATTGATCGGCTGTTCCGGTTTTACACCCAACGCAAGGTCCAGCCCTACGGGCCCTATGAACCCAGTGTGATGGGGGGACAGGAAATGGACGAGGCACGTGCCCGCATGTCGGCGATTTTGGGCGTTAGTGGGGATGAGCTGAGCTT
The DNA here is from genome assembly GCF_042611115.2 of Sulfitobacter sediminivivens. Lineage (NCBI taxonomy): Bacteria > Pseudomonadati > Pseudomonadota > Alphaproteobacteria > Rhodobacterales > Roseobacteraceae > Sulfitobacter > Sulfitobacter sediminivivens. The sequence goes on from NZ_JBHGAR020000005.1 coordinate 42,236, forward strand.
TGGGCCCTCGACCACGCAAAACATCTATGTTCTGGCACAGGCGTTTGGCCAGATGTTGGAACCGGGTGAGGCGATTGTCGTCACCAATCAGGATCACGAGGCCAACACTGGTCCATGGCGTCGGTTGGCGGAGCAGGGCATTGAGATCAGGGAATGGTGCATAGACCCCGACACCGGGCATCTGGACACCGAAGACCTTGAAAATCTGCTGGATGAAAAGGTGCGTCTGGTGTGTTTTCCGCATTGCTCAAACGTCGTGGGGCAGGTGAATCCGGTGACAGAGATCACCGCCCTTTCCCATGCGGCCGGTGCATTTGTCTGCGTTGACGGCGTCTCTTATGCGCCGCATGGCTTTGTCGACGTGGGTGCGCTGGGGCCGGATATTTACCTTTTTTCGGCCTATAAAACCTATGGGCCACATCAGGGGTTGATGGTCATCCGGCGCGCACTGGGGGAACTCTTGCCAAATCAGGGCCATGTTTTTAACGGTGGTTCGCTTTACAAGCGCTTTACGCCTGCCGGACCCGACCATGCGCAGATTGCCGCCTGCGCGGGGATGGCGGATTACATTGACGCGGCCTATGCCCATCATGTCGGCGGCGATGCAGGCCCGGCGGCACGTGGCGCTGCCGTCCATCATCTGATGCGCGCCCATGAGACCGAGTTGCTGCAACCGCTGCTCGACGGGGTGAAATCACGCAATTCAGTGCGCCTGATTGGCCCCTCTGAGGCAACGGACCGTGCGCCAACAGTTGCCCTTGCGCTCAACCGTTCTGGTGCAGACGTGGCCAAAGCGCTGGTGAAACATGGAATTATGGCGGGGGGTGGAGATTTTTACGCAGGCCGCGCGCTGAGCGCGATGGGCGTCGATGCGGCCAAAGGGGTTTTGCGCCTCAGTTTCACCCATTATACAACCCGCGCCGAGGTCGATCAGCTTCTGACTGCTTTGGATGAAGTTTTGTGAAACCAATGCCTTGAATGATCCACGTCTGCCCTAGATCGTAGTAAAAGGGAAAAGGGGTCAACGGCAATGGATGACACAAAACCGATCATTTTGTGGTTCCGGCGGGATTTGCGGCTGAGCGATCATGCAGCGCTGACTGCGGCGTGCGAGACCGGGCGTCCGGTGATCCCGGTGTTCATTTACGATGGTTTGGTCGAAACGCTTGAGGCAGCCCCGAAGTGGCGGCTTGGGCTGGGGTTGCAAGCGCTGAGCAAAACACTTGCCGACAAGGGCAGCCGCCTGATCCTGCGCCGCGAGGGCAGAGCGCTGAAGGCTCTGCGCGCGCTTGTGGCACAAACTGGTGCGACCTCGATCTATTGGTCACGGCTTTATGATCCTGAGGCGGTGGCCCGCGACACCTCTATTAAAGAAGCGTTCAAGGCCGAAGGGGTCGAGGCGCGGTCGTTTGGTGGCCATCTGATGTTTGAGCCCTGGACCGTTGAAACCAAAACAGGCGGGTTTTATCGGGTCTATACACCGTTTTGGAATGCGGTAAAAAATGTTGGGGTGGATACGCCACGTCCCACGCCACGCGACATCCGCCCGCCGCAGGATTGGCCAGAAAGTGATACGCTGGACGATTGGCAAATGGGTGCGGCGATGAACCGAGGGGCCGAAGTTGTGCGCCCCTTTGCCCTTGTTGGTGAACAATCCGCCCAAGGCAGGCTGGGTCACTTCATTGCCGACGTCGTGGATGGCTATGGCGACAATCGCGACATTCCCGGCGTTGATGGCACCTCGGCCCTGTCCGAGAACCTTTCGCTGGGTGAAATCAGTCCGCATCAATGCTGGCACGCAGGCCACAGAGCCATGCAAGAAGGCAAACGGGGTGCCGAAAAATACCTCAAGGAACTGGTGTGGCGTGAATTTGCCTATCACCTGATGCACCATACGCCCCGGATGCTGGATGGGAACTGGCGCGAGGAATGGGATGCGTTCCCCTGGAAAACCGACGCCGACAGCGCCCATGTGGTTGCCTGGAAACAGGGGCGCACCGGGATCAGGTTTGTCGACGCCGCGATGCGCGAGCTTTACGTGACGGGCCGCATGCACAATCGCGCGCGGATGATCGTCGCAAGCTATCTGACGAAACATCTGATGACCCACTGGAAAGTGGGGCAACACTGGTTTGAACAATGTCTGATTGATTGGGATCCGGCCAGCAATGCGATGGGCTGGCAATGGGTGGCAGGGTCCGGGCCGGATGCGTCGCCCTATTTCAGGGTTTTTAACCCCGATACCCAGCTTGATAAATTTGACAAGCACCGCGATTACGTCAGCCGCTGGATTGCCGAAGGGCGCGCCGACCCGCACAAAGATGCTCTGGCTTTTTTTGATGCGATCCCGCGCAGTTGGAACCTGTCGCCGGATGATCCCTATCCAGACCCAATCATGACGCTGGACGCCGGCCGCAAGCGGGCACTCGCCGCTTATGAGGACCGCGGATTTTAATATTTGTTAATATTGCAGGGGGCGATAAAGTTGCATCGCCTCGCATGAAAATGAACACCAAGGGGATGTGGGCGTGTATCTAACCAGCACCGAAGGACAGGCAGACCTGCCGCGCTATTTCACGCGGGTCTACGCGATGGCGCGCAACATGCAGCATGGGCGGGTCGACTTTGTCCTGCCCGATGGCCGTACGTTTCGCGCGGATGGCGCGAAACCGGGGCCGGTTGCCGAATTGCGGATCCATAACAACGACCTGTTTGCGCGTCTGATCCGTGAGGGCGACCTTGGCTTTTGCGATGCCTACCTTGATGAATGGTGGTCCACACCCGATTTGCAGGCCTTTATGGACCTGGTGCATGCGGACAACGAGGACATTTATGACGGGTTTCCCGGTATGGCTCTTGTGCGGGTGTTTGAACAGTTCCGGTTCTGGCTGCAACGCAATCACAAGACGCAGGCACGCAAGAACATCAGCTATCACTATGATCTGGGCAACGACTTTTATAGCCTCTGGCTTGACGACACGATGACCTATTCCTCGGCGCTTTTTGAGGATGGCGCGCAGCAATCTTTGGAAGCAGCGCAGACCGCCAAATATGCTTCGATGGTGGATCAGATGGGCGTCGGGCCGGGTGATCACGTGCTTGAAATCGGCTGCGGTTGGGGCGGGTTTGCCGAATATGCTGCCAAGGAACGCGGGTTGCGGGTGACGGGACTGACCATCAGTCAGGAGCAGTTTAACTATGCCAGGGAACGTATTGAAAATGCAGGGCTTTCGAGCCTTGTTGATTTCAAGCTGCAAGATTACCGTGACGAACAGGGGACCTATGATGGCATTGCCAGCATCGAGATGTTTGAAGCCGTAGGGGAAAAATATTGGCCAACGTACTTTGATACCGTCCGAGAGCGCCTGAAACCGGGCAAGGCCGCGACGCTACAGATCATCACCGTCGATCACCGGCGCTGGGATGTTTACAAACGCGGTGTGGACTTTATCCAAAAATACATCTTTCCGGGAGGCATGCTGCCCAGCCCAAAGGTGCTGCGTGAACAGGTGGAAAAGGCGGGTCTTGTTGTTGATAGGTCGATCGAATTTGGCAAAAGCTATGACATCACGCTGCGCCGCTGGCACGAAACCTTCAATGCGAAATGGGACCAGATCACCGCAATGGGCTTTGACGACCGGTTCCGTCGTATGTGGAATTTTTACCTCACTTCTTGCGCAGCGACATTTGACAGTGGAAATTGTGATGTAACGCAGATTACGGTGAGGCGACCCATTTAGGGTCGAATGACCGTAAGAGGAGCCTTGCCATGCCCACAGCCGCGCGTTTGGTGGCCGCCATATGTCTGGCAATCGTTGCGTTCATCGTGTCCGGGATGATTATGCCCTTGATGCCGGAAAGCACTGATTTTGGCTATTTCGTACCACTGAACATCATCATAGGCCTTTTAGCGGGCTGGATTGTCATGGGTCGGCGGGTGGGACGCGGCACCACCGCAGCAATCAACAACGGATTGACTGGGGTGTTTGTCATGATGCTTTGGGGGATCGGCGTGCAGGCCTGCAACGAGATGGTGCGCCTTGCGATGAAAAACCGCTATGACAACGCGATGGAGGCGATGGTCGCCATCTTTCAAATCGGAGCAGAGTTTGGCCTGATGATCGCAACCGTACCGATCGGGCTATTTTTACTCGTTGGGGCAGTGGTCAGCGGTCTTGTGACCGAATATGCCGGCAACCGCTGGCGCTAACCGGATGAAAAACCTGTTTTTTTATGGCACGCTGCGGCATGTGCCCTTGTTGGAAATTGTGATGGGACGCGGGGCAGGAATGCTTGATGTGACGCCTGCACACCTGCCGGATTTTCTGGTGTCCTCGGTGGCCGAGGGGCCGTTTCCGATGATTTCACCCTCCATCGGAGACAGGGCTGAGGGGCTGTTGGTCCGTGGGCTAAGTGATGATGACATCGCGCGACTGGACTTTTACGAGGGCAGTTTTGCCTATGATTTAGTGCAGGTCCAGCTGTCAGATGGGCAGGAAGCCGAGGTTTATGTGCCGCAGCCGGGCATGTGGACGCCAGATGGTCCATGGCTATTGAGCACGTGGGAGGCCAAATGGGCCGCCCTTTCTTGCCACGCCGCGGTCGAGGTCATGGGGTATATGGGCGTTAAGACCCGCGATGAAGTGGCGGGAATGTTCCCGATGATCCGTAGACGCGCAGGATCAAAGGTAAATGCAGCACGCTCGCTGCATGGGGAAAGGACGATGCACGGCAGGGTTGAGGTGATGGATCGCCGACGCAGCTATGCGCATTTCTTTGCCTTGGATGACATTCTGCTGCGTCACGAACGGTTTGACGGCAAAATGACCGAACCACTGGATCGTGCGGTTTTTTTGGGGGCGGATGCCGGGATCATGTTGCCTTATGATCCGGTCCGGGACCGGGTGCTGCTGGTGGAACAGATACGCATGGGACCGCTTGCGCGCGGCGATGCCTCGGTTTGGCAGTTGGAGCCGATTGCGGGCCACATTGACCCTGGTGAAACACCAGAAGAGGCCGTGGTGCGCGAAGCGCAGGAAGAGGCCGGGCTGAATGTGCGTTCGCTTGAAAAGGTGGCTGAGGTCTATGCGTCGCCGGGCAATTCAACCGAGTTTCATTATATTTTCGTAGGCCTGGCCGATTTGCCGGATGTGGAACAGGGCACAGGTGGCCTCGATAGTGAGGGCGAAGACATCCGTTCGCATTTCCTCAGTTTCGAGGCGCTGATGGCATTGGTATCCGGCTATGGCGCGGGCAATGCACCGCTGGTTTTGGCCGCTTACTGGCTGGCCCACAACCGCGCGAGGTTAAGGTTGAAGGCTTGAGGTTAACTGGGGCTGCGGATACACCAAAGGCAACTTGATTTGGGGGCATCCATGCACGTCGCGAATGATCTGGCGCAGGCCATCGGAAACACACCATTGATCCGGTTGAGAAAGGCCAGTGAGGAAACAGGGTGTGAAATATATGGCAAAGCCGAATTCATGAACCCCGGCCAGTCCGTCAAGGACCGCGCCGCTCTGTTCATTATACGTGACGCCGTTGCAAAGGGCACGCTGAAGCCCGGCGGTACGATCGTTGAAGGGACAGCCGGAAACACCGGCATCGGCCTTGCGCTGGTTGGTGCGTCGATGGGGTTCAAAACGGTCATCGTGATCCCAGAAACCCAATCGCAGGAAAAGAAAGACATGTTGCGGTTGGCGGGCGCAGAATTGGTGCAGGTGCCCGCCGCCCCTTACCGGAACCCCAACAATTTTGTACGCTATTCAGAACGGCTTGCCAAAGAATTGGCACGCACCACCAACGAGGGCGTGATCTGGGCCAACCAATTTGACAATGTGGCCAACCGTCAGGCCCATATCGAAACCACAGGGCCAGAGATCTGGGAACAAACCGACGGCAAGGTCGACGGATTTTGCTGTGCCGTCGGGTCAGGTGGGACATTGGCGGGCGTTGCAATGGCGCTGCAGCCCAAAGGGGTAAAAATCGCGCTGGCTGATCCTGATGGTGCAGCACTTTACAGCTATTACACGACCGGCGAACTTGCGAGCGAAGGTGGGTCAATTGCCGAAGGCATCGGGCAGGTCCGCATCACCAAGAACCTCGAAGGATTGAAACCGGATTTCAGCTATAATGTGTCCGATGCCGAGGCGCTGCCGGTGGTCTTTGATTTGCTGGAACACGAGGGGCTGTGTCTGGGGGCATCATCGGGCATCAACGTTGCCGGCGCCATGCGGATGGCCCGCGATATGGGGCCGGGACATACGATCGTCACCATCCTGTGTGACTTTGGCACACGGTATCAGTCGAAATTGTTCAACCCTGAATTCCTGAGTGAAAAGGGCCTGCCGACCCCCGGTTGGCTGGATCGCGCGCCAGCCTCGATCCCCGGCGTGTTTGAAGACGTATGAAAAACCTGCTGATCCAAAGTGTGCTGGCGATTGGGTTTGTCGTCACGCTTGTTACGGCGACATTTGCCCAGAATGATCTGAGCGAAGATCTTGAGCGCTACAATGTCCTGGCCCTGCGTGCCGAGGAATCGATCCTGAACGACTCACTGAGCGATGAGACATTCGAAGCCATACGCGAGAGGATCGCCGAATACCGCGCTGAATTTGATGCCGCACGAAACGCAAATGCGGGCCGGATTGCGACCCTTCGTGAGCAGATAGCTGCCTTGGGAACGCCGCCGGAAGGCGAAAATGCAGTCCCAGAAGACCCAAGCATTGCGGCCAAACGCGAAGACCTGACTGCACAGCTCAATGCGTTACTTGCCCCGGTTCAGAAGGCTGAGGCGTCGTTTCTAGAGGCAGATGGGCTGGTGCGGCAAATCGATCAGCTGCTGCGCGACCGGCAGACCAACAAGCTTTTGACGATTTCTCCGACGCCGCTTAATCCGGTGCATTGGCCGCAGGCATGGGCCGACCTGCGGCGGGCAACCGTTGAGATATGGGCGCAGAATGATCAAAAAGACGGCGCTGAAAGGTGGGATAAATTACGTGAGAATGGCCTGATTGTCGTATTGTCGATGGTCATCGGTCTGGTGCTGATTGTGCGCGGCCGTAGCTGGGCTACCAAGATTGTGGGGCGGCTTGAGCGGTTTGGCGCGCGTGGTTTCGGGATTTGGCGGTTTCTGGTTTCGCTGCTGCGTATTCTCATTCCTTTGATTGGCCTGTCGAGCGTTGCCCTGTCCATCGGTGTCACAGGGATTCTGGGGCAGCGTGGCAATGAGGTACTCATGCTGGTGCCAATCATTGGCGGGTTGATGCTGGGGTTTCGCTGGGTTGCTGAACGGGTTTTTTCTAAAGCTGATGATGAGGCGCTGCTGCTGCTCAGCCAATTGGCGCGCAAAAAGGCACGGTCCTATGTCAGTGTGATCACCGTCGCGATCATCATTGATGTGGTCCTGACCCAGATACTTGAGGGGTCTGACCCGGCACCCAGCACAGTCCCGGTCATTGCCTTCATCACCTATCTGATCATCTGTTTCGCCCTGTATCAGCTTGGCGTCATCCTGAAGGGGTACACGGAGCCATCTGAGCCAGAACAAATCGGGGCGGAAGCGCGTGTGTCAACACATACAAAAGTGGTCCGGAGCATTGGGATCGGGGCCATCGTGGTGTCCTGTCTGACACCCATTCTGATCGGCTTTGGCTATCTCGGTGTCGCTGAGGCAATGCTGCAACCCTATGTCATGTCAATTGTAATTTTTGGCCTGTTGATGACGCTGCAACGGTTCTTGACCGATGTTTATGGCGCAATTACAGGGCAGGGCATTCAGGCACGTGATGCGCTGATGTCGGTCGTTTTTGGCATGGTCTTGTTGCTTCTGGCGTTGCCCGTTCTGGCGCTGCTTTGGGGTGCGCGCCCCACGGACCTTTCTGAATTGTGGACGGCTGTTGGCCGTGGGTTCGCTGTTGGTGAAAGCCGGATTTCGCCCACCGATTTCCTGAAATTCGCAATAATCTTTGTTGTGGGCTACGTCCTGACACGGCTCATTCAAAGCATGTTGCGCAGCAACGTCTTGCCGAAGACCAAGATAGATATCGGCGGACAGAATGCGATTGTTTCGGGTCTGGGCTATGTCGGTATTTTTCTTGCGGCATTGGCTGCCATCACCGGTGCGGGCATTGATCTGTCATCGCTTGCCATTGTCGCTGGTGCATTGTCGGTCGGCATTGGTTTTGGTTTGCAGAACATTGTCAGCAACTTCGTATCTGGCATTATCTTGTTGATCGAACGCCCGATCTCACAAGGGGACTGGATCGAGGTCGGTGGCCAGATGGGCTATGTGCGCGACATTTCTGTCCGGTCCACCCGGATCGAGACCTTTGACCGCACGGATGTGATCGTGCCGAACGCGGATTTGGTCAGTGGGACCGTCACAAATTATACCCGTGGCAACACAGTGGGACGGGTCATCGTATCAGTTGGTGTGGCTTACGGCACAGACACTCGGCGGGTCGACAGGATCCTTCGGGAAATTGCCGAAGCTCAGCCAATGGTATTGAGCACTCCGCCGCCGAACATTGTGTTCATGAATTTTGGTGCAGACGCATTGGAGTTTGAGGTTCGGATGATGCTGAGGGATGTGAACTGGATGATGATTGTCAAAAATGACGTGAATCACGCCATCGCCGAACGATTTGCTGCAGAAAAGATCGAGATACCCTTTGCGCAGCGTGATCTGTGGATACGCAACCCGGAGGCGCTGACCGGGGCAGGGCCGCTCAAAGCGACAAAAACACCAAAAGGCAAGACCGCCACATGACCCAGATGCTGTTTCGTGATGATGCCTATCTGCGCGATGCCCCGGCGCAGGTTGCGGGACATACCGCAGAAGGCGGTCTGGTGTTGGATGCGACGGTTTTTTACCCAACCGGCGGTGGGCAACCCGGCGATTCCGGATGGATCGAATGGGATGGCAAGCGCCTTGTCATTGCCACCGCCGTCAAAGGGGAGGGCGATACTATTGTTCTGGTCCCGTCCGAGCCGGTCAGCCTTCCCCCTGTCGGGGCGCATGTGGTTCAGGTGCTTGATTGGGACCGGCGCTACAAACACATGCGGGTCCATACGGCGCTGCATTTGTTGTCTGTCGTGATCCCGTTTGGCGTGACGGGGGGGCAGATTTCCGCAACCCACGGACGATTGGATTTTGACATGCCGGACGCGCCACAGGACCGCGACGCGATTGAGGGCGACCTGAATGATCTGGTGTCAGTGGACGCACGCGTCAGCGAAGACTGGATCACCGCAGCCGCCCTCGCGGAGGCACCGCATCTGGTCAAGACGATGGCTGTGCAGCCGCCAAAGGATGCAGGCGACATCAGGTTGATCCGTATCGGAGAAGATCAAGACCGCATTGATCTGCAACCCTGCGGCGGTACGCATGTGGCGCGCACAGGCGAGATCGGGGCATTGAGGTTGGGCAAGATTGAGAAAAAAGGCAGGCTGAACCGACGCGTTTATGTTCACCTCGACAGCTGACATGACAGTCACAGGTCTTGTGCCGATTTCCCTCTTGCAAGTTGGCCCCGCCCCACGCTAAACCCCCGCTCACGGATCGGTGGCCGAGTGGTCGAAGGCGCACGCCTGGAAAGTGTGTAGGCGGGAGACCGTCTCCAGGGTTCGAATCCCTGTCGATCCGCCATTAAACCATTGTTATCGGTTTGAGTGGACCGCCTTGAGCGCTAATTTTATAGTATTTTTGTACCTTTAGGTTCCATTATCGATTTTCTTGAGTTTGTTTCGGTGATGCCTTTACTCGTTCCTTGAGGGGTATGGGGTGTGGTGTTTTTTGATTGGCCTTACCTGGTAAGCTCACAAAGAGACTGGTCGAGAACCTAGGCGCTGCGCGTCACAGTGATGGTGGCGGCTTGTATCTGGTAGTTTATCCATCTGGCGCGCCGTTGGATCGTGCGGGTGGTGGTCAAAGGCCAAAAGAACAGGAAGGGCGGGCAGTTGCGCACGGACTATGGTTGGGCGGCGCTGATGTTGTCACGCTGAACCAAGCGCGGGACCGGGCGCTGGAATATCGCCGCATGGCCAAACAAGGTTTGAACCCGCGTTTCAATGTCCGCCAGGAGGTGCCTACTTTTGAGGAAGTGGCGCAGCAGGTTCACATTGACCGGATGCCTACGTGGAAAAAGCCAAGCAAGGCAAGCAGTAGATCAACACATTGCGCGACTATGCCTTTCCCAAGATTGGTCGGATGCCGATTGACAGCATTGATCAGCCCGAAGTGATGATGTGCCTTGCGCCCATTTGGACGGAAAAGCACGAAACGGCTAAGCGGTTGGCCCACCGCCGGGCCACTGGCCAGATAAAATGTGACCCCGGTGTACGTCACGTCCCCGACGCCGGGCACGTTGATCGTCAATGTATCGCCCTGCCAAACACTGGTGATCTGAACACCATTATAAGTTTCGCCGACATTCGGCTGAATGAGACCGTTGTCGTCGTTGTCAATGAACTCGACGCTCTGAAAGGTGACGGAGGTCCCGACCGCAGGCGGAGAGCCGGGGGTCGATTGTATAAAACTGGTCTTCGTAAGCCGTTGGCATCAGAGCACCCTCATTGAAAAAATCTTGGGTATGATGGTAAAATTGGTTCTTATTTGGGCAGAATGTTAGTCAATTGAGGCGCAGAGATGGTCTACCTGTGCAACTCTGCCGCCGATCAAACCCGTTGTTTGCTTTGGTGAACAATAGGTATCATTTAGAAAAATTGTTTCCCTTTAAGAGGGTAAACCCATCACCCTATGTAGGTTCAATTGCGAGAGAAAAGAAAATAAATTTAACTAATTCCAAGGCAAGCGTCGGGCGCGCTAGAAAAGATGACATCAGACGAGCCTAGCTGATTTAAGGCCGCGATCTGACAACGCTCTGTCAGGAAGCGGTTGTGTCATAACGAGTTTTGGCCGTGCAGTGTATTTCTGCACGGTCTTTTTGAAACCAGGAATTGTGATCCGGGTGCATTGATTGGAATATGGTATGCAGATGACAAAGACACTGACCGCTGCCGACGATCGGCAAGCACCCGATGTGCTCTCTTTCAGCGCGCAGCCTGAAATCCTGCTTAGCGAACGGCTTGAGAGAGAGCATTCCTTCTTGACAGCAGTATTTGTCATCGCATGGGTGGTGCTCATAACGCTTCCATTTGTTGGCTGATGCGTTAACGCCAACATCATCTTACCGCATGATTGCAGATCGCTGTGACCAAATGAGCGGGGCAGCGTTTCCAGCCCTTGCTTGGCCTGTCGGTGTTGGAGGGCACCGGCGGGCCACAATCACGGTCTGTCCCGAGATACTTGCCACGGAAAATACCAAAGGCAGCTGTTGAAGCTTTTTCTGACGCCCCCAAACGGCGCTTAACTCGAGCAGAGGCTGAAGACGATGCCGAGAAAGATCAGGGGTTTAGCATATCTGAAGTCATCGCTTGCAAGAGCTAATTAATGACGTTCTCCACAGAAAAGCCGAACTGCATCTCGTAGATCCCTTTGAAACCACGCAGTTGCTTCGGTAATTCGGCGTGTATCATGCAGGCGCAGGATATAAGACGGGTGAATAGTGATCATGACCGGCATGCCCAAAGTTGAAAATTCGATCTGCCCCCGCCGCGATAGGATCTGATCACCTTTCCGGTCAAACTTTCGGCGGCTGTCGCACCCATGGCAAGGATTAGCTTTGGTTCTTAGATGACCGAGGAACGCACCATTCTAAAAAAGGCGACCGCGTACTTCGCGCGCGAGTCTCAGTGAAGTACGCGTTCATTCACTGCCCGGCAGTTGATACGCAGTATCAATGAGAGGGGAGGCTCATCGGGGAGAGTTTCCGGTGCGGTCGATGTCTCGTGTGCTGGCTGTGCTTTACTTAGCCGCCCTGGCCATACCATCTTTCCACCTGCCATAAAAATTAGGCTTACGGCGCAACATGTCCGGCGTGGGGGTCCAACTGGGCCATTCTTTTCTGGCACCGACATAGAATTCGCCAGCTTCATACAGTCCGGGTCGCCCGATGCCGACAACGTAGCGGATGGCCAGATATCCCGGTTGGGTCCATTAGAGCGCGAATGCGTCTGGGGTGACATGAGCTTCGTTAGGAAGCAGGCCAGGGCCAATCGGTACGATCTGGGGAAGCATGTCTTCTGGAAGATTTTAGGCCTGCAGAGTTTTCGGTTGGTGCGCAGCTGCGGTTCCGTCGGCAAGCGCCGATACTACCGCCAGACCGCCTCTGAGAAAGGATCGACGCTTCATCTCTTTCTCTCCTGATCATATTTCAAGATTGAACCGTTCCTGCTTCTCTCTCTGGTTGTGGAGGTCATGTTACGGCATGTGCCAGACCGGTCCCATTTCCACCATCGTTTACCATGCTCGACGAATGTACATTGACTGTCCTGCTACCTTCCGCTGCTGGAAGGTCAAGCATTGTGCGGCAATGCAGATTCACATTTCCGCAAATCCGGGATGGACCATCCCCTCTCATCCTTCGATCTTTGCCTTCCGACGTTCAAATTCCTCGTCGTCGATCTCCCCTCGGGCGTAACGCTCTTTGAGAATATCCATGGCGCTTTGGCTTGCGGGTGAGTCAGAACGGCCCAAAAAACTTCGAACCGCCAGCACGATTAATCCAATAATCAGCCCCCAGAAAACCACCATCATCAGGCCGCCGAACATGCCGTAACCGCCATCCCACATGTGGCCGAAGCCCTGGTTGCTATCTGCCTGTGCCGGTCCTGCGAGGGACCAGACGAGACTAGATGCAGTGACTAGCCAATGGTACTTCAAATTTGTTTCCTTCCATCTATCTGAGATTGGACTTCGAGCGGTAGCGTCAAGGTTGCTTGAAGGCCGCCAGTCTTGCGGTTCGACAGGCTTACATCGCCACCGTGGGCACGGATGATCGTGCGCGCGATCGACAGGCCAAGCCCTGTACCACCGGTTTCGCGCGAGCGGGACTTTTCAAGTCGGAAGAACGGCTCGAATACCTGCTCCAGTTCGGCGTCTGGAATGCCGGGGCCGTTGTCGGATACAGTAACAAATGCATAATCGGAATCCTGTCCAAAGGTCACTTTAGCTGTTTTCCCATATCGCTGCGCATTCTCAATGATATTGCGCAGGGCACGTCGCAGCGAATGGGGTCGCAGACGCACAGGAACCGCGCCGTTTTCCTTCAGCATGAAGCTGTCGATCATGTCCGATTGGAGGCGTGCGAGATACGCGCCCAGATCCACAGTCTCATAGCGTTCTGCACTCGCCATGCCCCGCGCAAAGGCAAGGGTAGTGTCCACCATCTCCTGCATTTCTTCTATGGAGGTGACCAAGCTATCACGTGTCTCGTCGTCCTCGACCATTTCGGCACGCACCCGCAGTGCCGTTAAAGGTGAGCGCAGATCATGGCCCAAGGCTGCCATAAGCTGCGTTCGGTCCGCTATAAACCGGGTGAGCCTGTTCTGCATCCGGTTGAACGCGCGGGTTAGACTGCGTACTTCTCCAGGGCCAATCAGCGGCAGGGTTTCTACATCTTCGCCGCGCCCAAGCCGATCGGCACTTTGTGAGACCCGAAGAAGCGGACCGGTCAACCGAGTGAGCAAAAACCAACACGCCACCACCAGGATGATAGCAGCAGTCATGCCAAAACTAACGAAGGAAACCCATGGCCATTGTAGGGGCGGGCGCTCAAACCGTGTACCGACGTTCAGCCACTGCCCATCGCTCAAGGCAATTGAGAGCTGCATCTCGATTGTTGACAGTCCTCGGCGCATCATCGCCAGATGCATCTCGTTAATTTCCGGTGTAAGATGCGGCATGGGCATTATACCGTGTTCGACCTCGTGCAGTTCCACACGGATTTCACGGTGGCCCGATTGACCAAGCAGACCGCGCACCCTTGATTCAACCTCACCGCTGTCCGCATGCGTGTCATGATCGACAGCTGACGCATCCGACAGATCGAACCGGACAAGCGGAGAATTGGCAGCCCGCAGAATTGCAGGGTGCAGGTCGATGGGTGCCTCCTCTATTAAACGCGCCACATTGGCGGCGCGACCTGCAGCCTCAAACCCGAGTGCAGCCCGCACGGCAAGGCTACGTTCGTCTACAAACAGCCAAAGACTGACCGCCTGCGCTATGGCCAGTGCCGCAATGATTAAAAGGACCAGCTGCGCGCGCAGGCTGTCGAAAATTCGAGGCATCAGCTCAGCTCTTTCACATCGGTCGCCAGACAATAGCCCCCACCGCGGACAGTTGTGATAATACGCGGCCGCGACGGTTCGGGTTCGATCTTGCGGCGCAACCTGCTGATTTGATTGTCAATCGTCCGGTCAAAAATCGCAGATGCTCGGCCTGCCGTGAGGTCGAGCAATTGATCGCGGTTGAGCACGATCCGAGGGCGCTCCAGCAGAGCTATGAGCAGCTTGAAATCGGCTCCGCTCAGACCAACTGTTTCGCCGTTTTCCCGTGTGAGCAACTGGCTATCAGTATCCAGAATCCAATGCGCGAATGCGATGCGGCGGCCAGACAAAGTGCCCGCATGATATTCTGGCCGGGACGCCCGGCGCAGGATGGCCTTGATCCTGGCGATCAGTTCGCGTGGATTGAACGGCTTAGCGAGGTAATCGTCAGCGCCGATCTCGAGCCCGACGATCCGATCCGTCTCCTCGCCAAGCGCCGTGAGCATCAGTATGGGGGTAGAACCTTTGCCCGACAGGCGGCGGCAGACCGACAGCCCGTCTTCTCCGGGCATCATGACATCCAGCACGATCAGGTCGAATTTTCCATGGGCAAGTTTTGCATCCATGTCGACGGCATCGCGCGCTGCGGTCGCGCGCATGCCATTCTTCTCCAGATAGCGGGTGACGGAGTCGCGAATTTCTCGGTGGTCATCTACCACAAGGATATGAGGCTGCTCAGTCATAGTATCCTTACTAACCTACATAGGGACACTTTTCCCAAGAGATTTGTCACGAACTGTAACAGGCTGTTGGATTGCGACGCAGTGATACAAATGACTGCTTCACTGGCATTTCATGGAGACATAACACTGCCATATGAAGTGTATCGCAACAAAACATGAGGAAATAAAAATGACCCGCAAGATTATGCTCGCAGCAAGTGTTCTGGCAGTAACCGCAATTGGAAGTACGGCCTTTGCAGCATCCGATCACGGCCATAAGGGCCAGCCATGGCAAAAGGCCAACCAAGGGCGGACGATGCAGAACGGAGGTGCCGACATGATGGGCCACATGGATGGCATGTCCGGGATGATGGGCATGATGCACCGCATGCATGGCAACATGATGGACGGCATGGGCCCGATGGGCGGCGGCTTGATGAAGATGATGGACGCTGATGGTGATGGCAACGTAACGCCAGAGGAAATGCGCGAGGTGATGCAGGCCAAGCTGACCGAATATGACAGTGACGGAAATGGAAGCCTTTCCATCGCTGAATTCGAGACGCTTCACAGTGCGGCTATTCGAGAAATGATGGTCGACCGGTTCCAGCATTTGGATGCAGACGGTGACGGTGCAGTGACGCCCGAAGAAATGATGGCGCCCGCAGACAAGATGGATCGCATGCAGAAGATGCGCTCCGGTATGATGAATTCGCAGGGTGAAACTGACAATGACGAGAACAACTAAGACAGTATCGAAAGATAAATGAGCGTCCCGACGTCGGCCGATCAGGTCGACGTCGATCTCATGATTATTGATGGGGCCAGGCCATAATAAGTTATCGCATGGGTGCTTCCTGAACGCTGCTGATTGTGTTGCTCGTTCAAGGCAGCGTGACATTTGTCAAACGCTTGCCCAAGTGATTGAAGGGAGATTGAATTGTCTTTAACCTATGTCCGCATCCTGAAAAACGTAGATATCGACGACGCGGAAATGCGCTTCCGGGATGCGCTGGCTGAAAACGGCTTCGGCATCCTGACCGTTATCGACGTCAAGGAAACCATGAAAAAGAAGCTCGATGCCGATATGGAGCCTTACCGTATTCTAGGTGCCTGCAACCCGGAAATGGCTTACAAGGTGATCGGTATTGAACCAAGCGTGGGCGCGATGCTGCCCTGCAACGTCATATTGCGTAAGATCGACGGCGGAACCGAAATCAGCGCCATTAATCCAGTGGCATCAATGCAGGCCATATCGAATGACCAATTGCACAAGATCGCGGGCGGCGAGCGGGACATGATGCGTGCGGCTGTAGACGCAGCCTGACGTGTGGAATTTCTCATCCATGGTTTGATCCGCCAGCAACTGGAAGCACCATGTATGTGGGGGATCGGACATCAGATCGGATGAGCACGTGAGGTAGTACAATATGTAAGGTGATAGAACAATGATCCAAGATATTCTCCGGAAGCTGAATCCAAGCGCCATCGGAGTGGCTTTGTTCACTTTGTTTGTCCCGATTTACTTGTTTGTGACTGAAGTAATCTCTGTGAAGATTGTCGCGATTACGTGCGCATTGAGTACGGGCATCTACATCGGCTTTGGCGTTTCAGTCAGGTCAATGACGACCTTTTGGCTGGGACTTCGGGTCGCCGCTTTCAACACCTCCGTGGCGCTTTTTAGGTTGCTCTTGAACCGGCTTGCCTCAATGCTCGGGCTTGCGGCACATATCGTCCGGGATACTCCGCACTGCAATGGGGGAATTGGCGCGCCGGTTCCAAAAAAAGTATCTCCCATGAGGTATGTTCTATGATGCGCGTCCTATCGTTTGGAATTGCGACAAAGGTTGTTCTCGTAGGTGTGCTCGGGGTCCTCACTGCTGCGCTGTTCGTCGGTCCACTATCGGATTTTATAGGAAACTTGAATGCCGAGAGCATATCCGACCAGGTGAAGGCCGCCGGCGCTTGGGGACCGATCCTCATCGTTGTGCTGATGTCCACCGCGATCGTTGCCACGCCGATTCCAAGCGCCCCTATCGCGTTGGCTGCCGGTGCCGCATACGGCCACACTTTGGGCACGATTTATATTGTCATTGGCGCTGAGTTCGGCGCTCTGATTGCCTTCGGACTTGCAAGGTTTCTGGGTCGCGACGTACTTGCCCGGTGGGTGGGTGGCACGCTGGACACAGGTTGGCTCGGATCACAGAATGTTCTGACGTTCACGGTCTTCGCCAGCCGGTTGATGCCGTTCATCTCATTCGACGTTGTCAGCTATGCTGCCGGGCTCAGCCGTTTATATTTCTGGCGCTTCGGGGTTGCCACCCTCGCGGGAATCATTCCAGCCAGTTTCGTTCTGGCACATTTGGGAAATGAAGCCGTCAGCGGAGAGCCGCGCCGCGCCGCGTGGGCCGCCGTCGGGCTGGGTGCGTTGACGCTGACGCCTCTTGTCATCGTTGCCGTGAGGGATCGGCGCAGAAAGCGGGTTTCTGGTGACTGAACAATCTGTACCAGATGGGCGCATGCCGCTTGGTTTGGGGGTAATCCGCCGGCTCTTCTGGAGAGACCTCAGGCGCAGGTGCCATCGGCATCTGGCCAACCGGACACTGAAATCGACCAGCGGCGCTGGTTGGCTGAAGATACTGACGGCTTCATTGACACGCTGAAGCGCGAGAGCGTGCAGATGAGGGCGATTGCCGATTTGCCGCTTCTTCCGAATGCTGACAGTTGGCTGATGGTAGAATGGGCGACTTATACCGTTGCCGCCGACGCAGCCTGCGGTCGCATGGAATCGAGACGGCATCAGCACATTCGACAGTGACCGATATAGGATGGGACCGTTATTGCCGCATGCTCGGTCTGGCGTCTCTGTTATCCCGGATTGTCAGCCTTGATCCGGCGCGCAGGCTTCGTTGGTCAATTCGCGGATTGCTGATCTTTCCGTTCGGCCCGGTCGGCGCACCGGGCTGTGAAACCCCTGTCTTTCGGGACGGTGATGACCTGCACACGCATTTCACACATTGCCTGTCGCAGACATTCGCGCGCACGATCGCTGCGCGCCGCGAGGATCCTGAGCTATTTGAGGCGTTCCGGCAAAACTGGTGTCGCTACCATTGGCCGGGTGCAGACCTTATTGCCGCCGATGGCATGCGTGGACATTACCTGAGGCCTCATACGCTGTCGGCAGGGGATCCGGTTTGCGACCTAGGCTGGAACGCGCGCGGTTCAGAACAAATGCTTCAATCCAACGACACGCTGCAATCCAGAGAAAGGACGCTCTAGATGATTTCGGGAACCAAGGTGACCCGCTCAGCCTGATGGCTGATATCTGCGACCTTGAATAGCTTTCCTGCGTCATCGCCAATGCGGCAAGTGCCGTTCACAATTTCACTCCAATATGTAGGAAGAAAAGTAATGCTGAGCGCCGCCATCCCCTTTCCAGATATCGGCACGGAACTCTTCGCGATTGATTTCGGCACTTTCAACTTTGCGCTGCGCTGGTATGCCCTCGCATATATCGTCGGCTTTCTCATTGGCTGGCGGATATGTGTCATGGCGGTCAAAAGACCTGCACTTTGGCTTAGATCTGGGCCTCCGCTTAACCCCAGCCAGATCGAAGAGCTGCTTACGTGGATCATCCTTGGCGTGATTGTCGGCGGTCGTCTGGGCTTTGTCTTATTCTATCAGCCGCAATACTACCTGCAAAATCCACTTGAGACTTTCATGGTCTGGCAAGGCGGGATGTCGTTCCACGGCGGCTTTGCCGGCGTGGTCGTGGCCGGTTTGGTGTTTTGCAACCGACAACGCGCGCCGCTTCTCAGCACGGCTGACCTTCTAGCTATGGCCACGCCGCCAGCGCTATTGCTCGGGCGTCTTGCCAACGTCACAAACAATGAACTTTGGGGGCGTCCCACCGATGTACCCTGGGCCGTTATTTTCCCGGGAGAGACTGCGCAAGCTTGCTCAATCGTCGGGGATTTCTGCGGACGGCACCCCTCCCAGATTTACGAAGCGATGCTGGAAGGTCTCTTTCTGGGCGCTTTGCTGCTGGTCCTTGCCTGGCACCGCGGTTGGCTGAAAAAACCCGGTGCCGTGACCGGAACATTCCTTGTGGGGTATGGCCCAACGCGCGGCTTTGTTGAGTTCTTCCGGCAGCCAGACATACAATTTGTGACCGCAGACAACCCTATCGGACATGCGCTTCATTTCGGGACCTGCGGGCTAACAATGGGGCAGACGCTATCGCTGCCGATGATCGCGGGTGGGCTGGGGCTGATCTGGTGGTCCTTTCGAAGGCCGAGAGATGATTCTGAGGACGGCTTGCCCGTGTCTACCTGACCTTGCATATTGTAGAACGCCCACATTGGCGGCGACAAACCAGAGGATGAGCGGACAGACACCTCATATCAGCTGGTTATCGCGATCTCAGGTGCGTTCTTGCTGAACATACTGTCAGCGAAATCGCCCATAACAATGTTTGCGGTCACACGGACCGAGGCCAGCTGTGTCGACAGCATTTCACCTCGAGAAACGAAGCACGTACCGTCCCCAATACATTTCGGTCGGCAT
Source organism: Sulfitobacter sediminivivens (assembly GCF_042611115.2). Taxonomy (NCBI): domain Bacteria; kingdom Pseudomonadati; phylum Pseudomonadota; class Alphaproteobacteria; order Rhodobacterales; family Roseobacteraceae; genus Sulfitobacter; species Sulfitobacter sediminivivens. Next base: position 61,693 of record NZ_JBHGAR020000005.1, read on the forward strand.
AAGCTGGTAAATGAGCGCAGCAACCTGAGCAATTTTGTGCCGACCTCACAAAAAAGTTGGAAACCTTCCAGCGCTGGATGGATTGACACAGCTCTTCAACTCGCCCAAGTGTTCGGAATGAAGACGAAAAATGTCATTTCCGGATCTTTCAGGGCTGTCATCTACCTTGCCTTTGTGATGGCTTTGCTCTTTTTCCCGCCAATGGCGTTGCATGGTCAGGCTGGTGTCGGTGATGGACATCAAGTGGTCATCGCTGACACCAGTGATGCTGCTCATGATCATGGCGAACCTGATGCATTGAATGTCCATTGTTCTGCGTCGGTTTCGACTGCCGACGTCGAGGTCGGGGCAAATCAATGCTGCGATAGTATTTGTCTGTCATTCACGCTCGAAGAGACACTTACTGCATTTTCTGACCAGACTTTGCCTGTTCATGAGATTGTGCTGCATGCGCAAATGGTCGCGTACGATCCCGGTGGTTTTCTGCGCCCCCCCAAGACCTGATCTGATCGCGTGCCCGCAACAACGCGGGTTCTCTGCTCACATACGAGGCATGTGAGCTCAGACATCTACAAATCAGGCTATTCAAATGAAAATTCTATTCCTAGGGGCTTCGGCCCTCGCACTTGGCGCATGTGCTGACGCGCCTACGCCATTGCCAATTGTGACGGCCCAACAGGCAGTTACCGACACGGCGGTCGTATCGCCGATCAGATATCAGGACCCTCTGGCGGGCTATACCTATCGCGGCCCAACCGGCCCGCGCGACTGGCGTTCGGTCAATCAAGAACAGACGGAGGGCAACTGATGGCTGTTTCGAAACTTTCACTGGTGTTTGGCTTTCCACTGGTACTTGGTGCCTGCGCGACTGCAATTCCCGAAGCCTACACAGAACCCAAAGCTGGCTTTGCCAATGTGTCGAGCCAGACCGCGGCCGCGATCGGAAAACGGACAGTCTTTGCCCAGACTCAGGCCGAAAACGGGGCAGTGAACCGCGAAGTGCGCGGCATGGTACATCGCAAGACAATTTCTGTGGACACCGCCGTGCAGGTTGCCCTGCTCAACAACAAGGGCCTGCAAGCGTCCTATGCGAACGTTGGGCTTTCTGCCGCAGATGCGTGGCAACAATCGACACCGGAAAATCCGGTCGTGTCCATCGGTGTGCTGGGCATTGGGGCCGCCGAACTGGGTGCCTACCGTGCCATTGAGGGCATGATCGCAACCAACATTCTGGATGCCAAGACACGCAAACAACGTGTGGCGTTGGCAGACGTGACCTTTCGGACAGCGCAGTTGAACGCCGTGAATGATACGCTGACTCTGGCCAATCAAACGAGGCAGGCGTGGATCAAAGCGGTCGCTGCATTCGAGGCCGCCAGCTACCTCAAACGCGCCAAGGCCACATCCGATGCCGGCTCTGAACTGGCACGCAAGCTTGGCGAAACCGGCGCGCTTAACAAAGCGGGGCAGGCGCGCGAGCAGGCCTTTAACGCTGAGCTTGCCGGGCAATTGGCAAGAGCACGACTGAATGCGGATCAAGCGAAAGAGGACCTCACGAAGCTGATGGGACTTTGGGGTGCCGACGTGGATTATTTCGTGCCCGATGCATTGCCCGCACTGCCGCGATCTGTGGGGCGGATCACGAACATCGAAAGCAAGGCCCTGCGCAATCGTCTGGATTTGCGGGTCGCCAAGCTGGGCCTTGAGGCACAAGCTGCGGCCTTTGGACTGACAGATCAGACGCGTCTGGTGACGGACCTCGAAATCATCGCTGGATTTGAGACAGAGCGTGAGGCGGACGCCGGAGCCACGGAAACCGAAACTACTCCGCAGGTGGAGTTGGAATTCGCCATTCCGATCTATGACACCGGTAAGGCGCGTATGCGCAAAGCTGAGTTGGCCTATCTGCAGGCAGCGAACGTATTGGCTGAAAAGGCCGTGAATGTACGGTCAGAGGCCCGCGGTGCAGAGACTTCATACTACGCGTCTTACAAGATCGCGCGGCACTACCGGGACGTTCTGGTGCCTCTGCGCCAGACCGTCGAGGAAGAAGGTCTGCTGTCGTACAACGGCATGATTACCAACACCTTTGAGCTGCTGACGGACGTACGAGAAAAGCTCAGTGCATCGTTAGAGGCTGCAAACGCCAAACGCGAATTCTTCATGGCGCAAGCTGACCTGACTGCCGCGATCTATGGCGGTGGCGCAGGCAGCGCGGGTGCTGGTGGTGAAGGTGCAACATTGGCCGCTGGTGGCGGTGCAGGACATTGAAAGGAAGACGATATGTTAAATAGACGTCAATTGCTCGGGGCGGGTGCCGCAGGGGCGGCGCTTGTCTCATCACAAGCCTGGGGCAAGACCTCAAACATAGGTCTGCCTGAAGCGGCTCAAATGGACACCGCTGCGACGGCAATCACGCCAAGGCCATCCTCGGGGCCTGATTATAACCCCGTCGTCACGCTGAATGGCTGGACCTTGCCGCACCGGATGAACAACGGGGTGAAGGAATTCCACCTTGTCGCAGAGCCGGTGGAACGTGAACTGGCAGACGGTATGATCGCGCATCTGTGGGGTTACAACGGTCAGTCAACGGGCCCCACGATTGAGGCTGTCGAAGGGGACCGGGTTCGGTTCTATGTCACCAACAAGCTTCCAGAACATACGACAATTCACTGGCATGGATTGATCTTGCCGTCCGGCATGGACGGGGTTGGGGGCTTGAGCCATCCCGGCATCCCGCCCGGCAAGACATATGTCTATGAGTTTGACCTGACCAAATCCGGCACCTTCATGTACCACCCCCACGCCGATGAGATGGTGCAGATGGCGATGGGGATGATGGGCATGTTTGTGGTCCACCCCAAGGACCCGACATTCATGCCGGTCGATCGGGATTTCCTGATCATGCTGAACGCGTTTGACATTGATCCGGGAACTTACGTGCCTCGCATCATGACCATGGCCGACTTTAACCTCTGGACCTGGAACAGCCGAATTTTTCCCGACATCGACCCGCTGGTTGTGAACAAAGGCGACAAGGTGCGCGTGCGCGTTGGCAATCTGACAATGACAAACCATCCAATTCACATGCATGGCTATGATTTTAAAGTCACCTGTACGGATGGGGGTTGGGTTCCAGAGGCCGCGCAATGGCCTGAGGTCAGCATCGACATCCCCGTGGGGGCCATGCGCGCCTATGAATTTGTCGCCGACCATCTGGGCGATTGGGCAATCCATTGCCACAAGTCGCACCATACGATGAATGCCATGGGCCACGATGTCCCGACGTTCATTGGCGTCAACAAGAAGCCACTGACCCGACAGATCCGCGAATTCCAGCCAGAATACATGCCGATGGGCACGGCTGGCATGGCGGACATGGGCGTGATGGAAATGCCGTTGCCTGACAACACCATTCCGATGATGACGGGCTGGGGTCCGCACGGACCCATCGAAATGGGCGGCATGTTTTCGGTTGTAAAGGTGCGGGACGGCATCGACGCGGACGATTACTCCGATCCCGGTTGGTACGAAAACCCGCCGGGCGAGCAGGCTTATGAATGGACAGGTGAATTGCCTGAATTTGCATCTAACAACAGTCCAAAAACCATTCTGACAGAAAAACCAACCTCGAAGGGCTAACCGGCCCTTCGTTCCAACCCACCAAAATGAATAACAGGAAAAACCAATGAAAAACCTTCTTTTGACAACCGCCTTCTCTCTCGCTCTAGCAGCGCCCGTCTTCGCGGCGGGTGCCCACAGCGGCGGCCATGGTGAGGCCAAGGCCGACGATCACGCTACGGATCACGACGCGATGATGCTTGTCGGTAAGCCTGGCACAGCCGAGGATGTTGACCGCACGCTGGACGTCATTATGCGCGAAACGGACGACGGTGAAATGATCTTTGAACCGGCCGAATTTGAAATTAAGCCGGGCGAAACCATCCGCTTCAACGTTAAAAATGACGGTGAACTGGAACATGAGTTCGTGATCGACACGGTCGAGCAAAACGTCGTGCACAAGGCGATGATGGCGGAATATGACATGGAGCATGACGATCCAAATTCCATCCGTCTCGACGAAGGCCAATCTGGTGAGGTCATCTGGACATTTGCAAATGAAGGCACGTTCGAGTTCGCCTGCCTGATCCCCGGCCATTACGAATCCGGTATGCACGGCCCGATCACCGTGGGCATGAAAGCGGCGCAGGCCGACGTTGAATACTCCTCAGGCAAGGTCAAGAAAATCGATGCCAAGGCGGGCAAAGTCACCATTGTGCACGGACCGCTCTCCAATCTTGACATGCCGTCTATGACCATGGTGTTCCGGGCCGATGAACTGATCATGGCCCAATTGAGCGAAGGCAAGGATATCGAATTTGTGGCCGACCGCGTCAAAGGAAAACTGACTGTTACGGCGTTAAAATAACATAGTGGGGCGGTCTTTTCGCCCCTCAAGACACACGGCTTTCCAGCGGGGTATTTTTCTTCCCGCTGGATACCCCAACGAACACCAGAGGCCATTACAAGCGTCAGAAGATGCAGCAGGTCCAAGCAGTGAAAGAGGCAAATATGAAGTATGTACTATCCGCTATCGTTTTGGCCATCACTTTGGTGCAACCGCTTTGGGCTGCGGATGGACCGCCGCCCGTTAACCCCGACACAAATCACCACTCTGAGGCCGATACGCAGGAGATTGGCCGTCCGGGAAGGCCAGACGACGTAACACGCACAATCGAGGTGAGGCTGTATGATACGCAGTCAGGCCGCATGATTTTTGAACCTCGCGGCCTTTACGTCAAAACAGGAACGACGGTTCGCTTTAAAATCGTAAATGTCGGGTTGGTTGAGCATGAATTTTTCGTCGGCAACCCACATCAAATATCTGAGCATCGCAAATGGATGCAAGACAATCCGGATATGGAACACAGCGGACCCAATTCCGTAAGTTTGCAGCGAGGTCAGTCGGGCGAGGTTCTTTGGGCCTTCGATACACCGGGGCCAGTGGACTTTGCCTGCCTTGTACCGGGTCATTTTGAGGCCGGGATGAGAGGTCTGATCATCGTCAATGACCTCCCGGCATTCGGCAACCGAGGTTGAGAGCGATGGCATTGTCCCTCGTGGAAGAATACCATCGGATCGTACATGATTATTCGGTCTTGTTCGGTTACCAATACGACGGAGCTGCGCCTGATTGGGTTCATCCCTTCATTCACCTTATCGTCGTCCTCGCGCCCGCTGTATTGAGCGTGGTTGTCAGCTATCTGCTGATTGTCGGAGCGCTCAGATATTTTCGCCGAACGAGGGCTGTCAATGCGGGATGTGCATCCATTCGCGGCCTGGATGCAGGACTGTTCAGCTCTGTTTTGCGTTATTCCAAAAAACTACAGGGTTTGATGATCATGCTGAGCCTGATGGCCATGCCGATCCTGTATCTGACTTTGGAACTCCCAAAGCAAATTGTGAACAACGCCTTGGATTCCGGTCGCTTTCCCTTTGACCTTTTTGGGTATGAAATTGATCAGGTCGCATTTTTGATGATCCTGTCTGGTCTCTACCTGTTGGCGATCATGCTGAACGGGCTCAACAAATATGCACTGAACGTCTTCAAGGGTTACGTAGCAGAGCGGTTCTTGCGTCGCTTCCGGCTGTTGGTCTATCGGCAATGGCGCAACGATCCCGGTTCGCGGGACCAGAGTGAGATTGTACCTATCCTTGCACAAGAGGTCGAACCCATAGGCGGTTTTGCAGCTGATGTACTCACCTTGCCGATCCTACAAGGGGGTACGCTCGCAACGATCCTGCTGTTCATGTTCATCCAGGATCCGGTGTTGGGTGCAGCGGCACTGACTGTCTTGCCCATCCAACTTGTCCTGCTCCCAACGCTCCAGCGCCGCGTCAACGTGCTGTCGCGGGTCAGAATCAAGGAAATGCGGCAGTTGGGCAGGCAACTCTCCGATCAGTTGCACGCGGACTTTGACGGTCCCTCCCGACTTGCGCCGACCGGCGCAAATTTCCGAGAATTGGAGCGCGTCAGACGGCAAATTTTTCGCCTGAAATTCTTCATCAAAGCGTTGAACAATTTCCTGACCGCACTGACACCATTCCTATTTTATTCTCTGGGTGGGTATTTCGTCATCGAGGGACGGATCAGTTTGGGGGCGCTTGTTGCGGTACTGGCTGCACACAAAGACTTTTCGGCACCTTTGAAAGAGCTGTTTCGCTACTATCAGACATTGGAAGATACGCGGATCCGATATCAGGAGATTACACGATTTTTCTCACAATATCGCTTCCCAACAAAGGTAGCTCAGGTTTCAGAACCCACATTTAGGATCATGCGCGCATGAGTACCAGTCTAAGATGCATTGCGATCTGAGCAGATGTCCAGTCGCCGACACGCAGAATACGAAGGAGTAATAAAGATGAAATGGGCAGCAATTTTCTTTGCTTTGATCGCGATGGTCGCGGGTGCGTGGTACGTTACGCAGCCAGATGACAGCGGCGCACCGACCGAGGCGGGTAATTCCGCGATTTTACCTCAAGGTGCCATCGTCGCGGTCGCAGTTCCATCTGCCTTTTCAGAACAGGAACAGATGGGAAAACGCGGTTTTGATGCCATTTGTGCCTCATGTCACGGGACAAATGCACAGGGCAGGGAGGGAGCAGGACCTCCGCTTGTCCATAAGATCTACGAACCCAACCATCACGGTGACATGGCATTTGTCTTGGCTGCAAAAAACGGTGTGCGTTCACATCACTGGAGATTTGGGAACATGCCACCTGTTAAAGGTATTACACAGGCGGATGTACTGAATATCGTGGCGTATGTGCGTGCGCTGCAAAGGGAAAATGGGATCAAGTGACTTCCATTGCCAGTTGCTCCGATAAATTCCGCAACCGCAATGTCTGGCTCTTTTGTCTATGAATGCCGCGCTTCATCGCCGTGTTGGATACCCCCCTTTTTGCTTTGCTGTCAGCGTGGAGGTTTGGAACGAAAGGCAATTGAAAAAACCTTGAGAGACTTCCAAAGCGACGGGCCGGCTATCTAAACCCGGAGCGTCTTAAGGCCAGCTAAAAAAACTAAATGGAAAACTTGAACAATGGAATATAAGCACAGCGATGATGTTGAGAATAAAGGCTCCATCAGCCTGAGCGGTGCGATTGCCATGGGCACCGGCGTGATGATCGGTGCAGGAATTTTTGCGCTGACTGGTCAGATTGCGCAACTGGCCGGACCACTCTTTCCGCTGGCATTTATTGCTGGGGCCATCGTGACAAGTTTCAGCGCCTACAGCTACATCAAGATGTCGAACGCGTGGCCATCGTCTGGTGGTATCGCGATGATCCTGCAAAAAACTTATGGGCCGGGTGCTATTGCAGCGGCTGCCGCACTGTTAATGGCGCTGTCGATGGTGATCGCCGAAAGCCTGGTCGCGCGGACGTTCGCCACCTATGTCTTGCGTCCGTTCGATATTGCCGGTGGCCCGCTGGTGCCAATTTTGGCCGTGGCGTCATCCTTTTTGCTTTTGTGGTCAATATTGCCGGAAGCCGCTCAGTCGGACTTTTGTCCTTGATCATGGCTGTTCTCAAGATCGGCGGTATCGCTATGTTCGGGATTGCGGCCTTGTGGTCCAGCGGGTTCCAATTCGCGGCTGCAAGTGAGGGATCGGCCGAATTTGATGCAATCGGCTTCGTTGCGTCAGTCGCGCTTGCCATTCTGGCGTTCAAGGGTTTTACAACAATCACCAATAGCGGCGGAGAGATCACCGATCCGCACCGCAATGTCGGCCGCACGATTATGATCTCGATCGCGATCTGTGTCGTCGTCTATCTGATAGTGGCCTTTGCGGTCGGTTCGAGCCTGACGATAGATCAGATCGTCGCAGCAAAGGACTATTCGCTTGCAGAGGCCGCAGCGCCCGCGCTTGGAAATGCAGGTTTCTACTTTACCGTCATTCTTGCGGCTGTGGCGACGGCGTCAGGCGTTCTGGCGAGCGTATTCGCGGTTTCGCGGATGTTGGCAATGCTAACGGAAATGAACATGATACCACATCGGCATTTCGGAATGTCGGGGCCGATCCGCAGCCACACATTGGTCTACACAGTTGTTATCGCGTCTACTCTTGCAGTCTTTTTCGATCTGACGCGTATCGCCTCACTGGGGGCTTTCTTTTACCTCGTGATGGACATGATCGTGCACTGGGGGGTTTTGTGCTACATGCGAAAAGAGGTTGACGCAAATACACTGATCGTTGGCTTGGCGCTGCTTTTTGACGCTGCCGTGCTGGTTGCCTTTACAATTATGAAGCTGCAATCAGATCCCGCCATTGTCTTTTTTGCGGTCATTGCGATTAGGTCTGTCTTCGCATTTGAGAGGGTTTATCTGACGCGCTGGACAGCGCCGCAGCCAATTCAAGACCATTAGCAATGCCAAAAGAATCGGTGCGTCCGACTGTCCGGTGTCGGGCGTTACCGATTTCGCGGGGCTCTTTTCTCTGGAACAGCGCAGGGCGGCCAATGCCAAAGCCGGTTCATCATCGCGAACAGAATTGCACCGGGCCAAGCGATCAGCAAGAAACCGTTTAGTGCCTCGACGCCTGATAGAAAGCAAAGATGATCTTTTGGAAAAATGTCTCCAAGACCAAGAGACGTATTGCTCACAACGGAAAAATAGAAATAATCGAGCATCGTTTCAACACCCTCACTGGAAATGGTGCCAAGGTTCAGCGTGCGATGACCGACGCCAAATCCAGCCGCGTAGATAACAATCTCGCCGAAGTAGGCCAAAAACAGCAATAAAACAGGCATCATTACGCGATTGACGGCCGTGCCGGCACCCGCGCCATACCGCCCGATATCCAACGCATGACTGTCAGATGCATCCATTTGCCGGATATGACAGCGACGGTCACCAGAACGATTGAAAACGCACTTGAACGCTCCTGAAAATGTGAACCTGTAGTTTATGCGGATAACAAATGTTTGCCCGATGCTGCCACCAACTACCTGCGGGAGTCCGTTGGAGTTCGATAAGCCATTTGGGGCGGCCGAGGATTTGGCGGTGGCTGACTGTTCTGTCATTATTGGCAGTATCAGCCAAAGAACCGCAGGTGGATGTAATGAGACCTCAACGGCGGTCCGATAATAAGGAACAGGTAGATGAAATATGTCACCCAGCGTGGTATCAAGTAATCCAGCAGCATTGTGCCTTCATAAGCCAGTGAATCCTGATTGACGCTGACCTTGACCCAATCAGGATTAATTACGTGGGGCACGTAGAGCAGCAATCCAAATGCAATTCCGATAGCTGTGAATAGCAGGAACAGGTTCTTGCGCGGGCTATCAGGCGGTTCCAGAACTTAGACGGAAATGGGACTCCAGATCGGCCACATTAACCACGTGAAAAGATGAAACCCTTTGCCTCCCACCACACTGTAAACGGATCGCCGCTATTGACGCCCATCCAGACATTGCTTTTCATGCATTGTTGAATAGCCGCAAAGAGCGGCATAAGGGCAACAGGCAGGTACAGCATGTTGATTTGCGTGGCTTTCGAGGTCGTAAAAGCACCGCCTGCCACAAGAAAAACACTGGCGGCAAAGCTGACTTCCGCTGAGAGGCACATGTTATGGTCCTTTCTTGTGGATTTGGATTATATTAGAAGCGGGCCCGCGCTTTAATGTTACTATCGCGTCAAATCAGGCTCTGATTTCCCCACGCCTAATTCGGTATCCGGCCAAAATTCACGGAAACCTCACCCATCCCGTCTATGTTATCCGGCGCCACGCTAGCGGCATTTTCCGCGGCATCTGATCCGGCAAGGCCCAAATGCCATATTCGGGATAGTCGGTCATGATTTGTCACCGCCGCCATGTCTGCCGTGGCCACCATGCATGAACAGATGCATCACAACGCAACCCAACAGCAGAAAGACCAGAAAGCCGTTCCCGGCAAAAATGTGGACGCGGTGCTCAAAACCCAGAAGCAGGGCAGCTATTCCCAACGATATGATCAGACTGATCCCAAATCGTGACTTCCAGAACGATTTTTTGCGGTTCTTGTTCAGGTTTCGAACTGTTTTCATCCAGCCGATCAGAGGGGATGTGTTTTTCATGTTCCATTTACCATTCAATCCATTTTTCTGTCGCAGCCAGTGCCGCGATCAATGCGCGGCGATCATCGACGCCACCCAACGGGCGTACCGCCAAGTCGATACGCCGCGCTGCGTTGTAACCTTCGGCTGCCCACTGATCCGGGACCGTGCCGTATTCAGTTTCAAACCGCTTTGCGAACATTCCGCTGGCCTCTGATGGGTTGGTATTGATCGTGCCGGGTCGGACAACAATGGATTGCGGATTCAATTCAACCTTTTCCAGATCTGCGCCCGCTTCGGGGCCGATTAGGACCACAATGTCGATGGAAGTTTGAGATATGCGCTTAAGCCCGCGAATGTTCTCAGCAGCATGGGTTGGCAAGGGCACGATAAATACATCAAGCCCACCAAGATGCCCGTCCGATGTTTCGTCCGCGTGCCCATCCCGCTCTTTGGTAGCCAGTAATATGCCTTTGACTGCAGAGTTCAGCTGCGTCACCGCATCTTCTCCTCCCGCCAGAACTGCGAGCGAAAAGCTGTGCGCGTGGGCGGTGGCCGCAGGCAATGCGAGGGCCAGCGCCACAATCAGCGCTCTGCCAATTTTCGCTAAGACCGGCCCGACCAGGCAATTGCTGGCACTGCGCTGATCGGCCGACATCGTCGTACGTCGTTTAGATTGTGTCATGGCTTTTTCTCCTTTTTAGAACTTGAGCCGCCGTAGCCGCAGCGCGTTCAGAACCACCGACAGGGACGATGCGCTCATTGCGAAGGCCGCGAAAATTGGACCGATCAGAATGCCAAGGAACGGATAGAGGATACCAGCCGCAATCGGCACGCCCGCCGCGTTGTAGATCAGCGCGAAGAATAGGTTTTGTCGAATATTGCGCATTGTCGCGTGGGACAATTTGCGCGCCCGCACAATGCCGTCGAGGTTGCCCTTGACCAGCGTGAATCCGGCACTTTCGATCGCGACATCCGCGCCAGTGCCCATCGCAATGCCGACGTCGGCCTGTGCAAGGGCAGGGGCGTCGTTAACGCCGTCACCGGCCATGGCGACTTTCTTGCCCTCGGCCTGCAACTCGCGAATGATGCGGGCCTTGTCTTCCGGCAACACGTCAGCGCGGATCTCGTCAATGCCAAGACGGCTGGCAACGGCCTGGGCCGTACGCTCATTATCGCCGGTAGCCATGATGATGCGAAAGCCCAGCTCGTGCAGCGACTTGAGGGCCGCTGGCGTGGTTTCCTTGATCGGATCGGCCACGCTGACGAGCCCGGCGATGGCACCGTCCAACACAATGAACATCACCGTCTCGCCTTCATCGCGCCGCGCATTTGCGGTATCGACCAATGGGCCGCTGTCCAACCCCAATTCCTTGATCAGTGCTGTATTGCCCAAAGCGACGGATTTGCCATCGACAATGCCTTTGACGCCTTTGCCTGTCACCGCTTCAAAGTCTTCTGCTTTCGCAAGAACCACGCCGCGCGCTTCGGCCCCGCGCACGATGGCCTCGGCCAGGGGATGTTCGGACCCGCGTTCCAACGAGGCGGCGAGACGCAGAACTTCTGCCGCGTCGTGTCCATCCTCGGGCAGCACCGCGACCAGCTTGGGTTTGCCTTCGGTCAGCGTGCCGGTCTTGTCGACGATCAGCGTGTCGATCTTTTCAAACCTTTCGAGCGCCTCGGCGTTCTTGATCAGCACACCCATCTGCGCTCCGGTCCCCGTTGCCGTCATGATCGACATCGGCGTTGCCAGACCAAGCGCACATGGGCAGGCGATGATCAGGACGGCGACTGCCGACACCAGCCCGTAGGCCATTGCCGGGTCAGGCCCCCAGATCGACCAGACGGCGAACGACATGATCGCGACGGCGATAACCGCCGGCACAAAGAGGCCCGCCACCTGATCGGCGTATTTCTGGATCGGTGCGCGGCTGCGCTGCGCGTTGGCGACCATCTGTACGATCTGGGACAGCATAGTATCCGCACCAATGCGGGTGGCTTCAATCACCAGACTGCCGGTGCCGTTGATCGTTGCGCCGGTGACGGGTTCGCCTGCAACTTTCTCGACCGGAACAGGTTCGCCCGAGATCATGCTTTCGTCCACCGACGAGCGGCCATCGACAACCACACCATCGACCGGCACTTTATCCCCGGGGCGTACGCGCAAATGATCGCCCAACTGTACCTGATCTAGGTCGATTTCTTCTTCGGTGCCGCCGGGTCGGATCACCAGTGCGGTCTTTGCAGCCATGTCCAGCAACGCGCGGATCGCCTTGCCTGTGCCTTCGCGGGCCCGCAGTTCCATCACCTGACCCAACAAAACCAAAGTAACAATCACAGCTGCTGCCTCGAAATAGACGCCAACGTTGCCATTCTCGTCCCGGAAACCGTCTGGAAACATCTGCGGTGCAATTACCGCAACGATACTAAAGGCATAGGCTGCGCCCACACCCATCGAAATCAGGCTGAACATGTTAAGATTCATCGTGCGGAACGACTGATATCCACGCGTAAAAAATGGCCAACCTGACCAAAAGATCACAGGGGTGGCAAGCGCAAGCTCAAACCACAGGGAGGTGCGTTTGCCCAACAAGTCCATAAAGTATGTAATGCCGATGAACGGACCCATTGCCAGAACCAGTAGCGGCACTGTCAGAACGGCACCGACCCACATGCGGTGGGTGAAATCGACCAGTTCCGGGTTCGGGCCTTCGTCATTCAGACTGATGGTTTCCGGCTCCAGTCCCATGCCGCAAATCGGACAGGATCCGGGGCCGGGGTGTCGTACCTGAGCGTGCATCGGGCAGGTATAGACCGTGCCCGAAAACCCTTCCGGCACCGTATCGAAATTCTCGGTTTCATCTGTTGATTTATTAGATCCGTCTTTGGTTACATTCATTTTAAGTTCCTTTTGTGTCGTCGACCCTGTGCATGTGGCGCAGGGCGGTGTTCAGTGAAAAACCATGCCTTCGACGTGAAAGCCGGCATCGACATGCAGGATTTCGCCAGTGATGGCAGTTGTGTGGTCGCTGTCCAGCAGCGGGAAGGTGCCCCCCCCACAGTTCATGCGCCAGAAAACGAACGGAGGTCTCAAGAGCCGCCTGGACCGGACCCATCAGGTTGTAGTGATCCACGACTTTTTCAGCGCCCAAAAAGCTCAGCGTTTTCAGGCTGCCGCCTCGGGCCATCAGCAGTTCGGCCAATTTTGCAAAAGACTCAACGAGAGGCCGTGCTTTTTCGCTGAGATTGGTCAGCGCAAGATCAGCGTTTGCAGCGTAGCAATTGATTGCCGCCGACCAGGCCAGACTGTGTTCATTGGCGATGCCGACGATCAGGCGTTTTTGCCAATCCTGTCCAGCACCCGGACGGGATCAGGAGCAATGACGGTGTTTTTCATTTTGATGCCTCCACAAAGGCTGCTGTCGAGCGGGACGCGCAGCAAGCATGTTCAGGTTGTGGTGAAGCCGCGAGGCTTGCCTCATCCAAAAGTGGCAGCCTTTCCCGCGCCCTGCTGCGGTCACGCATCAATGCCGGCATTGCCAGTAAGGCCATCCGTGCCAGCCTTGGCAAATCATGGTGAAACGATGTATCGCAACAGGGCACTTGCGGCAGATCGGGCCGGCTTGCCTGCAAAACGTCGACCCCTGCAAGATTGGGCGGCATGTGTAGTGGTGCCAAATAGGTAAGCCGTCGCAGACGGGCCGAAAGGGCAGGTGTGACATCCTTGAGGCGATCGCGTTCGGGTGCACCAAGTCCAATTCGGTGTCCGACAGCGACCAGAACCATCGATCCCGGCAGGCTTGCAATGGCTTTACGCAAGCGTGTGAGGGCTTTATCGTGACTGTCGATATGGCCGGGTTCTTCAAGCATAAAAGTCCTGCGGACATCGCTCAGCTGAAAATTCGCGCCGGGCAAGCCGATCCGGTCAATCGCCCCGGACCAAAGTCGTTTTGATTGGCTTGAGACGGTGAACAGAGCAAACTTGAGCGAGGACGACCCGGCATATGGTGTCAGAATAATCTGCTCAGGCATCGGTATTTTCCCCTGTCCTGTTTGTGGTCTTCCGATCACACTTCTTTGTATCGTCGTGTGAGGCGTAATCGTGGCCACTTTTTTTGCCACCATGTCCGTGGCCATGCCCAAAAAGGTGCATCCCGATCAGGGCCCCGCCGACAAGCACGAGCAGCCAGTTTTCAATGATCCATTGCATTTGCTTCTTCCTTTCACGTCAGACCGCCATATCCGCGTCGTTGTCGTCTTTTTGCGCCTTGCTGCCATAAAGCATTCTGAACGTGCGTTCGTAGGTCGCGTCACGCGCGATGCGCGCCCGTTCGATGGCTTCTCCGACTGCAGCAATTGCAGCCTGCTCGCGCTGCATCATCGGGTTGTCTGGTTCAAGTGGCGTCCGTGTTCTGGCAATGCTGTCTGCCGTCTGTCGCACAAGCCACATCCAAGGATTGAACCTTTCAGAGAACATCAGACGACTGGTGCGCATGGGGTGTATCCATTTTAAAATATCGGCGCTGGCTGGCGTCGTGATCAGGCGCACAAAGGGGCTGATAAAGGCGGAATAGAACGCTTCGTTTATCTCAGAAACCCGGCGTACTGAATTAAACGCCTGTTCTGGAACCTGATGATCGAGGTCGCTCACATCTCGAGCCTCGAACCGGACTTTATAATTTGGTGCGTGGCAATCAGGATCACCCGACGGATTTTCAATCATCATCTCGTAAAGACCCGGTTTTAGCTTTTCGATCTTTCCCGAGCTTTCCAGAATGGCACGGTGCTCGAGGCGAGCGACCGAGGCCGACACGAAGATGCCCAGATGTCCGACATGGGCGTTGGTCAGGTAAACGATGCGCTGACCTGCTGCTTTGAGGTCGGCGGTGTTCTTGTAGACTGTGGGAATCCAGCCAAGGGCCTGCGCGGGAGGCGTGATATTATCTCCGTAAGATGCAAAAATGATCATCGGGCTTTTGATTTTGCGTAAGTCGGCCACACAATGATTTCCGATCGGCATTTCGCCACTTTCCAGTTGATTGCCGATGAACAGGTTTTGTGTAATCGAAATTATTTCCGGGCGGCTCAGCGTGTAAAAGCCGCTCCACCACCGCTCAAAGTCGAGAAAGCGGTCACGTTCGGTATCCACGTGAGTGAGCAGGTTGGCGTATTTCTCCCAGATCGCTTTTCCCGGCTTCAGACTCTCGAAGTTCTGGGCCAGCCAAGCCCCGTCAAAACGTCCGTCGCCCAGATCAGCGGTTAAATGGGCCAGCCACGCGCCGCCGAGCAATCCGCCAGTGACACGCATTGGGTTCACGCCCTCTCTGCCTGCCCAATAGGACAGGGGCGATCCGTTAAGAACCACGGGCCCTGCGAGGCTTTCGCAATGTGCCGCCAGAAGCGTAACGGCCCAACCGGCTTGGCAATTGCCATAGAGGACAGGGGCGGCACCATCGTGTCGCACTGAGACCTCTTTAACAAAACGACGTAGTGCTAACAGAACGTCCTCAATGGTTTGGTCTGGCTCGGGCTCAGGAAAGAAGATGACGAAATAGATCGGGTGCCCTTCGGCCATCGCCATGCCAACTTCGCTGTCGCGCTTGAAGCCGCCAATGCCAGGACCGTGGCCGGCGCGCGGGTCCACGACGATGACGGGCGGCTTTGTGGGATCGATACAATCATCCCAGCAGTTGCCTTCAACATCTGTGATCCTGAGCAGAGCGTAATTGGCTGGGCGGCCGAACCGTCGTGCATCCAGCAGCGTTTCATATTTGAAATCCAGCAGTGGCGGCATCCCGGCGCGTTCATGCGCAATCATGTTGTCGGCGCGTTCGCGTAGCGTGTCCATGAACAGCACTGAGCGTTCCCACAGATCGCGGCCATAGGCGACCGGATCAGGCAGGGGTGGATTTTTGTTGGATGATGAGGTGGTCGCATCCGTATTTGCCGGAATGAGCCTGTCAATTGAAGTGATGGTGTTCATTCCGATGTCCTCCTTGAAAAGAAGTTCCATGCTGGAACGAAGATCACCGCGATGTACCAGCCATAGGCAAAGCTCTCGACCAGACCCAATAGGGCGCTCGGCCAGTTGATCCAGATCACGCCGGGCAGGAGAGGTAACCACGCCCGATACATCGCGGCCCCCGGAAAGAGCAGCCCGAACACCACGCAGAGTGCAAAGCTCAGCGCCAACAGGATGCCAAGCGACATCCCAATCGGAAAAATACGGATGGTTTTTGAATCTGACATTTGGATCGCTCCTTGAAGCTTGACGTCGCTCAACCGCGACAGGCCGCGTGTTTCCGCGGGTTCAATATCAGGACGTTGTCAGTGGGAGACCGTTACAGGTGCAGAAAGGAAAACCTGAAAAAGGTTATGCCAACGCCGGATCGTCAAGCAATCGGAGGAGGATCGTCTGGCGAAACCATGCGGCTTTTGCCAAAACTGAAATCGGGCAAAAGACGGCAGAAGTTTCCAGGCAAGGGCCGTCTGGCCGCTTCCATCTTGGACATTAGTAACTGTTGGCTGTGACAGACGGATTGTGACGGACAAGATACAGGGTGTGACGCTTGCAAGGCAAATTGATTGCCAGCTGTCTCAGTCACGCCATACACCAACACATCAGTGGCATTGTTATCAATCTCTGATGGATGATCGAAATCGGAATGAGCTGTTCCAAAAATTAGAGCAGCAGTCAGAAATATGGTTCTCACGAAACAGCAATACCGCGTGAAGCTTGAAAATGGTGAGTGCAAATGACTGCTACGCATAATTTCAGTGTAGCACGAAACAGGACCAGCCCATATTTTTATATGACAAGCCAAGCAGGCATTCCAATACCGCCAACTCGTTAAGGAATTGACGGTTCACAGGTTATTGTTGTGGTGCCAGGTTCACACTTTGGACTAACGTTCCGAAGAGGAGGCGTGAAATGTCTGATCCAAGCCAAATACCGGCGAATGTGCCAATCCTGCCTGATGACTTCCGACCGGTTTCGCCTGCTTTGGAACTCGCTTTAAAGGCGCACTACATCGACTTTCAGCGCTATCTGCTGCGTCGCGTGGGTGACAAGGCGACAGCAGAAGACGTCTTGCATAGTTTTTGCATCCGGGTGATGCAAAGCGAGACACGACTGCGCGATGAACGCAGCGCTCTTGGTTGGCTTTACACGGTTCTAAAGTCTGTTCTGATGGATCATTTCCGCAAAGAAACAGTCCGAAATCGCAATTATACCCGCTATTCACAAGAGCGAATGGTCTTGGAAACTGATCGTGCCGGGCAGGAAGAGAATGACACGATCTGCAATTGCCTTCGCGGTTTGCTCCCCGATCTCAGGCCCGAGTATGCGGAGATACTGAGGCGGGTTGATTTTCTGGAGGAGCCACGCAAATTGGTCGCAGCAGATATGGGTGTCTCACAAGAAAATCTGCGGGTACGCCTGCACCGCGCAAGGGGCGCGATTGGCGTTGCCCTAAAACAGCATTGTGGAGCGTGTTGCGAGACGGAGTACCGAGATTGTTTCTGCCAACGTGATTGTACAGACACCGGTTCTCTGGAGAATGGTGAACTATAGGGCTTCGCTGTGACTTTGTTGAACGTAGGAAATAAGCCACGACCGGACGATGTCGTTCAGCCAATCGTCAGAACAAGATCGTCAGACAGCAGCATCTCCGGGATATGGAGGTTTTCAGGGGCGGGACCCTTTCTTATGCGCCCGGCGGTATCGTAGTGCGACCCATGACAGGGGCAGAACCATCCGCCAAAGTCTCCCGCGCCGTCGCCTATCGGCACACAGCCTAAATGCGTACACACGCCGATCATGACTAGAAACTGCTCTTGTCCCGCGACCGCCCGATTATCATCCGTTGCCAGCGCGTCATCCTTTACGTTTGGATTTCTTGCAATTTGGTCTGGCAAATTTTCAAGGTTATCTGCTTTTGCGGTCTCGATTTCTTCAGGGGTTCTAAATCGGATGAATACCGGCTTACCACGCCATTTTACTGTCAATTGGCTACCTACCTTCAAAGTAGATATATCCACCCTGATGGTTGAGAGTGCTAAAACGTCTGCCGAGGGGTTCATTTGGTTTATCAGCGGCCAGACGGCTGCGCTGACCGCTATTGCACCTGCACCTGAGGTGGCGAAATACAGGAAATCCCGGCGTTCATTGGGTATCGTTTCATCCATTATTTCTTCCTCTGAGGGCTGGGGCGCAGGCAACTGGGAGCCAATAGAGGCGTGCCGACTATAGGTTGAGTGTCAAAGGGCATCTGACTCATAATCACCCGCGTTCATGGAAGGGACCAAGGTTCCAGCCATTGCATCGCTATTAACGGTGACGACCCGGTTGGCCATTTCGAAAATCACTTGCGCATTCCTATCCACCTCTTTGATCGCGTTTTCGATCGCGGATTTGCAATGGCCACAGCTCATTTCGGGCAATGAAAATTTCGTTTTTTCAGTTTCTTTCTTCTAGATCTTAAAACTAGCTGGTTCCCGCACTGGAAGGTCAACGGTTGATTTCATAAATAAAACCGGGTGCTTGTCGCGGCACCTTTGCGTGGCTGTAGTTTTGATGCGATGATCTGTTTAATAACCTAGCGAGGTGAGGTGATGCTTATGCTGAACAGACTGGCGAAACTGAGTGCAAAGGGCTTTTTGGCAATTACCTGTTTGTTTTTCGCCGACGTTCAGAAAGCCTTCGCAGAAGAGGCGCTTATCTCGTCGATAACAGAACTCGCTGCTCCCGTGGCTGACGGTGCACGCGAACCATTCCTTTCGACCACAAGAGACGGTCGCGTCCTGATGAGTTGGACTGAACCAGAAGGAAATGGGTTCGCGGTAAAGACTGCAATCGCCGATGCGTCCGGTTGGTCGACGCCACAGACTGTCGTGCAAGGCAACGACCTTTTCGTAAACTGGGCAGACTTCCCCTCTGTAATCGCATTGTCAGGCGAGACGCTCGCAGCCCATTGGCTGCAAATCAACGGTGACGCGTCGTATCAATACGATGTAAAAATCGCGCTGTCGGAAGACGAAGGGAAAACCTGGGGCACGCCATTCATCCCGCATGACGACCGATCACAGCGTGAGCATGGGTTTGTGACCTTGCTGCCAGGGCAGGGCAGTGAATTCACTGCAATCTGGCTGGATGGCCGCAATTATGACACCTATGGGTCTCAGGATGATGCCGCCAATGCCATGCAACTGCGTGCACGCTTTGTCGCAGCTGACGGTGTCATGGCGGATGATACACTGCTTGATGAACGGACCTGCACCTGTTGTCAGACATCTGCCGTTGTCACGGATCTAGGAACGGTTCTGGCTGTCTATCGGGACCGATCATCAAGTGATATCCGCGACATCTCAATTGTTCGCAAAACCCAGGATGGATGGTCGGAACCAACTTCTGTCGCTGTTGATGGCTGGCATATCGAAGGGTGTCCCATTAACGGGCCTGCAATCGATAGCAATGGTGGCCAGACAGTTGTCGCTTGGTTTACAGCAGCGGGTGATGTGCCAAAGGTAAAGGTCGCATTTTCAGATGATGACGGTGTGAGCTTTGGAGCACCGCTGGAGATCGACAATGGCGCTCCTTCCGGGCGGGTTGATGTTCTTCAGCAAGCAAGTGGTCCTCCATTGGTCACATGGGTGGAACAGACCCCGCAGGGTGAGACAGTGTTGATCTGCGCGGTTGACGCAAAATCCGGATGTACGCACCCCAGCATTATTGGTGTAAGCCCAACTGGGAGAACGGTCGGATTTCCTCGCATGGCTCTCGGCAACGACGGTGTCTTCATTGCGTGGACCGAGCCCTCGAGAAAGGCCAGAACACATCCCGAAGGCGGAACGGTTGTTCGCACGATACTTGCGCGGTTAGGAGAAAGATAGTGAACGGATGGATGCGCCGATACGGTCTTTGCGCCACCTTTTTCGCGCTGCTTGCAGGCACATCTTCCGCCCAAGGTGGAAAGTTTCTTTTTGGCATCCATTCCACAGCCAAACCTGTCCCGACGATTGTATTCACCGATGCATCTGAAAATCCACTCACCCTCGACGATTTCAAAGGAAAGTACGTCCTCCTGAACGTCTGGGCCACCTGGTGTCCGCCGTGCCGCAAAGAACTGCCTGAATTGCAAGGTCTGCAACAAGAACTTGGCGGAGACAGGTTTCAGGTTGTTGCATTGTCAACGGATGCAGGTCGCCTGGACAATGTGCGCGAACTCTACCAGGAGCTTGGTCTTGATGAGGCCAATATTTTTATTGATGAAACCGGATCGGCAATGCGTAAACTTGGTATATTCGCGATGCCGACAACTCTCTTGATCAATCCTCAGGGACAAGAAATTGGGCGTAAACCAGGACCGGCGGACTGGGACAACGCTGACGCATTGGCATTCTTTAAGACGCAGATGGGCGGCAAAGATTGACTTCGGAAATGAAGTGTTTGGGCACCTGAACCACAACAGAAGACCGTGTTCACCCATCTTGCCCTATGCGGATCAAATTACCCGACTTGCCATTGGGCAAAGATTTCCAGTTGGTAAGAAACTTTAAGGGTAAATTAGCAGGATTAACAAAACACCAAATCTATCTATCGTCCTAAGATCGATGGTTTTTTCTTGAATTTCACCCAATTTGCCCAAACTTGCATCATGTCGCTAATCTGAACGTCTCGCTTAGTGCCAAATATCAGCTGGCCACCAAGATGATGCTGCGCCCGTTGTTTGAGTAACTTAACTGCTTGCTCGTGTAGGGTCGATGCGTTGCGCTATGAGTTGCTGTGCTCGAATGGCCGCAGTACGGGCATTCGCCAATCCGATCGCCGAATAGGTTCCCGACCCCATATCTCTTCGTTTGCCCGTTGCTGGAGAGACAAAGCGCAGGGTGAACTTCTCCGTGCCAATTTTGGATCCTGATCTAAGATAAAGACCAGCTGCGCCACCCACTGCTGTTGGTTTGTCTCCGGGCCTGTTTTTCGAGCTTTGGTGCCAGTGAGCACAGATTGGTCCCATCGAATGCTCTTTCTCAGCTTCCGCGGACCCACATCCAGCCCCACATTCCGTATAAGATTGGATAAGACTGCCTGAGACGGACTGAAAGGCAGACTGACCATAATAGTGTAAGATATCAGGAATAAATGGGACCGTTGATACTGAGTGAGACACCGTAAGATAATTATGCGGCTGACTGTCGATCCACCACATACCCCTGTTTCCCTCTTCCCTGTCAAAAATCGCATCGAATTCGCGGTCGATTTCGGTGGCTTGCGAGCAAACCCTTAGAACAGAGACGCAGGGGATAATGCACAATGGCTGGCTGTATCTGCGGGAGCTTACGACTTTGAGGATATACTTGCCGAAGGTCAGAATTGCAGCAGTTTGCTTCGTGAAGATTTGCTTGAAAAAGTGGTGCAAGATCAAACCACGCGGCGGGATGGGTGAACCCTGTCTGATATGCCAGACAACAACGGAGGCGAGGCGTTAGGTCGGTGGTTGGAGCCGCATTTGAGCATGATTGCTCAACCTGGTACCTTGGTGAGAAGAGCAAAGTCGAGCGGCACCCTACCGGGGTGAAATGTCAAAGTGGAGCACATCCTCGCGGTGGCCGAGTTTGGTGTACAGCGCAATTGCGGGGTCATCACCTTGATCTGCCTGAACAAAGACGATCCATCCGCCGCGCTCCCTGGCGATCGCTTTCACGGCCTCGATGAGTTGGGTAGCGATGCCCCGTCTGCGGTATTCAGGAGCAACCGCCAGATCATAGATATAGAATTCAGAGCGTTCCCGCTCGAATTTCAGCAACTCGTAGGCCACAAGTCCACCGACAACGGTTCTGCCCTCTGCCGCGACAAGCATGACGACCTCGTCGCGTGACAGGACCTGCATGCGATAGGCCGGTCCCGGCCGGGCATTGCCATAGGTTTCGATGTCGTCAAACACCTGCCCGAACAGGTCAAGCAGGGGGCCGAACAAATCCGCGTCACCGGCCCGAAGCCGTCTGATGATAGGCTGTTGATCAGGTTGTTGCATCTGGACAATTGTACCTTTTTGTCGGCGGGGCGACAATAACACCGTTGTTTCGCCGCAATACGACGGGTGCCATAGCCGCCACAGGTTGGTTGGCAGGAGTGTCAGGTGAAGCACCGAAGGGGGCAACAATGCACCGACCATCCCCCACCAGATGAAGAAGACATTGCTGATGATCATTGCGGATCTGATGGTTCTGAGACTGAACCAGCACGTCGTGATCAAGGACGCAGAGGCCGCCGCAAAGCCGACAAGGTCAACGTGGCTGAGGATGACGTGGATTGCTGGAATGACCTGCCTCAGGCGAAGCGACGGGGGTCCGATCCGCAACCCTCTCACTGTCGCCTTTAGCATTGGGCAGATCATGTCGCTTTCGCGCTTCGTAAAGGACCATCCCCACCTGACGATCAAAAACAGCCAGCCACGCGATGAGCCATCCAGGGAAGCGGCGGAACTGCTGAGGGTAAGTGCCAAGACCCAATTGGCGTTTGGTATATTCATGGATGAGGAACAGGGCAGATTGCCCAAGGACGCTTCAGCGCCGTTGGCAAGCGACCATGCTCTGGGCCTAGTGCTCTTGGGCCTAGCGCTCTCAATTCGATCACAAAAAATCGCAGTTGACCAAAAATGATCACCTTTGTATGATCATTTAAGAGCATTTGGGGGAGTGGGTGCTTTGGAAAGCAGCAAGCGGCCACATTCAGTCGGGTCTGTCCAATGAGCGAGGCCCTGGATCTGTCAGGCGTCAGGCGCCGTAAGATCGCACGTATTGTCGAAGAACGCGGCTCTGTCGGGGTAAAGGATCTGTCCGAGGAATTCGGCGTGTCCGACGTGACCATCCGGCGTGATCTCAAAGAACTGGGCCAGCAGGGGGTTGTCACGCGCACCCATGGTGGCGTGATGATCAATTCCAGTATCATTGCTGACCTCTCGAACGAAGAACGCAAGACCGTTGGACACCTTGAGAAAAAGCGGATCGGGGAAGTGGCGATCGACATGCTGTCGGACGAAGAGGTCGTGTATCTGGATGCAGGGACAACCGCACTGGCGATTGCGGTTCAGGCCCATCGCAAACCGGGGTGTCACTATGTCACGACCTGCCTCGGGATTGCGACACAGTTGATGGAACAGGACATCAAAAGCTTTTACCTCATCGGAGGGGCATATCGCGGCACCAACGATTCCTTTACCGGTTCGCTGGCGATCTCTGCACTACGCTCGTTGTCGTTTGACGTCGCTTTCCTGTGCTGTTCTGGCATCGATATCGCCCGTCGGTCGATCTCAATCGGTGACGAAGTATACAGCCAGATCCAAAAAGAGGCGATTGCGTCATCTCGTCGAAACATTGTCGTGGCACATCACGAAAAGGTTTCAACAAACGGTTTCGTCCACACGGCCAATTTTGATCAGTTGGATTGCATCATCACAGGCGCGGGCCTCGATGAACACAGCCTTGCCCAACTGAAAAGCGCAGATATTGAGGTATTACTGGCATGAACGAGAATGGTGTCTCCATCGAAGTGAAGAAACTGCGCAAAAGCTGGGGACCTGTCGAGGTCTTGAAAGAGGTTGATTTTGGCATTGAGGCGGGTGGTTTTCTAACGCTGCTCGGCCCGTCGGGATGCGGGAAAAGCACCCTGCTGCGGTTGATCTGCGGGCTGGACGAAGTGAGCGGCGGACAGGTTTTGATTGACGGCAAAGACGTGACCAACAAGGCCGCCGCCGCGCGGAACCTTGGCATGGTTTTCCAGAATTATGCGCTGTTCCCGCATATGACCATCAAGGAAAACATCGCTTATGGCCTGAAGATCCGCAAGGTTCCGGCAGACGAGAAGAAAAAGCAGATCGACCGGGTTGCCGAGCTTATGGCGCTCAGAACTCTCCTGGACCGCAGGCCGGCGCAGCTTTCGGGTGGGCAACAGCAGCGCGTGGCCCTGGCAAGGGTGCTGGTATCGGGGCGACCACTGGTGCTGATGGATGAACCACTGTCCAACCTCGACGCCAAACTGCGGGTCGAGATCCGCAGCGAAATACGGTCTCTGAACAAAAAATTGGGTATCACCATCGTCTATGTGACCCACGATCAGAGCGAGGCATTGTCGATGTCCGATCGGGTCGTGTTGATGAACGCGGGGGAGGTGTCGCAGATAGGAACACCGAAAGACCTTTATGAGCATCCCGCCAACACATTTTCGGCCACGTTTATCGGAACGCCGCCGACAAATATTCTGGAATCTTCCGAGGTGGCCTTTCCATCCAATCTCAAGATTACCGGGGTTCAGGACGTGTCAGCCTGCCAGTTTGGCATCAGACCAGAAAGCCTGACCTTTCCCGGCGACGATTGCGAATTCCGGGTGAAGGCGCGTGTGCAGAGCGTTGAATACGAGGGCAAGGTTTTTCTGATCCATCTGATGACGATCGCTGGCACGCGCATGGTTCTGTCGCACCCCGGTGGGTCTGTTCCCGAGGAAGGTGAGGAAATTACCGTGGGCTGGGACCGCGCATCGACCCATGTGTTTTTGAAGAGTGACGGAAAGGCAGCCGAAATAGCGCGCTGAACGACTGGGATCGGGAGTATCCCATTTCATAAACAAGGAGGAGAAGACGATGACTTTTAGACAGACTTCGGCGATGCCGTTGGTGATGAGCGCCATGATTGCTGGCGGTGCAAGCAGCGTGCAGGCTGCTGATCTGGAATTCTATTTCCCGGTTGGTGTGAACGCACCTGCGGTTGCCACCATCGAGGAACTAACCAATGAATGGGCCGCGCAAAACCCCGAACACACCGTAAAAGCGGTCTATGCGGGCAACTACGAGGAAACAACAACCAAGGCACTGACGGCTGCGCAGGCGGGCGAACCGCCGCAGGTTGCGGTTCTTTTGGCCATTGATCTGTTCACGCTTATTGAAGAGGACGTGATCCTGCCAATCTCGGACATTGCCAATACGCCGGAAGACAAGGCGTGGATGGATGGCTTTTATCCCGGTTTCATGGCTGATGCGACGTTCGAAGGCAAAATCTATGGCATCCCGTTCCAGCGTTCGACGCCGGTTCTCTATTACAACAAGGATGCCTTCCGCGCAGCTGGCCTTGATCCTGAAACGCCGCCCAAAACCTGGGATGAGATGATCGAGATGGGCAAGCAGCTGGTCGTAAAGGATGCTAGCGGCAACGTGACCCAGTGGGGAACACGGATCCCGACACTTGGCCTTGGTGGCGCATGGCTATTCGGTGGGTTGGTTGTTTCAAAAGGTGACGTTCTGTCGACAGAGACAGGGACCGAAGCCCGGCTCAACACACCAGCCGCTGTCGCGTCACTTGAATTTCTTCAGCAACTCTCTGCGGAAGGTGTGATGGCACCAGGCGGTATTTCCTGGGGCGATACCCCAAAGGCCTTTCTGGAAGGTCAGACCGCGTCGATCTGGACGTCGACCGGCAACCTAGCCTTTATCAATGACAACGCCGAATTCGATTGGGGTGTTGGTTTCCTGCCCGGTGGTGACGGACCCGGCGCACCCGTTGGTGGCGGCAACTTCTATGTCTTCAGTGACACAACGGAAGAAGAGCGCGTCGCGGCAATGGACTTTATCAAGTTCATGACCGCACCCGCAAATGCCGCCCGCTGGAGCATTGCAACGGGCTATGTCGCACCGCGCGCCGACACGTGGGAAACGCCGGAAATGAAGGCCTATTCCGCAGAATTGCCCCAAGCTCTTGTGGCGCTTGACCAGATGCCTTTTGCCTACCGCGAATTTGCGACTTTCCAACGTGCGAAGGTCACGCAGTATCTTGTGGACGCGATCGAAAGCGTTGTGACCGGTGGCAGCACCGCACAAGAGGCGCTGGCCAAGGCGCAGGAAGGGGCCGACTCGGTTCTGGGCGACTACAATTAAGGCGTATTCAAAACGCTTCCAGCCTTCGCGCACCCTGATGTGCGTGCGCGAAGGCACCACCCACCCGTGAAGAGAAATGGACAGTCATGAACAAGCGTCTGCCTTTGGGCCTCGGGATTATTCTGTTGGTGTTGCCGTGTTCGCTGCTGGTGGCGTTTACCCATTATCCGGCGGTGCGTGCCTTGATAAATTCGCTTTGGAACAACGCGAGTTCGCGCCGTCCGTCAAAGTTTGTCGGGATCGAGAATTACGAGGCACTGATCGCTGATGACAAGCTGATGCAGGTCTTGACCAACAGTGGCCTTTACGCGCTTGGGACCATCCCGCTTGCCATTATTCTGTCTATCAGCATGGCCTTGCTGGTGAATTCAAAACTGCCCGCCACGGGCCTTATGCGCTTGTCGTTCTTTATGCCCACGATGTTGCCGCTGGTGGCGGTGGCGAACATCTGGCTGTTCTTTTACGCGCCGGGCATTGGCCTTGCGTCGCAGATCATGAACTTCTTTGGGCTGCCAACAATCAACTTTCTTGGCAGCACCGAGACATCACTGGCATCGATGATGGTGGTGGCGATCTGGAAAGAGGCAGGTCTGTTCATGATCTTCTATCTTGCCGCCCTCCAGGCGGTGCCTGACAACCTCAAGGATGCCGCGCGGCTTGAAGGCGCGGGCCCGGTTCGGGTTTTCATTGATGTGGTGTTTCCGCTGCTGCGGCCCACCACCATCTTTGTCGCTGTGAATGCCCTGATCAATGCCTTCCGGCTTGTTGACCACATCATCGTTATGACCAAGGGCGGCCCTGATAATTCAAGCGCGCTGCTGTTGTACTACATCTACGAGGTCACCTTCCGGCAACGCGATTTCGCCTATGGCGCAACGCTGACCGTGCTGATGGTGGCGATCCTCGGTATCCTCGCGGCCTTCCAGTTCTGGGTCCTAGATAGAAAGACGCATTACCAATGACCAAGGGATTGAATAGGATACTTACGACAACACTGGCCTTTGTACTGGCGGGTCTTTGGGGGCTTCCATTTCTCTATTCGGTATGGACAGCCTTTCACGAAGAGAAATATTCCGCCAATTTTAAATGGAACGCACCCCTGACGCTTGAGAACTTTGTGCAGGCATGGAATGCAGCCCCGTTTGCGCTATATTTTCTCAACACATTCATCCTGATTACCATCGTCATTGTCGCAAATTTCATTTTGTGCACACTCGTGGCCTATGCCTTTGTACGCTACCGGTTTCGATGGGCGGGTTTTGCGTTTGCCCTTGTGATGGTGCAGCTTCTGATTTCGCCCGAAATCCTCATTGTAGAGAATTATCTGACGCTTTCCCGGATTGGTTTGACCGACACGATCATCGGGATCGCGCTGCCCTATCTGAATTCGGCCTTTGGTATTTTTCTCTTGCGCCAGACCTTCATGAGCGTGCCCAAGTCGCTTGACGAAGCAGCACAGCTTGAAGGGGCAGGGGCGTGGCGAGTTTTGTGGAACGTCTATGTCCCGCTGGCCAAACCTGTTTACCTTGCCTATGGGCTGGTTTCGATCAGCTTTCACTGGAACAACTTTCTGTGGCCTCTCATTGTCACCAATTCGCCCGAAGTGCGCCCGGTGACTGTCGGTCTCAGTGTGTTCGCCACGGTGGAAAGCGGTGTTGAGTGGTCGCTTGTGAACGCGGCGACACTGATGACCACCGCACCGTTGATCATCGCCTTCCTCATCTTCCAGCGCCAGTTCGTCGCGAACTTTATGCGCGCCGGGATCAAGTAAACCAACGCCTCGGTCCAATATTTTGTGGCCGATGACGGAGACATGCATGCGATTTGCCCATCTGAGCGATCTACATCTCAGTCAACTCCCGGTGGCGGGTGTGTCTGCCGACGCCGACGCCATTCTTGAGCATCTTGTGCAAGATGTGCGACGGATCAGCGAAATACTGGATTTTGTAGTGGTCTCAGGCGACATGACTGACGACGCCGATGCGGCGTCATTTCGCCAGTTTGAGCATCTGTTCGGGTCAATCGGTTTGCCGGTTTTTATCGTACCGGGCAATCATGACGGCCCGGCGGGCTATTATCAGTACCGTGACGGATCGGAACAGTTTGCCGCATGGGACATTTCCAACCGGACTGTCGAGTTGCCGGATGTGCGGCTGATCGGCCTCGACACGTGTATCGAAGGGGAACCGACCGGCAGAATCGACCCCAAAGCGTTTGGATTGATTGAGCAGCAGGTCGCGCGGCGCGACGCAGCGCCGCTGGTTATCGTCATGCACCATCCGCCGGTGCCACCCGGTCTGCACGATTTTGACGTGGTGGCGCAGCTCGCCGGGTGTGACAAGTTACTTGAGATTATTCAAAGGGCCGGCACTCCACAAATCATCCTGTCTGGCCATGTGCACCGCCCCTATCAGGGTTGCAGTCATGGGATGGCGTGTTTCGTGGCTGGTAGCCCGACCAGTGCCTACACTTCAGACATGCCGTTCGGTACCTCGCCGATCCGACCAAAAGGGCTGCAGGATTTCTATTTTGTCCACGAGATTGACAAAACGGGCCGCCATGTTGTCACGCCACAGCATTTTCCCTATGCGGGGCGCGACGGCCCCACGCGGACATGACGCTCACCTCAAGACAGATTGATGACCTTATCAACGTCGTACGCGAAACCGGCCAATGCGAAATCATGCCAAATTTTCGGAACCTCGCGCCAGACAGTGTGCAGATCAAGGCAAATATCAAGGATCTTGTGACCGATGCAGATCGTGCCGCAGAACGGGCGATTGCCACGGCGACAGCAAAAATTTTGCCGCAGGCGGTATTCGTTGGTGAAGAAACGGTGGCCGACCGACCGGAACTTCTTGACGCAATGGCGGCCGCAAATACCAGCGTGATTGTCGATCCGATTGACGGTACCGCGAACTTTGCCGCGGGTCTTGCCGTCTTCGGAACAATCCTCGCGGTTGTTGAAAATGGCGAAACGACCTTTGGCCTGCTGTATGATCCTGTGCTGGACGACTGGATTTATGCGATCCGCGGTCAGGGTGCCCATTTCATGCGCGATGGAAAGCCCCCCCGCAAGGTGGCACCGCGACCGGAAAGGTCGCTTGACATGGCCAAAGGGTTTTTGCCGTTGGACAACTATGCAGCGCAAGATCGGACAAGGGTCATGCGTGCCTTTGAACCGGTGTGCCAGATTGAGGATGTGCGCTGTTCGTGTCACGAATACCGGATGCTGGCATCGGGTCAGGCGGATTTCCTTCGCTCTGCAAAGTTGAACCCCTGGGATCACGCCGCAGGGATTCTGATTTTGCAAGAAGCCGGTGGATGGGCAGAGGTCGATGGGGGGGAGAACTATACGCCGAACCTGCACAAGGGCAGCGTTATTGCCGCAAGCTGCAGAGAAGTTGGAAATCGTGTCAGGGAGTTGTCGACTTGCCTGCTCTGACGTGGCATCGCTTTGTTTTTGGTATACGATCAATCCAAGTCGCCTGTGGCCGGGTTGGGCACTGCCGGGACGAACTGCGGAAATGCCATCCTAATACGGCGAGGAACGAATGGTAGAAAACACGTTTTTCATTCTACTCAATCTGGCGAGCGCTGCTGCGCTTCTCATCTGGTCTGTGCGCCTTGTTCGCACGGGATTTGAGCGCGCATTCGGCGGGCAATTGCGGCGCTGGCTGCAGTTGTCGACGACCAGCCGGTTCACGGCGGCGGGGTGCGGCAGCATTGCTGCGATCCTGCTGCAAAGCTCGACTGCCGTGGCTGTCCTCATTGCTGGCTTTATGTCGGCCGGTACGATCAATGGCATTGTCGGTCTGACTATTTTGTTGGGGGCTGACCTCGGCTCTGCTATCGTGGCAAAACTTCTCAATTCGTCGCTTTCCTTGGTCGCACCTGTCCTTCTGTTGGGGGGTGTGATCACTTTCCTGCGCAGTGCGCGCCGTCGCCCCCGCCAATTTGGCCGTATTGCCATCGGCCTTGCACTTTTGTTCATGTCGCTTGACCTGATCCGCGCGGCCAGCCGCCCGATGATCGAAAGCGCGCAAAGCCAGAGTGTCATTCTCTATCTTGCTGACGAGACCGCAGCGGCCTTTCTGGTGGCAGCATTGTTTGCCTGGCTGGTGCATTCCAGTGTCGCGGCGGTGCTGTTGTTCGTGACCATGGCCGGACAGGGGATCATACCTGCCGAAGCGGCCTTTGCGATGGTGTTGGGTGCAAATCTGGGCGGGTCCTTCATCGCGCTGGTGCTGACGCTAAAGTCTGGTGTGATGGTGCGCAGGGCGGTATTGGCAAATCTGATCTTAAGGGGCGGCGGTGCTGCAGGTTTGCTTTATCTGCTCTCGGTTGTTCCGGAACTATCGGGCTATCTGGGGTCGAAACCAGCGCAGCAGGCGCTGAACCTTCATTTGGTTTTTAATGCGACATTGCTGCTTGTCTGCCTTCCGTTTGTCGGTCCGCTTTTTCGTGCGGTGTCGCTTATCGTTCCGGACATTTCAGCCGAAGCCGAAGCCGCTGCGCGCGGCACAGCGCTTGACCCCGACGCGCTCGATCATCCCAAGCGTGCGTTTTCCTGTGCCCTGCGTGAACTCGTGCATATCGGCGGACGGGTGGAGGCCATGCTTCGCAACGTCTTGCCGCTTTATAGCAGTTTTGATGAAATGGCGGCAGCGGCAATCCGGGCAGAAAACAGGGATGTCGCACAACGGTCCCTCAAATTGCGGATTTACCTGGCAAGCATTCGTGGCAACGACAGTGAGGACAAGATCGGAACGCGGGCCATTGAACTTGCCGGTATTGCGGCGAACTTGGAATCGGCGGCGGATATGATTTCCCGCAAGATGGTCATGTTGGCCGAAACAATGAGCCAGGAGAACCTCAAGTTCTCGAACGACGGCTGGAAAGATGTGACCGGGTTTCACGACACGGTCTATCGCAATGTTCAGCTTTCGATCTCTGTTCTGATGAACGAGGATCCGTCGCTGGCCCGCATGTTGGTCGAGCAGAAAGAGATTGTACGCGATGTCGCCCAAAGGTTGGAAAAGCAGCATCTCTATCGGTTGAAAGAGGGCCTGTCAGAGTCCATCGAAACCAGCAGTATACACTTGGATCTGCTGCGGGCGCTGAAGGCGGTGAACACCAGCTTTGCCATGATCGCCTATCCGGTGCTGAGCGACAGTGGTGAACTGTTGGGCAGCAGACTGGCAGCAAACTGAGCCTGCGTGATCTGATGCCACTCTGAAAGGTCCGATGACGCTATCAATGGAAGGCAGCTTTTCATGACGAATATCGCGCTCCCTGATCAGCCACACCGTCGGTTCAATCCTCTCAAAAGCGATTGGGTTCTTGTGTCACCACATCGCGGCAACAGGCCCTGGCAAGGACAGGCGGAAAGCCCGACACCAACAGACAAACCTGCGCATGACCCCAACTGCTATCTTTGCGCTGGCAACACGCGGGCGACCGGTCAGACAAACCCCGATTACGCCGGCCCATATGTCTTTCCTAATGACTATCCGGCGCTGCTGACGGATACGCCTCTGGTCGATTTTGTTGCGGACGCATTGTTTCAGGCCCAAAACGTAAGAGGCACGTCGCGGGTCATCTGTTTTTCAGAGCGTCATGACCTGACGCTTCCTGAGCTGTCCGTCCCTTCGATCTGCAAGATTGTTGATGTGTGGAGCATGCAATCTGCAGAGCTTGGCGCGCAATTTGAATGGGTTGCCATTTTCGAAAACAAAGGGGCCGCCATGGGCTGTTCCAACCCGCACCCCCACGGTCAGGTCTGGGCATCAAATTTCATTCCGAACGAAATTCGAACCGAGGATCTGTGCCAGAAAAAATTCCTCGCCGATCAAGGCACCAACCTGCTTTTGTCGTATGCGCAGCGAGAGGCGCGGCTGAACGAACGGATCGTGGTCCAGAACCCGCATTGGATTGCTGTTGTTCCCTACTGGGCGACATGGCCGTTTGAAACACTGCTAATGCCGACGCGCCATGTTGTGCGACTGACCGACCTTTCAGAAGATGAGCGTGATGCCCTCGCTGACATTCTGAAGCGGCTTTGTACGCGCTATGACAATCTTTTCAGCGCGGAATTTCCATATTCGATGGGCTGGCACGGGGCACCGCCGATGTCCAGCGATACGGAGCACTGGCAATTGCATGCACATTTCTATCCGCCCTTGCTCAGATCCGCGAGCATCCGAAAATTCATGGTGGGCTATGAAATGCTGGCTGAGGTGCAGCGTGATCTCACCGCAGAAAAAGCCGCCGCTATCCTTCGCGATCAATCAGAGGTCCATTATTTGGCGTCAGGGCAGTGATGAACCGCGGCGATGAGCCAATGAGGAACCGGGGTTAAGCTCGCGCAATTCTTGAACGCCAATAAGATTGGTCGGCGAAACGGGCGGTGCGTCTATATTGCAGCGTTCAATATCTGCAAGAGGTCCCTTTGAGACAGCTGGAAAGGGTTGCCTTTCATGGATGATGCGGTGGCGGCGGCCTGGGCTACCTCGGGGAAGTCCGTCAGAGCCAAACCCATATCCTGCAGCCCGCGAAGACCCAAGTCCTGAGACCAGCGCCGTAGCTCAAGTACGGGATCTGCGTTCTTGTCTTTTGCAAAATGGACCGCGATTTGCTGCAGTACCCATTGCAGACGGGTGTGCACGTCCGTTTCCTTTTTCGCTTTGCGCTGATGTGACTGTAAAACTGCAGGAAGAAGAGCGCCGCAGATTTCCCCATGCGGCGCATTGGTTTTTCCCCCTATTACCCCCGCAAAACCGTGCACAGCACCCAGCCCGGCGTTCGCCAGAGCAAGGCCACCGCAGGTGCTGACCCAAGCCATGCTGTCCCACGCGTCAGGCGCATCGGTTTCAACAAGGTTGCGCAGTACACCAAGACCGGTTGGAATTGCGGCCCGGCACAAGGCGTCCGTCATCGGGTTTGCCTTGACCGACAAGTAGGGTTCGATCACCTGCGTAACGGCATCCAGACTTGAGGCAAGAGTAACGTGTCTTGGCGCGCCCTGCATCAGATTGGCGTCAATGATCGCAATGTTGGGCACCATGCGGGGATCACGAAGGCTGACTTTGAGGCCACGATCCGGCACCGAGATGACCGCATTTTTTGTCACTTCCGCGCCTGTGCCTGCCGTTGTTGGCAGCGCGATCATCGGAACTGGTGGATGCTCCAATTGCCGCCCATCTCCGACAACCTCAAGATAGTCGCGCGGGGCACCGGAGCAGGGGATCAGCGCCGTCAGAGCCTTGGCAAAGTCGATCACCGACCCGCCACCCAAGGCGATCACAACATCAGGTTGAAACCCCTTCAGCTGGTCCAGCGCCAGTTCAATATCCGGCAAGGATGGCTCGCGCAGACAACTTACCGCTTTTGTCATCAGGTCAGCGTCATTGCACGCATCAATCAGCCATTGTGCCCGCGCCGCACTGGCCCCATGCACCAACAAGATGGCCTTCCCGAAAGCTGCCGCCAATGCGGGTGTCTGTTGGCTTTGACCGCGTCCAAAGTGGATTGTTTGTGGGCCACTGAATGAAAACATTTGCCTCACCCCTCACAAAGCACGGTATTCAAAAGACTTTTCTGCCAATATGTTTCGCCGTGAGCATATCCTGCGCCTGCAGACCTGATATTATCGTCAAACGCGCTTTTGGTCAGAGGGTGCCGCAGCGTTGTTTTGGTCATGCCAACCCTAAAACCCCAAGGTGGCCTGAACGGCCCTCTTCCAAGATGCGTATTTCGTCTCTCGTTGGGTCTCGTCCATTGTTGGATTGAACTGTTTGTCCTGTGTCCAGGAGGCCGCAAAGGTCTGTTGATCCGGGTATACACCGGCGCGCATACCAGCGAGCCATGCAACCCCAAGTGCGGTGGTTTCCTGGTTCTTGGGGCGGTCCACAGGAGCTGCAATGATGTCGGACAGAAATTGCATGGCCCAGTCACTTGCTGCCATGCCCCCATCCACCCGCAACGTTGGCTGAACACCTGTTGCCTGCCAGTCTGCCGCCATCGCTTCCAGCAGGTCGCGCGTCTGATACCCGACACTTTCAAGGGCGGCCTTGGCCATTTCTGCGGGGCCGGTCCCGCGGGTCAGGCCAAACACAGCACCTCGGCAATCAGGGTTCCAATAGGGCGCGCCCAACCCGACAAAG
Source organism: Sulfitobacter sediminivivens (assembly GCF_042611115.2). Lineage (NCBI taxonomy): Bacteria > Pseudomonadati > Pseudomonadota > Alphaproteobacteria > Rhodobacterales > Roseobacteraceae > Sulfitobacter > Sulfitobacter sediminivivens. The sequence continues at coordinate 95,877 of NZ_JBHGAR020000005.1, forward strand.
GCGGGCACAAGGACGACGTTCTGATGCGGGTCCGCCTGTTCGGCAAGTCCTTGGGTTTCGGCCGCATCCTTGATGATCTGCAGGCCATCGCGCAACCATTGCACCACTGCACCGGCGACAAAGATTGACCCTTCGAGGGCATAGGTAGGCTTTCCGTCCAACTGATATGCAATTGTTGTCAGCAGCCGGTTTTCCGAAACAACAGGCGTTTCGCCGGTATTAAGCAGGGCAAAGCACCCGGTGCCGTAGGTTGATTTCAACATGCCCGGCTCAAAGCAGGCCTGCCCGATGGTCGCGGCCTGCTGGTCCCCGGCGACGCCATAGATCGGTATCTCCGCGCCAAACAAACCTGACTGCGTGTGCCCGAAATCAGCGGCGCAGTCTTTCACCTCAGGCAACATTTGCATCGGTATGTCGAGCAGTTTGCAGATCGTGCTGCTCCACCGACCTTTGTGAATGTCATAAAGCATCGTGCGCGCGGCGTTTGTGGCATCGGTGGCGTGAACCGCACCGCCAGTTAGCTTCCAGATCAGGAAGCTGTCGATTGTGCCAAACAACAACTCGCCATCGGCAGCGCGTGCACGCGCGCCTTCGACGTTGTTCAAAATCCACGCGAGCTTGGTGCTTGAGAAATAGGGATCAAGTAAAAGCCCGGTCCGGGCGGTGATCATCGCTTCATGTCCGCCGTCGCGCAGGGTGCGGCATTGCTCTGCGGTGCGGCGGTCTTGCCAGACGATGGCATTGTGAATGGGGTCGCCGGTTTTCTTGTCCCAGACAACCACGGTTTCGCGCTGATTGGTGATCCCGATCGCGGTGATCTGTGACGCTGAAATGCCGCCCCGTTCGATCGCCCCGCGGCATGTGGTCGTGGTTGTGGCCCAAAGGTCTTGGGGGTCATGTTCAACCCAGCCGGAGTCAGGGAAATGTTGCGGAAACTGTTCTTGTGCACTGGCAACAGCAGTCATCGCGCTGTCAAACAAGATCGCACGGGTTGATGTCGTGCCTTGGTCGATGGCCAGAACATAGGTCATTTTGGATCCCCCGTTTCTTTGGTTGCAAACAGCGGCCGCTTTGGAAAGCAGCCGCTGATCTTATCAACTGGAACAGGTCCAGTTGATAATTTGCTTCGTCAGTTATGCAATGTGTTTGGGGCCGGTCGCCGGGCCCCAAACGAAAGACCTACTGCCAGGACTTGATCAGCTCGTCATAAGAGATCGTAACCGGATCTTCGTCTTCGTTTTCCAGTTTTGCCTTGGGCGAACCAGGCTGCTCAAGCCAGTAGGACGGATCCTGTTCGTCGTTCATAACCGGACCAATGTCGCCTTGAACACCGGCACGCTCCAGACGGATCAGGACTTTTTCCTGATCTGCGCACAATGCGTCGAGTGCTTCTTGTGGTGTCTTGGCACCCGACATTGCGTCGCCGATGTTCTGCCACCACAGCTGAGCCAGCTTAGGATAGTCAGGAACGTTGGTACCTGTTGGCGACCACTGAACCCGCGCTGGTGAGCGGTAGAATTCGATCAGACCACCCAAACGGGGCGCACGCTCAGTAAAGCTTTCATGCTGGATCGTCGATTCACGAATGAATGTCAGGCCAACATGGCTTTTCTTTACGTCGACAGTTTTGGACGTCACGAACTGCGCATAAAGCCACGCCGCCTGTGCACGATCTACTGGTGTCGATTTCATCAGCGTCCAGGAACCGGCATCCTGGTAGCCGATCTTGGTGCCTTCGGTCCAGTAAGCGCCGTGTGGCGAAGGTGCCATCCGCCACTTTGGCGTGCCGTCTTCGTTCATCACCGGCAAGCCGGGCTCAACAGTTGCTGCGGTAAATGCGGTGTACCAGAACATCTGCTGGGCGATATTGCCCTGCGCAGGAATTGGGCCTGCTTCAGAGAATGTCATACCAGCGGCGGCTGGAGGAGAATACTTTTCCAGCCATTCGATTGCTTTGGTCACAGCATAGACTGCTGCCGGGCCGTTTGTGGCACCACCACGGGCAACACAGGAACCCACGGGCTGTGATTTTTCATTAACCCGGATGCCCCATTCGTCAACCGGCAGGCCGTTTGGCTCACCTACGTCGCCGGCACCGGCCATGGAAAGCCACGCATCAGTGTAGCGCCATCCCAATGAGGGGTCTTTCTTGCCGTAGTCCATATTGCCAAAGACTTCGCCTTCGACACCAAGACGCGACAGGTCACGCCCGGTAAAGAATTCAGCGATGTCCTCATAGGCAGACCAGTTGACCGGAACGCCCAGATCGTAGCCATACTTTTCTTTGAAGTCGGCCTTGTTCTGTTCGTCGTTGAACCAGTCATAGCGGAACCAATACAAGTTCGCGAATTGCTGGTCAGGCAATTGATAGACTTTGCCATCCGGGCCCGTTGTGAACGACAGACCGATAAAGTCCGCCAGATCGAGGTTAGGGTTGGTGACAGCCGCACCGTCGCCGGCCATCCAGTCGGTCAGGTTGCGGGCCTGCTGATAGCGCCAGTGGGTGCCAATTAGATCGCTGTCGTTGATATAGGCGTCATAGATGTTTTCGCCCGACTGCATCTGTGTCTGCAGCTTTTCAACAACGTCACCTTCACCGATCAGGTCATGGGTGACCTTGATGCCGGTGATGGCTTCGAATGCAGGTGCCAGAACGGTGGACTCATACGTGTGGGTCCCGATCGTTTCTGAAACAACGTTGATCGACATGCCCGCATAGGGTGCGGCCGCATCGACAAAAAACTGAAGTTCAGCTTCCTGTTCGGCGCGCGACAGCGTCGACATATCCCCGATTTCGCTGTCAAGGAATGCCTTGGCGGCCTCCATATCAGCGAACGCAGGTGCGGCAAGCATGCAAGCAGCAAGACCTATCGCAGTGGTTCCTTTAAGTCGCAAGTTCATGAGTGTTCCTCCCTTATTGAGAACAGTATAGGCAGCCCGGTTCTTGCACACCGGATCACCCCTTCGATTAAACCCAGCGGAAAACCGCTATGGCGTAAAACAGACTTACAATCAGCGCACCCCATTGGGGGGCATCGAGCAGTCCGAGCCAGGCCAGATTGATAAAAGCCGAGCCCAATAGCGTGATGAACAACCTGTCACCCCGCGTCGTTTCGATCCGAAGGATACCGTTGCGCGGTACTTCGGGATACTTGATTGCCAGGATCGTAAAGGTGATCAGCGTGGCCGCGATGATGCCGAAGAAAGCGGCGGTGGGCCAAGTCCAAGCCATCCATTCCATATTGTTTTCTCCCTTTCTTTTCTTACACGCGGCCCAGGGCAAAACCCTTGGCGATGTAGTTGCGGACAAAGTAGATCACCAAGGCACCGGGCAGGATTGTCAGAACACCCGCCGCGGCCAATACGCCCCAATCAATTCCTGCAGCACCGACAGTGCGGGTCATTGTCGCGGCAATCGGTTTGGCATCGACGCTGGTCAGTGTCCGGCTCAACAGCAATTCAACCCAGCTGAACATAAACAGAAAGAACGCGGTGACACCGATTCCCGAGGCCACGAGCGGCGTAAATATCCGCAAGAAAAACCGGGGAAACGAATAGCCGTCGATATACGCCGTCTCGTCAATTTCCTTGGGCACACCGCGCATGAACCCTTCGAGGATCCACACCGCCAGAGGCACGTTGAACAGACAATGTGCCAGGGCCACGGCGATATGCGTATCAAACAACCCAACTGAGCTGTAAAGCTGAAAGAACGGCAGCGCGAATACCGCAGGGGGTGCCATCCGGTTGGTCAACAGCCAAAAGAACAGATGCTTGTCCCCCATGAAGGTGTACCGGCTAAAGGCATAAGCAGCGGGCAGGGCGACGAGCAGAGAGATAACCATGTTCATCACAACATAGGCCATCGAATTGAGGTAGCCTGTGTACCATGACGCATCGGTCAGGATTGTCAGATAATTGTCAAAGGTCAGGTTGCGTGGCCATAATGTAAAGCTGTTCAGGATCTCCGAGTTGGTCTTGAGGCTCATTGTCAGCAGCCAGTAAATTGGTAGCAGCAAAAACAGCAGATAAAGGCCCATGACGATGGCGTTGCCCTTGATCTTGGGGAACCCGATGCTGCGGGACTTTGGGGCGGATACTGTAAAATCAGACATTAGTGGCCATCCCTTTTGTCGAGGTTCGTCATCACTGTGTAGAACACGTAAGAAACGAGCAGGATTACGAGATAATACATGATCGAGAACGCCGCAGCGGGGCCGAGATCAAACTGTCCCAGCGCCATCTTGACCAGATCAATCGACAAGAATGTGGTCGAGTTGCCGGGCCCACCACCTGTCACCACGAAAGGCTCGGTGTAGATCATGAAGCTGTCCATGAACCGCAACAGGATCGCAATCATCAGAACACCCATGATTTTGGGCAACTCGATAAAGCGGAACACCTTCCAACGGCTGGCCTGATCAATTTTGGCGGCCTGATAATAGGCGTCAGGAATGGATTGCAGACCGGCATAGGCCAACAGGGCAACAAGCGATGTCCAGTGCCAGACATCCATCACGATGACCGTGATCCATGCGGCATAGAAGTCTTGCGTGTAGTTATAGTCGATGCCCAGTGCCGCAAGCGTGTAGCCAAGCAGGCCAATATCGACACGTCCGAAAATCTGCCAGATCGTGCCCACCACATTCCATGGAATGAGCAGCGGCAAAGACATCAGCACCAGGCACAACGACGCCCAAACACCCTTTTTGGGCATGTTCAGCGCGACAAAGATACCAAGCGGTATTTCGATGGCCAGAATGATCGCGGAAAAGACGATCTGACGGCCCAATGCATCCCACATGCGTTGCGACGATATCATCTCTTTGAACCAGTCTAGGCCTGCCCAAAAGAACTGGTTGTTGCCGAATGTGTCCTGCACCGAGTAGTTGACGACTGTCATCAGCGGGATCACTGCTGAAAAGGCGACGAGCAAAAGAACAGGCAGAATGAGAAACCATGCCTTTTGATTGACTGTCTTATTCATGGTGCATTCCTCTGAGCATTGTGGGCGGCAAAAGGGTGTTCGGCAGGGTCATATCAGGCCGCCTTTGGCGCGACGCGCCAGCTGTCGGAATAGACGTTGATGCCCGCCATATCGAAAACAACGCGGTTCATATCGGGGGAAATATTTGCACTTTCCGGGGCGAGGATGTTGATTTCTGTCCCAAGGAAATCGGCGCGCACAATCTTGTGGCGGCCGACATCTTCTACCCGCCTGATTTTTACCGGCAGTCCTTCGTCGCCAGAGCTGAGCGAGGTGAATTCCGGCCGCACACCAAGTTCAACCTTGCCCGTCGGGGTCCCAAACCCCTTGCCCAGCGAAATCTCTGTGCCTGCGACGACGGCCTTGTCGCCGTTCACTTTGGCCTCGAGGACATTCATGCCGGGCGAGCCGATGAAGTAGCCAACAAAGGTATGCTCTGGCTGCTCGAAAAGCTGCTGAGGTGTTCCCATCTGCACGACGCGGCCGTCGAACATCACGACCACCTTGTCAGCAAAGGTCAACGCCTCGGTCTGATCGTGGGTCACGTAGATCATCGTGTGACCAAATTCATGATGCAGGGATTTCAGTTGTGTGCGCAGTTCCCATTTCATGTGCGGGTCAATGACGGTCAGCGGTTCATCAAAAAGCAGCGCATTCACATCTTCGCGCACCATGCCACGGCCCAGAGATATCTTTTGCTTGGCATCCGCCGTCAGCCCCCGCGCCTTGCGATCAAGCGTGGCCTCCATGCCGATCATTGCCGCAATTTGCTGAACGCGGTCGCGCACATAGGCGGCATCGGCACCACGGTTGCGCAGCGGAAATGCCAGATTGTCGCGCACCGTCATGGTGTCATAGACCACCGGAAACTGGAAAACCTGCGCGATATTGCGTTGCGTGGTTGGGGACATCGTCACGTCGCGGTCATTAAACAGGATACGTCCCTGGCTTGGATGCAGCAGGCCGGAAATGATGTTCAACAGAGTGGACTTACCGCACCCGGATGACCCCAGCAGCGCATAGGCTTCGCCATCAATCCAGTCGTGGTTGAGCTCTTTAAGGGCATAGTCATCTTCGCTCGTGGGATTTGGAAAATAGGAATGCGCCAGATTTTCGAGGGTGATTTTTGCCATTTTGAGGTCCCTCAGGCTGCGGTTGCATATGAGGCAGGGGCGACTGAAGTGCCGTCTTCTGCAAAGATGTAAACATGTTCCGGGTTCAGATAGATGTCCAAAGGCGCGCCAATTTCCAATTCCTTTACCCCATGGATCAAGCCGACCCAGCTTTCGCCCTGATGATCGAGGTGAATGAATGTCTCGGATCCTGTGATCTCGGTCACGTGCAGTTTTGCACTGAATTCCAACGCATCCGCGCTCTGTTTTTTCAGCTCCAGATGGTTTGGACGGAACCCGGCGAGATAGCTGCCGTCTTCCAACCCCGCAAGCGCACCGGAAGCTGCTGCGGCCTGACCTTCGCCGAAAATGATCCGGTCACCTGATTTCCGAATTTTGAGAAAATTCATCGGCGGATCAGAAAATACTCGCGCTGTCGTGGCGTTGACGGGCTGTCTGTACACAAGTGGCGTCTTTCCAAATTGGGTGATCCGGCCTTCCCACATCGTGGCCGTATTGCCACCCAGCAACAGGGCTTCTTCGGGCTCGGTTGTGGCGTAGACAAAGATGGAGCCGGCTTCTTCGAAAATCTTCGGGATCTCGGCACGCAACTCTTCGCGCAGCTTGTAGTCCAGGTTCGCCAAAGGTTCATCCAGCAAAACCAGACCGGCGTCTTTCACCAGCGCACGCGCCAGCGCGCAGCGTTGTTGTTGGCCACCCGAAAGCTCCAGTGGTTTGCGATCAAGAAATGCAGAGAGTTTCATAAGGTCCGCGGCTTTCTTGACAGCCACATCAATCTGATCTTTCGACTGCCCCAAAAGGCGCATCGGACTGGCAATGTTTTCATACACCGTCATTGACGGGTAATTGATGAATTGCTGATAGACCATCGCCACGCCCCGGTCCTGAACGCGCATGCCGGTCACGTCCTTGCCTTCCCATATCACCTTGCCACGGTTGGGCACATCGAGACCCGCCATCAAACGCATCAACGATGTCTTGCCAGATGACGTTGGCCCAAGCAGCACGTTCATGGTGCCGGCCTGAAGTTCCAGATCGGTTCGGTGAATATGTGTCTGGCCGTTCACGACCTTGGTCACGCCCTCTAGAACAAGTGACATTTCTCTCTCCTTTTCGCAGATTACACTGCGTGTTGCTGCAGCAGACTGGCAGTCGATTTTGCCACCCATCCATCCAGCACGTCGATTTCTTTCTTCGTGAGCCTGAGGCCCAGCTTGGACCGCCGCCAGATGATGTCATCTGCGCTGCGTGCGTATTCGTTTTGGATAAGCCAGTTCACTTCCCGTTCGGTCAGATTGGCCCCAAAATCCTGCCCAAGGTCAGCTTGGGTTTTTGCATCGCCAAGGACATCAAATGCATCCAGACCGTAGGCTTTGACCAGACGTGAAACCCAGCGCGCATTCAGGAAGGGATACTGCGTTTTCAGCCGCTCCATCAGGGCGGCAACACCATCCACCGGAAAATCACCGCCGGGCAGGGGCACGCCAGCCGTCCACGGTTCCCCGGTCTGTGGGAAAAACGGCGCAATCTTCTCCAGTGCGGTTTCGGCAAGCCTGCGATAGGTCGTAATCTTTCCACCGAACACATTCAGGATCGGCGCACCGGCCGATTTATCGACCTTCAGCACATAGTCGCGGGTCGCAGCCGTCGCCGAGGTCGCGCCATCATTGTAAAGCGGTCGCACGCCCGAATAGGTCCAGACGACATCGTCGGTTGTGACCGGCTTTTTCAGGTACTTCGATGCAAACTTGATCAGGTAATCTTGTTCCTCGGGGGTGCAGACCGGTTTTTGATTGACGTCTTCGTGGTCGGCATCGGTGGTCCCGATCAACGTGAAATCGGTTTCGTAGGGGATCGTGAAAATGATCCGTCCGTCTTCGCCCTGAAAGAAATAGCATTTGTCGTGCTCATAAAGCTTGGGCGTCACGACATGGCTTCCGCGCACCAACCGCACACCTTCGGTGGAATTGATCCGAACAGTGTTGCGAATAATATCCTCGACCCAAGGACCGCCCGCATTCACCAACATACGTGCCGTGACCATCCGGCGTTTGCCGCTTTCGTTTTCTTCAAGTGTGACTTGCCAGGTGCCATTAACCTGTTCTGCGGAAATGACCTTGGTGCGCACATTGATCTTTGCCCCGCGCGCTTCGGCGTCACGTGCATTGAGAACGACCAGCCTGCTGTCTTCAATCCAGCAGTCAGAGTATTCGTAGGCCTTTTCAAACCGTTCCTGCAACGGTGCACCTTCTGGCATTCCTGCCAGTTTGAGCGATGTTGTGCCCTTCAGAATTTTGCGCCCTCCCAGATTGTCATACAAGAACAGACCAAATCGGATAAGCCAGGACGGACGCCGCCCCTTCATCCACGGCATCACGATACTCAGCACTTTTGAGGTTGGGGTATCGCCCTCGAACCGCATGTCCATGTGATACGGCAGAACAAACCGCATCGGCCAAGAAATGTGCGGCATCGCCTTGAGCAAAGTCTCTCGCTCAATCAGTGCTTCGCGGACAAGGCGGACTTCCCAATATTCCAGATATCGCAATCCGCCGTGAAAAAGCTTAGTAGAGGCGGAAGATGTGGCTGACGCCAGATCATTCATTTCGGCCAGCTCGACGCTCAGACCACGGCCAACCGCGTCACGGGCAATGCCACATCCATTGATGCCCCCGCCAATGACGAAAAGATCGACAATTTCCTGATTTTCACGCTTATCCAATGAAGCCCCCCGCATTCATTACCGCCGCAGCCTCCCAGCTTGCGGTGCAAAATCAATCAACACCATCCCGCGTTGTAAGGCAATAACGAATGTTCGTTTATTTTCGTTATCACATAACGCCTTGAAAATAATGTGCATTATTGTTCGATAAGTCACGTATTTGATCAGTTCCTGCACTATCGTGCGAATCGGGCACTTGACGCTGGGTCCGGACTGCTGATTGTTTAGGCACATAGATGCCCCGCAGGTTCGCGGTTTGGATTTGGCTGTAGCAAGGGGAAGCTGATGGTCTCGAATTTCAGACAGAAAGAGATACTCGAACTTGCGCGCAAGGAAGGCAAAGTCACGGTCGATGGTCTGGCCGGGCTGTATGATGTCACTGTCCAAACGATCCGGCGCGATCTGTCCGATTTGGCGGACAGTGGTCGGCTTGAGCGTGTCCATGGCGGTGCCGTTGTCCCGTCGGGTGTGGTCAATATCCTGTATGAGGAACGCCGCCGCCTTAATGAGGCCGGCAAAAAGGCAATTGGTGTGAAATGCGCGCAGGCGATACCGCACGGTGCGTCGGTTTTTATGAACATCGGGACAACTACGGAAGCCGTCGCGCGCGAACTGCTGGACCACGAGAACCTTCTAGTTGTGACCAACAACCTCAACATCGCAAACATTCTGGCCGCCAATCACAGCTGTGAAATCATCCTTGCAGGCGGTGTTCTGCGGCGCGCTGATGGTGGCATCGTCGGTGGGCTGACGGTGGAGATGGTCAAACAATTCAAATTCGACTACTCGGTCCTTGGCTGTTCGGCAATCGATGTGGATGGTGACCTGCTTGATTTTGACGGGCAGGAAGTGATTGTCAGCAACACGGCGATTCAACGTTCGCGCAAGGTGATGGTTGTTGCGGATCACCTGAAATTTGAGCGTAAGGCACCGTTGACAATCTGCTCTCTTGCTGATGTTGCGGTGATCTTTACGGACGCCAAGTTACCCGGTGAATTGTCGGCAAGATGCGACACCTGGGGCACCCGTGTCATAACTGCATGAGGGTTGTGGACACCGTTCTTGTCGCGTTGGTACGAGAACCCTGTTGTATGGCGCAAATACCTTGCGTTTGATGAAGAGCAACTGATCGAAATCTTTGCCGAGCAGCAAGGCAGGCTCTGGTGGTCGTGAGTTTGAAGGCCGGCACGGGCATAACCGGCGCACCGGGATATCGATTTCATGGTTTTGATGTCTCGGTGTGATATTGCGGCCTTTTGGTGGGGCAGCGCGGCCACTAGACTTTTTCGATTAAGAACCCCTTCACAACTTGCAGCCATAAATGTCCGTGACGCCACATGGGTTTACACACCTTTAGGCACGTGCCGTCTGGGATTTGGAAAGTCACCGTTTTTCATGATGAAACGAGTTGTAATTGTCGACGATTCACGTGCCATGCGTGCCTGGCTGCGGGCCGTTCTGGATCGGGATCCACGGCTCAACGTGGTGGGTGAAGCGGAAAATGCCAATCAAGCCCGCCAGATCATCAAAGAAACAAAACCTGACGTGATCACTCTGGACATACATATGCCGGGCATGAGTGGGCTTGAATTCTTGTCACGTCTCATGCGGCTCCATCCATTGCCCGTCGTCATGGTTTCAGCAGCAACCAAATTCGGTTCAGAGGCGACCATCACTGCCCTGATGAACGGTGCGGTTGACTGTATTTTGAAACCGACAGGTGGCACAGATGCCAAAACCAGCCGGGATATGGCGCGGCGGGTTTTTTCCGCCGCATGCAGCAGTGTCCGACCGTCAGGGAAAGTTCAATCTTTCGCCGTGCCCACCTTGCAGCCGCCCGATGGCGGGCCGCAGCCCATTATTCTGATCGGTGCCTCAACCGGTGGTGTCAGCGCCCTTGAGGTCGTCTTGCGGGATTTGAGCCCTGATGGCCCGCCGGTTGTTATCGTTCAGCATATGCCAGCGACATTTTTGATCAGTTTCTCAAAACTTCTCAACCGGAAGCTTGATCAGGATGTCGGACTGGCAACTGACGGTGGGTGTCTTGGTGCAGGGCAGATAGTCTTGGCCCCTGAACAGGGATATCATACTGAGATCAACCGCCGAAATGGCAAATGGGTCACGTACCTTCGACCTAATAACGAACGGGCCGCACATTGCCCGTCGGTGGATGCGCTTCTTTCCTCGGCGACACCATTTGGTCATGATGTGATTGGCGTGATTTTGACTGGCTTGGGCCGTGACGGGGCCGAAGGGTTGCTGCAACTGCATCGCTCCGGGGCACAGACCATCGGTCAGAATGAAGCAACAAGCGTGGTTTTCGGAATGCCCAGAGCGGCCTGGGAATTCGGTGCCGTTGATCATCAACTGCCGCTCGAACATATTGGTCAAGCGATCAACGCAGCAGTTGAAAAGCATGGGCGACGGCCGCACCGTCTGGTCAGATGATCAGTACGTCGGTTTTCATAACCAAAGGGGAATATGCCATAACGGATGATCCCGATGCAACCATCTCGACGTTGCTGGGGTCCTGCGTCGCGTGTTGTTTGTGGGACTGGATCGCGGGGGTTGGCGGGATGAACCACATGTTGATTACCACCGGCGGAAAGCGCGATGCGCGGTGCAACAGGGCGGGCGTGCAGGCGATGGAACTTTTGGTTCATGACCTGCTCAGTTACGGTGCCAAACGCAGTCGTCTGCAAGCCAAGGTATTTGGAGGTGCGCAAATGGTGCGCGGGCTTTCCGGCATTGGTGCAGCCAATTGCACGTTTAAGCTGGACTATTTGCAGCGCGAAAACATCCCTTGCGACACACAATCTTTGGGCGGTGCAATGGCCCGGCAAGTTCAGTTCTGGCCAGTGCCCGGGGCCGCTCGCCAAAGGAGGTCAGGGAAACAAGCCTTATCGTTGAACCAAAAGTCCTGACCATGCAATCCAAGGAGCATGGGACAGCGCTTCTTTGGGGACATTCTGTGGTTATGGGGAGGTGCGCTGGTCGTCAACAATTGGTTTGACCTAGCTAACGCATGAACCGCTCAGATGATTACATCAAAGGACATTCATGAGATGGTCTAAAACAGATCGAGATCACCAGATCCATCATTGCTGGTCTGAGAGCCTGCCGGGACCTTTCGCGAACAGACCAAGACCTTTGTGTCGTTGAGCGTGAGCTTGGCGCTGATCTCGGCAGCGATGGAGAAGCTGAGCGAGCCAGTACCTTCAGCATGCCCCAACAACAGCGCCAACTTGGCGAGGTCTTCCAACGATTGACGCAGGTAATCAAGGCTTTGCAGGTTGGTTATGACCTGTGCGAGCTGGGGCGTCTTTGCACATATTTCTTCACCAATTTCATGTTCCAGATCACGGACCTGAGTCCCCAATGTACCAAGGTAATCAGACAGCCGGATCATCACATCAGAAAGCGCCTCGGCGTTGGCGGTCTGGACCAGTGAGGGCGTCAAAGTCTACCTACCACCGCTTCGATGCAGTTGCGCAGAGCGTCCGGCTGAAAAGGCTTTTTGAGAAAATTGTTCATGCCCAGTTTCTTGCCGTGATCAACGATCTTTTGCTCTGCGTTTCCAGTAATGAGGACAAACCCAACACCCTTTGTCTTTGGTGCCCCGCGCAGGTGTTGCAACAAGTGCAGACCATCCATTTCTGGCATGTTGTAGTCTGAAATCACCAGGTGAACAGGATGTTTGGCAAGAGCCAGCAACGCCTGTTTGCCATTTTCCGCAGTTGTGATGTTACGCACGCCAAAGCCGTCGAGAGCTTGCGTGATCAACCCCCGACTGGTTGACATATCATCCACCACCATGATCCTAATTTGATCGCGCAGTGCCATAACTCAGTTCCTTTTCGTGTTTCTGATTGCGTTCAGGCGGTTACCCGGCCTTGCGCCGGTAGCTCGTGGGCCCGGAACACTCAAACCCAAATGCTGCCGGATCACCGATGCGTTCGGAGTGGCCCAAGAAAAGCAAACCATCGGGCGTCAACGCTTCTCTAAACCGCGGCCATAATCGGGTTTGTGTTTCGAAATCGAAATAGATGACAACATTTCGGCAAAAGATCGCATCAAATCGCCCCTGCATTGGCCAGGAATCTAGCAGATTTAGTTCATTGAAGCGGATCAGTCTTTTCACGCAGTCTTTGGTGGCAAAGGTTTCCTCGCCGTCCATTTCAGGGCCTGGGTCAAAGAACCTAGTCATTATTCCCGGCGCAATGCCCGTCGTGAACCTTTTGGGATAGCAGCCCCGTCTGGCAAAACTGACGACCTCTGTATCGATATCGGTTGCGAGAATGCGCAGGTCGTAACTGGCAATTTCCGGGCAGGTTTCTAGCAAGCGGATTGCAGCAGAAACGGCTTCTTGACCGTTGGAACATCCCGCAGACCAAATGCGCAGCCGGCCCCCGGCGCGCAGCAGCGATAAGGAGGCGCGCACGCTGGCGCAAAGCGCGTCGAAATGATGATCCTCTCGAAAGAAATGAGAGACGTTGGTCGTCAACGCAGAAATTAGTTGCTTGCGTTCGCTTCTGCCTCCCTCGGAGCAAACGAAGGAACAATAGTCGGAGAACTCGGACATTTTTAATGCCTGCAACCGACGCCTGAGACGCGATTGGATCATCGTGGTCTTTTCGTCAACCAACGTCAGGCCACTTTCGCGATAGGCCAGATCGGCAATCGCCCGGAAACTTACCTTGTCCAGTTCCGCATGCGGTTTCGTCATGCCGCAGCACTTTGTGACGGAGCAATGACAATGGCAAGGTCAAGGACCCGGATCAGGCGGTCGTCTATCAACGTCAACGCGCTGACGACGTTAGGTACACTGCCGCTGTTCATGTCGGGTGGCGGTTGCAGGTCTTGTGCGGTGAGGGCAATGATGTCAGACACCGCATCAACCAGAAGCCCGGTCATCGTGTCCTCGAATTTGACAACGATAATGACGTTCCGATCGGCTCTTTCACATGGTGGCAGACCAAGACGTGCGCCCAAATCCATCACGGGCAGCACGGTGCCGCGCAAGTTGATGACACCTTTCATGAAATGTGGCGCGTGGGGCAAGGGCGTTGCGCGCGTCCACCCCCGAATTTCTCGGACTGACATGATGTCGAGGGAATATTCTTGATCTGCGAGCCGAAACGTCAAGAGTTCAATTGTCGCTGATGTGCATGCGTCGCTCATGCCAAGGCTCCTGCGTCAAGGATTGGCGGGCGCGGCGCGGGGTACTGTCCTGCGATGGAAATAATGTCCGCAGGGTCAAGGATCAGCGCAATCTGCCCGTCCCCCAGTATCGTCGCCGCTGAAAAGCCGGGCGCACGGTAAAAGCTCTCATCAATACCCTTGATCACAACCTGACGCTGATCGAGAACATTGTCGATGATCAGAGCTGCGCGGTTGCCGTCCTCAAGCGCGATCAGCAAGATGACCGCGCCATCAAAGCGAGGCAGCGGGGGGCGGTAGCCAAGTTCCAGACCCAGATCAAATAGCGGCACCACTGTGCCTCGTACGCGCACGACAGTGGTGCCGGGCCGGACCATTTCAACATCTTTTGCCGTAACAGTCAGTGTTTCAATGACTAGATTGAGCGGCAGGACCAGGGTTTCGCCCGCGACCTCAACAACCATGCCCTCAAGCACGGCCAAGGTCAGGGGGAGCGAAATGGAAAAAGTCGTACCAGCTCCAGGTACCGACTGTATGGTGATCCGACCGCCAAGGGCCTGAATGGCAGTGCGCACGACGTCCATGCCAACGCCGCGACCTGACAGCTCTGACACGACGCTTGACGTGGAAAAGCCGGGCAGAAACAATAAGTTGTCGATCTCTGTTTCACTGAGCTGTGAGTCTGCGGGTACGAGACCTTTATCAGTAGCGATCTGCAGGACATTGGATCGGTTGATCCCGGCACCGTCATCGGCAATTTCGATGATCACCCTGCCGGAACGGTGCGCGGCGCTGAGCCTGATTTCGCCTTGTGGAGGCTTGCCGGCAGCGATCCGTGCCTCCGTTGTTTCCAGCCCGTGATCGACCGCATTTCTGATCATATGTGTCAGCGGATCAGCCAGCCGCTCAATTAATGTCTTGTCCACTTCAGTGTCTTCACCTTGGGTATAGAGGCGTACGTCTTTCGCCACGGCACCTGAGGATTCGCGTGTGATGCGAGACATGCGCTGAAACAACGGCTTGACCGGCTGGGCCCGTATCATCATGACACTGTCCTGAATGTCTCTGGTCAGGCGCTGAAACTCTTCCAGACCATTCATCGTTTCCGAATAGGGGGGCAGACCCGATTGCTTTAGGCTCTGGCTCAGGATGGCTTGATTGATGACCAACTCGCCCACCAGATTGACCAGCCGTTCAATACGATCAAGATCGACACGGACCACTGATTTGGGTGGAGCGGTGGTGGGACCGGACCTTTCTGATGGGGCAGGGATACTGGACTGGCGATCATTGTTCGGTTTCTCAGCCGTCTCCGTGCCCAGAGCGGTTGAATTCTGAGCCGTCTCAGCACCGGAATCGCCGGAGTTTTGCGGCTTTGGTGATGCAAGAAACCCTTCATCTTCATCAGAACTCTGGTCACTGCCGAGCTCAATCTGAAGGCCGCACAGACCTTCCACAAATTCAAATATAGAGGCGATTTCTGACGCATCGGCAATGGTTTCAAGCCAGATCGTCCAGGTGATATGGGGAAGCTCTGGAACCAAAAGTTGCAAATCGGGTATCTTGCTTACATCTGCGGTGATGATTGCAGAGCCCAGACTGCTCAGGTTTCTCAACAGAGAAAATGGCTCGTTACCGGTTTCAAAGAGTTCTGGAAAAGGGGTGAACGTCACAACATAGCAATTTCGATCTGGAGACTTTGGCATGGCGTTAAGGTCGTCGGCGGAAAGCAGGTCGGTCGTGTGGTCATCCCCAAGACTGAGGTCAAGCGACAGGGGCATCGGTTGAAAATCGATGGCGTCCCCGTTCAGGGGTTCAGCTGTCACACCGTTACCCAGAAGGCCCTCCAATTTGGCCACCAGAGTTTCAGTCTGTGCAACGGGGAAAGATGTGCTGTCGCGGCTGGCAAGGACCAGATCGGTCAAGTGGTCCGCTGCCTGATAAAATAGCTTCAGCGTGCTCGGATCAACTTGCAGGTGAC
Organism: Sulfitobacter sediminivivens; assembly: GCF_042611115.2. Lineage (NCBI taxonomy): Bacteria > Pseudomonadati > Pseudomonadota > Alphaproteobacteria > Rhodobacterales > Roseobacteraceae > Sulfitobacter > Sulfitobacter sediminivivens. The sequence goes on from NZ_JBHGAR020000005.1 coordinate 111,860, forward strand.
CCGACCGGACGTGGTCCAGAACCGTTTCGAAACTATGTGCAAATCGCACCAGTGCGTCGAGCCCAAAGGCCCCCGCGCCACCTTTCACTGAATGGACGGCACGAAAGACGACATTGATCGTTTCGCTGTCGTTTTGGCCTTCCTCAATGGTTTGAAGACCGTCCTGCAATGCCTCGATCAGGTCGTCACATTCGATAAAGAATGAGGCGCGGATTTCAGTGAGTGGATCAATCTGAGAGCTCATCGCTGATCCCTTTATCCCGCGACCATGTGAAGTGCCTTGACCAGTTTTTCAGGATCGAAGGGCTTGACGATCCAACCGGTTGCGCCAGCCTGCCGGGCGCGTTGTTTCAGATCGGGGGCGGCTTCGGTGGTCAGGACGAGGATCGGCGTGGCGCGATGTTTTTCCTGTCCGCGTACTGCGCCGATGAAGCCGAAGCCATCCATACGCGGCATGTTGATGTCCGTGATGATTGCATCCGGCGCTATGCCATCCAGAACTTCGATACCATGGATCCCGTCGTCAGCTGTGTGCACCGTAAATCCCGCAGGAAGCAGCGCCAGACGGATCATGTCGCGCATGGTGCGGCTGTCATCAACGGCAAGTATGTTGAGTGTCATTCGGACCCTTCCATGATCATTTGCGGGGTCATGCCCATTGCGGCGAGTTGGCCCAGAACGCGGTCGCTTGCTTCGGTCAATCTGAAATCATGGCCGCTTGCGCGCGCAGAATTGGCGGCGGCAATCAGCGTTTGTGCGCAAAGCGCCCCCAATTGGGTCACCTTGGCGAGGCTGACGGTCACGTCCTTGCCTGCACATGCCATCAGATCATCATGCAATTGCGGGACAACAGACAGGTCAAGCTTGCCTTCCAGCGATAAGGTTTCAGCCATCGCAGGCTGGTATTTGGGTGGATGTGATCAAGTCCATTTCAGGCACTCCGCTGCTTCTTCGGCTGTGCCTGTTCTAAAGGGCGTTCCGTTAATTACGCGTTACTTCCCAAAATTTTCCACCACACGCCGACCAAAGTCGTGCGCACAAAAAGGAAAAAGCCCCCGGCGCGACGGCACTGGGGGCTTTGCAGAAAAAAAATTGTATGTCTTAGCCGCGCCGTCTGCCGCCGACCCGGCCCGCGCGTCCCCGGCCTTCATGGCCTGCTTTGGGGGCGACCTTGTTGAACTTGATCCATTCACCGCCGTGCGGATCGCGATCAAACAAAAAGTTGGCAGCGCGGATTGCTTCCATTTCCTTGCCGGCACGCGGCAAGGTGGAGCCCATACCAAACAGTTGCACAAAGACTTCGTCGTCCATGTCTTCGGGCAGAATGATCCCCGTCGCGGCAATCTCGGCCTTTTTCTCGGCGATCTTGGCCGCATTCACCGGCAGGCCAACAGGGTTCATGATCGCAGACGTCATGCCTGCACCCATTGCCATGGGCAGGAACGCGTTGTTGATGCCATGGCGGTTGGGCAAGCCAAAGCTGATGTTAGACGCGCCGCAGGTCGTGTTCACACCCAGTTCTTCGCGCAGACGGCGCACCAGCGTGAAGACCTGATGACCGGCTGTTGCCATCGCACCAATGGGCATCACCAGCGGGTCCACCACAATGTCATGCGCGGGAATGCCAAAATCAGCTGCCCGCTCGACAATCTTTTTGGCCACGGCAAAGCGCACATCAGGGTCCTCAGAGATGCCGGTGTCATCGTTGGAAATTGCCACTACCGGCACGTTGTATTTCTTGACCAATGGCAAAACGAGTTCCAGCCGCTCTTCTTCGCCGGTGACTGAGTTCAACAGCGGCCGACCTTCACAGGCCTTAAGCCCGTTTTCAAGCGCGCCCGGCACTGAGCTGTCGATACAGATCGGGATGTCGACAACCGATTGCACGATCTTGATCATTTCGGGCATCAGCATCGGCTCAACAAAGTTGTTGTCGGCATAGCGGGGGTCTTCTGCCATCTTGTTTGAGAATACCGCACCGGAATTCACGTCCAGAATGTTTGCGCCCGCAGCCATCTGCGCAATCGCGTCCGCTTCAACGCGGCTGAAATCGCCGCGCTCCAACTCCTCGGCCAAAATCTTGCGGCCAGTAGGGTTGATCCGTTCGCCGATCACACAGAAGGGCTGATCAAAGCCGATGATGGCGGTCTTGGTTTTGGATTCGACAATTGTGCGGGTCATTATTGATGTGTCCTTTAGACGGCGTTTGCAGGTTGGGCAGCGTCGCCACCGTTTTCGATGGCCCATGTGGCATTGGTCTTGATCCCGCCCAGCGGAAAGAAATGCACATGAGAGATGTTAAAATCAGGGTTGGCCGCTTTGTGCAGGGCCAGTTCACTGATCACATCTGCGGGTTCATAAGGCAACAAGAGCTTGGTGACATCCAAGGCCCGTTTTTGCAGAACTTTAAGCGACGGGCCAACCCCGCAGGCAATGGCGAATTTGATCAGCGTTTGCAGCTTGGCCGGGCCCGCGATACCGATGTGAACGGGCAGGGTGATGCCAGCCTCTTTCAGGCTGTCGGCCCATGCGATGATCGGCTTGGCCTCGAATGCAAATTGCGTGGCGATGGCCATTTTGGCATCCGTCCGGGTCTGGAATTCATTCTTCCATTTCAGCGCCGCAGTCACACCTGTCATGGTACCGTCGGTGTCAATGTCGCGGTTGCCCTCCGGGTGGCCCGCGACATGCAGACGCTCAAATCCAGCCTGATCAAACAGGCCGGTTTCCATCAATTGCATTGAATCGCTGAAATCGCCATGCGGGCTTGTCACGCCGCCTGCAAGCAGCAGCGCCTGTTTGACGTCTGCTTCACCCTGATAGCGGGCGATCCAATCGGCCAGCGTCGCTTTGTCCTTGATGATGCGCGCAGGGAAATGCGGCATCACCCGATATCCGTCCGTGTTCAGGCGTTTGGCGGTGGCGACCATGTCCTCGATCGGGGTGCCTTCGATATGGGCGATATAGATGCGGGTCCCATCTGGCAGCAGCGTGCGGAAATCCTCAACCTTCTCGGCGGTGCGCGGCATCACCTCGATCGAGTATTCCTGCAAAAACGCTTCGATCTCTGCGGTCGGCAGAACGGGGGCCGGTGCTTCCTTGCGGCGGAAATTCAGTAAAGCCATAATGTTATCCTTGAACATGGGCGATCAGGCCCAACCGTCGTTGTCAATCAGCGCCTTGATCCGGGCGCGGTCAAATTCTGCATCAATGCGGGCGGCTTCGGCGTCGGCCACTGCGTCATCGCTGTCTCCTGCGACTTCAACCGGGTCTGCCTTGCGCCATTCCGCCAGATACGCATCGGTATCCTCGGCACCAATTTTCATGGCGGCGCGGTCAATTGCCTGCTCAAAACGCTCAGGCAGTTGTCGTTTTGCGCCGCGACGGCCTTTGCCGACGATAACCTGTGCAGGAATATCGCGCCAATAGACGATGATGACCTGTGGCATGATGATTCCCTCTCCGGGTGGATGACCCTGCGCCTTCTGTAGTCCAAGCTGACAAGTTGACGATGGCGGTTTTCGACAGAACACGGAGCTTCCGCGACTTGCAGCTTAGTGTACCGCGTCGGCTTGCCAATCGCGAGGGCGGTGCAAGGTCGAATTCTTCACCAAGATTATGAGAAATCCGTCAAGCCCTTCCGCATGACCCGCGATCACGCTTGCGCGGGCGCGTGGCAACCATTACGTTGATCCCAACTCGATATGAAAGGCGCGACACATGGCGCCACAGCGTCCCAAAGGTGCGGGGGCGCTCGAAAAGGACACGATACCGGCTCTGAGCCCCGCGCCAGTTCCGCCCAGATCGTCCGAACTTTATGCGGCCCTCGATCTGGGTACAAATAGTTGCCGCATGTTGATCGCGCAGCCCAAGGGCAGCGGTTTTCATGTTGTCGACAGTTTTTCCAAGTCCGTCCAATTGGGATCGGGCCTGGAAAAGACCGGGCGATTGTCGCGCGGATCCATGGCGCGTACCATTCAGGCATTGCGCATTTGTCAACAAAAACTGCGCCGCAACAAAGTCCGCCGGATGCGGTTGGTCGCGACCGAAGCCTGCCGTCGGGCGCTGAACGGTGAAGAATTCATGAAGCGCATTCACCGCGAAACGGGTTTGCGGCTCGACATCATCAAACCCGAGGAAGAGGCGCAGCTTGCGGTGATTTCCTGCGCGCCGCTGGTCAACCGCAAGACCGAGAACCTATTGGTCGTGGACATTGGCGGCGGGTCGACCGAACTCGTCTGGATCGACATCAAGCATGTGCCCAAGGCGGATCGCGCCCAATCCATCATGCGGCTGCATTCGGGGTTTTCCCAAGCGCTCTCCGACATCCCCGCGGCCAAGGTGGTGGATTGGATTTCCGTGCCGTTGGGTGTGGCAACCTTGCGCGATCAGTTTTCCGATGTCGAAGATGATGCGGCGCGTTTCGCCCTGATGAGCTGGTTTTTTGAAGAGAATTTGACGGAGTTCACGCCCTATCAGTCCGCGCAGCCCCAAGAACGGTTTCAGATAGTCGGTACCTCCGGCACCGTGACGACAGTTGCGGCCAGCCATCTGGGGCTCAAACGCTATGACCGGACCAAGGTGGACGGCTTGCGCATGAGCAGTCAACAAATAGATAAAGTAATCCATTCGTATCTCGCGATGGGGCCGGGGGGCAGGCGGGCCGATCCGCGCATCGGGCAGGACCGCTCGGCGCTGATCATGTCGGGGGTCGCCATTTTGCAAGCCTTGATGCGGTGCTGGCCCACGGACCGGTTGTCAGTTGCAGATCGCGGTCTGCGCGAAGGGCTGCTATATGCGCAGATGAGCGCCGATGGCGTATTGGAAGAAGGTAAGTACTGATGACCAAGACACCTGATGGAAAGAACACTTCGGGGCGCGGACAGCGGGACCTCAAGATCAAGGTCAAGTCGGCGCGCGGGCGCAAGCTCAGCTCAACGCGCTGGTTGCAGCGGCAGTTGAACGACCCTTATGTCAAACGCGCCAAAGCCGAAGGGTATCGCGGTCGCGCGGCCTATAAGATATTGGAACTGGATGATAAGTTCCGGTTCCTGGTACCCGGAGCGCGGATTGTGGATTTGGGCTGCGCGCCCGGTGGCTGGTGTCAGGTTGCGGTCAAACGCTGTAATGTGCTGGGCGAACGCGGCGGCAAAGCGGTTGGCACCATTCTGGGCATTGATATCCAGGAAATGGAGCCGATTGCGGGCTGCGAATTGCACCAGCTTGATTTCATGGAAGATGATGCAGACCTCAAGGTCAAGGAATTGCTGGGCGGCAAGGCAGATGTGGTGATGTCCGACATGGCGGCCTCGGCCTCGGGGCACAAACAGACCGACCATTTGCGCATCATCGCCCTTTGCGAGGCGGCAGCCTATTTCGCCTTTGATGTCTTGGAAGAAGGCGGAACATTTATCGCCAAAGTTCTTGCGGGCGGGGCCGAAGGTGATTTGCAGAAACTGCTCAAACAACGGTTTGAAAAAGTGGCAAATATCAAACCGCCAGCGAGCCGATCCGACAGTTCTGAAAAATTTGTCGTGGCGACCGGGTTCAAAGGGGCTGCGTAGGTAAATTGTCAGACAGCCGGATTATTACGACCCCTAGAAACCTGGTTTTTCTGCTGGCACCTGTTTTCTCGACCCGGTTTGGTCCGGTTCCTGATGCAGCGCTCTTGCTTAGTCGCTGTCTCAGGTGTTCTGGCCCAGATGCAGGCGGGGCCGGATAAGCGTACGCTATTTCATGTTGGGTCTGGGCGAACGCAGAGAATGCACTGCGTTTTTTAATATCTGTTGTGCCACCTCTGCATCCAACTTCTTTACCGCAGTGACCTTGACCCGTTTTATGGTGCGCGTCGCCTGTTGGGTTTGGCGCAAAAGCTCAAACATGTGGGCGTGGCGCGGATTGGATGGATCGTGCAGATGCGACATGATCTTGGTTCTTATCTCTTACAAGTGAACACTCAGTTTAGATCATGAATGCGGCAGACTGTTGACGCGATTGAGACAGTAATAGGCCTTTGGCGGCTGGCCAGTGAAGCCAATACCGCCTCAACGCTGCTTTCTTATGTTGGCGACATCCCACGCAACCTTTCTGATCGGCGCCGCAAAAGCTCAAGGGTTGTCAGCAGCATGATTGAGATTACGACCAGCAATGTTGCAACCGCCAGAATGGTCGGGCTGATCTGTTCACGCAGGCCGGTAAACATCTGCCATGGCAGCGTTTTTTGACCGGCAGACCCAACAAAGAGCACCACAACAACTTCATCAAAGGACGTGATGAAGGCAAACAAGCCACCCGAAATCACACCTGGCAAAATCAGCGGCATCTGCACCTTGAAGAAAGTTCGCACCGGACTTGCCCCCATATTGGCGGCCGCGCGGGTCAGCGAATTGTCAAACCCCACTAGCGTTGCCGTCACGGTGATAATCACGAACGGAATGCCAAGTGCCGCATGCGCCAGAACCACCCCGATATAGGTCCCCTGAAGGCCAATGCGGCTGTAGAAAAAGTACATGCCCGCAGCAGAAATGATCAGTGGCACAATCATCGGTGAGATCAGCACAGCCATGATCGCGCGGCGGAACGGTACATGCGGCTGGCTCAACCCGATCGCGGCGAGGGTACCAAAGCCAACCGACAAAAGCGTGGCGACAGGGGCAATGCGGATCGAGTTGCGCACCGCATTCTGCCAGTCCTGATTGTTAAAGAAATCGCGATAATGCTTGAGGGAATAGCCCTCTGGATCAAAGCGTAACATCTCTGGTGTGAAGGTAAAGAAATCCTGCGCATTGAAGCTGAGCGGCATCACGACGATGATCGGTGTGATCAAAAAGATAAAGATCGTTCCACAAAGCACGCGGAATGCGTAGTGCCACAACACCTGACCCGGTGTGAGGTAAGGGGCAAGCTTGGCGCGGTAACGCCCTTCATAGAGCCAAAAGCTGAGCCAGCCAAAGAACCAGCCAAACGCTCCCCCAATAAGAAAGCCGGGCAATCCGCCAACCCAGGCACCGGCAAGGGCCATCAACACAAAAAGACCCCAGCGCCCGATGCGTTCGCTCGGGATCAGTTTGGTCAGGACATAGGCAATCCCCGCCATCAAAGCGGCACCAATGACCACCCCCAAAGGACCGCTGCCTTGCGCCGTGCCGACGAGCAGTCCGGCAAATGCGCCAAAAGCAGCAACCACGGGCAGGTAGAAGTTAACAGGTGTTCGCGAAACGGGTGTCAAAGCAACCATTTGATCAACCTCCCAGCTTGACGTTGTCGATGCCGACAATCTTGTCATAGGCATAATAAAGCATCATCACCGCAGCGAGCAGGATCGCACCCAACGCCGCCCCCAGACCCCAGTTCAGCGAACTGGATATGTGATAGGCGATCCGGTTTGAAATGAACGTACCCGACGTACCGCCAACGATTTCCGGTGTGATGTAATAGCCAATGGCAAGGATGAACACGAGGATCGACCCTGCCCCGATGCCCGGCACCGATTGCGGGAAATACACCCGCCAGAACGCGGTCCAGTTGGTGGCCCCCAATGACTTGGCCGCACGCAGATAGGTTTGCGGGATCGTGGCCATCACCGAATAAAGCGGCAGGATCATGAACGGCAACAGAATGTGGGTCATCGCAATGATCGTACCCGTCTGGTTGTTGATCAGCGCCAATCGATCGTCTGTCCCAACAATCCCAAGCCAGACAAGCGTGTCGTTGATCACACCTTGCTGCTGCAACATGACCTTCCAGGCCGATGTGCGCACCAGCAGCGATGTCCAGAAAGGCAGCAGCACGAGGATCATCAACAGGTTCGCCGTGCGCGCGGGCAGGTTCGCCAAGATCCACGCGACAGGATACCCAAGCAAGATGCACGACCCGGTGATCATCACCGACATGACCATCGTCCGCCAAAACAGCTTGAGATATATCTGTTCGTTTTCTGGGCGCATTTGGGGGCCGCTGGGTGATTTTTGCATATCAATGGCATTCAGGAAATAGCCGTTGGTGATCGTTGGTGAATAGGTGTGGATGGTCTGCCAGACTTCGGGATTAACCCAGTCTTTGTCGATCTTCTTGAATGCGGCAACAAAATCAACCGTTTCAAAGCTTTCAGCGGCGGCGGCGGCCTCTTGCAACTTTGTCGCGGCGGGGCCTGCATAATTGCCCAGTGATGCGGCACCATCTGCAGTCAGGTCGTCGTAAAGCGCTGAATAGATCAAGGCCCAAGGGTCTTTCTTGGCCAGATTGTCCTCGTCGACTGTTTGGACGAAAGTCGCATATCCACGGAATTTGGCAGAGGTTTCCGGCAGAATTTCTTCTATGCCGTCACGCAATTCGAAACGCGGTTGTTTGGCGTTTGATTTTGGGTCCCAACCCGCCATCTTTTCAAGCCATTGGTCTGACCCCATGAGGGCATTCCAGTTTTCGCCGTCTTTCCAGAATGGATTCAGGTCCTCAAATTGATCCTGATAGACTTCGCCCATGTCCTCGACCTTGCGACCGGACTTGCGAAACAAGGACGACATTCCGGTGAGTTCGTAGTTCAGGCGTCCCCCAAGTACCGTGTGGGTCTTGCCCTCTTGTGCAATGAACATGTCCTCGTACAACGCTTTGAAAACAGAGGCATCCGGCGGTACCGGGCTTTCGGGGTCCCATTCTTGCAACAAGGTGGTCGTGCGCGGCAGCGTCTCTGACACGATGTCGTTTTCAACCGAGCGAAACAGCATGTCGGCAATGGGGGCCACAAAAGTGACCAGAACAAAGATCAGCAAGGGCGCGATAAGTGCCAGGGCGCGAAGTTTCTGCATCCGCAGGGCGCGATTCAGCGATTTCTTAAGCGGGGTGCCATCTGCGGCAAGGACCGGACCTTTTGTGGTTGTATCGCTCATGTCATCCCCGTTCGAATTGGTTCAAGTCAGAAAAATTGAAAAACAAAAAAGAAGGTGGAAGGGGCCATTACAGCCCCTTCCAAGTAACGTTTATTGCGTCAACCATGCCTGGAATTTCGCATCAAGATCGTCGCGATAATCTGCCCACCATGAATAGTTGTTCACGAATGTGTTCTCTGCGTTCGCCGGATCGGTTGGCATATGCGGGCCCATATCGATACCGAGGGTCGCATGTTGGCCAACCAGCGGTGCCGAAGACATACGTGCCGGACCATAGCTGATGTACTTTGCCTGATCTGCCAGGCGCTGTGTGTCTGTCGCGAACATGACATAGTCTTTCACCCGCGCAAGACGATCGTCTGGCAATCCAGCGGGAATGACCCAACCATCGAGGTCAAACATCTGCCAATCCCACGCCATGCCAATCGGCTGACTTTGTTCGACGATGGCTGAAAACAGACGACCGTTATAAGACGATGCCATGAAGACTTCGCCATCGGCCAGAAGCTGGATCGGTTCGGCGGCGGCTGACCACCAGATCGTCTCGTCCTTGATGGTTGCAAGCTTGTCGAGCGCCTTTTGCTGGCCCTCGTCGGTCTCAAGCATGTCATAAACGTCTTCATATGCGACGCCGTCACAAATCAGCGCCCACTCCATGTTCGCGATTGGCTGCTTGTTCAGTGCGCGTTTGCCCGGATATTTTTCCATGTCGAACACGTCGCACGCCCCTGTTGGGGCCTCAGTCCCTGCAGGCACCATGTCGGTGCGATAGCCGAATGTTGTCGAGAAGACGATTTGCGGAATGAAGCAGTCGCTGACAATCATATCGCCAAAATCATCCGAAGCAGAGGTGCCATCAGGTGCCGCTGCCAACAGTTCATCGGGATCATATTCCATCGCCAGACCTTCGTCGCACAGACGAATGGCATCCGCCGCTTCGACGTCGACAAGATCCCAAGTCACGTTTCCAGCTTCTTTCATGGCGCGCAGCTTGGCGACAGCCTCGGGCGAGGATTCATCATTGATGATCTTGGTGCCCGTGTTTGCGGAATAGGGGTCGTGATAGGCATTCTGCTGTGACGCTGAATAGGCACCACCCCAGCTTACAATGGTCATTTCGTTGGCCATGTGGCCATCAGCAAAAGACATACCTGCTGCCGCAATCGTAAGTGCAGAGGTTGCCATAAGCGTTTTGGTCAATTTCATTTAGGTTCTCCCAGTTCTTACCCGATAAACTCGTTAAGGCAGCAACGTCGGGTTTGATCACCGCCCCTTATTCATCGCGCCCGGTGATGGGGCGGCGACATTACGCGCGCGCCTATGCGTCCAGCGCGCGGCAATCTTCAGCCTGCCAACCGATTTCAACGGTTGTACCAGGTTCCAAACGCACCTGATTGGGCGCGTTGCGGGTTTTGACGATAAAATTATCGTTCCCAGCCACCCGAAGGCGGGTGCGGAAAATATCGCCCATATAAATGAATTCCAGCACCTCGGCCTTGAGCGTATGGGAGCCTTTTTTCAAACGCTCCTTTTGGAATTCAACCCGTTCAGGACGGATCGAGACCTGCGTGCGTTCACCCGCCTTGCTGACGTTCACTGGCTTGGCGTCGATCAGGCTGCCATCATCCAGTTGGATCAAGGCAACGTCGCCATTAATCTCTTTCACAACGCCTTGTAACGTGTTGTTTTCGCCAATAAATTGCGCGACAAAGCTGTTCTGTGGTTCTTCATAAAGCTCATCTGGTGGGGCAAGTTGCTGGATGCGGCCATCTTCAAACACGGCGACCCGGTCAGACATGGTCAAAGCTTCGGTTTGGTCGTGGGTCACGTAAACAACGGTGATGCCCAGATTGTCAGCGATGTGTTTGATTTCAAACTGCATATGTTCGCGCAGTTGTTTGTCGAGAGCACCCAAAGGTTCGTCCATCAGAACCAGATCAGGTTCAAAGACCAATGCACGGCTCAGCGCGACACGCTGTTGTTGACCACCGGACAACTGGGCAGGGCGACGGCCGCCAAAATCACCCATTTGCACCATATCAAGCGCGCGTTTCACTTTCGCTTCGCGATCGGACTTGCTCATGTTGCGCACTTCCAGAGGGAAGGACAGGTTTTCCGCAATCGTCATGTGGGGAAAGAGCGCATAGTTTTGGAAAACCATGCCGATACCGCGTTTGTGGGGCGAGATGTTATTGATGGGTTTGCCGTCTAGCAGGATGTCACCATGCGTCGCCGTTTCAAACCCGGCGAGCATCATCAGACAGGTTGTTTTACCAGACCCTGAGGGCCCAAGCATTGTCAGAAACTCGCCTTTTCCAATCGAAAGGTTAAGGTCTTTAACGACGAGGTTCTCGCCATCGTAACTCTTTTGAACGCGATCAAAAACGACGAAACCGTCGCGAGTGGCTTTTTCAGACAAGCGGCACCTCCCCAGGTGAAAATGTCCTGCCTTTTTTGGCAGATTTGGTGAAAGAGAACACAGGATCACATTCTTTGCAACAGGTTTGACTACCCAAAATTCCTGTATTTGCCGAAGAATTAAGCGTTTTTCACTCTTTGCCTAAGACTTCGACAACTGCTCTCGTTGTCTTGGTGATAATTTCATCGGCCTCTATTGTGGTGAGACAGAAAGGTGGGGCAAACCCCAGAATATCTCCTTGTGGCATGGCACGACCGATCACGCCTTTTGCGAGCAATGATGCGGTAATTTGCGGGCCAACTTTCTGATCGGTGGCAAAGAATTCCCGGGTGGGTCTGTCTTTGACGAACTCAAGTGCACAGAGCATCCCGTCGCCGCGAATGTCACCCACGTTCGGATGCGATCCAAGTTCTTTTACCAGACCATCCTTGAGGTATGCGCCCACAGTGCGGGCGTTTTCAATGAGGTTCAGATCGTCGATCAATCGCAGGTTGGCCACACCTGCGGCCGCCCCGATCGGGTGTGCCGAATAGGTCCAGCCATGGCCAAGCGGGCCGTTTTCATCGGTGCCGTCCTCCAGAACTTTCCAGACTTTCGCAGACACAACCGACCCCGACAGCGGCGCATAAGCCGATGTGAGGCCCTTGGCGATGGTCATGAAATCAGGTTTCATTCCATAGTGATCGGACCCGAACATGCTGCCCAAACGGCCGAAACCGGTCACAACCTCATCCGCGATCAACAAGATATCGTGCTTGTCCAGCACCGCCTGTATGGCCTGCCAATATCCATCGGGTGGCGGGACAATGCCGCCTGTGCCCAAGACCGGTTCGCCGATAAATGCCGCGATGGTGTCAGCGCCTTCGGCGGCAATCAGATCCTCTAACTTCTGAACACATTGGGCGACAAATTCGGCCTCTGTCTGGGTCAGATCGTCGCGGCGAAAAAAATCAGGCGCTTGGGTGTGGACCACGCCGGACAGGGGCAGATCAAACTTGCGGTGAAAAAGCTCAAGTCCGGTCAGCGATCCGGTCATCAAACCAGACCCGTGATACCCGCGCCACCGGCTGATGATCTTCTTTTTTTCAGGGCGGCCAAGGATGTTGTTGTAGTACCAGATCAGCTTGATGTTGGTTTCATTGGCGTCCGATCCGCCCAGCCCGAAATAGACCTTTGACATATGTTTTGGCGCACGGTCCATGACCATCTTCGCCAATGTAATGGACGTTTCGGTGCTGTGGCCCGCATAGGCGTGGTAATAGGACAACTGGGCTGCCTGCGCTGCAATTGCGTCGGTAATCTCGCGCCGGCCGTACCCTGCGTTTACACAGTATAGCCCTGCAAACCCGTCCAAAATCCGGTTGCCATCGCGGTCAATGATATGGCTGCCTCGCGCCCCGGCAATGATCCGAGATGCGCTGTCACCACGGGCATGCTGTGCCAGATGAGTTGAGGGGTGGAAAAAACTTTCCCGGTCCCATTTGTCCAATACGTCGTTTGTCAGCATGCCTGTACGCCTTTTTAATCGATGATATTCGCCTCTGGTCCATAGGCAAATTTCGTTATGTTTTCTGTCTGGTTGCCGCCCACGATCAGAATGTCGTGTTCGCGGTATCCGCCTGATCCGGGGGTGCCTTCGGGGATCCAGATCATCGGTTCCATCGACACCACCATGCCCGGTTCCAGCACGGTATCAATGTCTTCTCGCAGTTCCAACCCGGCCTCGCGCCCGTAGTAGTGCGATAGGATGCCGAACGAATGGCCATAGCCAAAGGACCGGTACTGCAACAGGCCCTGATCGGCAAAGAAGCGGTTGATCTCGTCGCAGATGCCCGAACAGGTGGCACCCGGCCGGATCAGCGAAAGGCCCAGTTCATGGGCCGCCACGTTTGCTTCCCACATCTTGAGCGATGCTGTGTCAGGTGCGCCCATGAACAAGGTGCGTTCCAACGCGGTGTAATAGCCCGAGATCATCGGAAAGGCGTTTAGGCTCAGGATATCGCCCTTTTTCAGCTTGCGGGTGGTGACGGGGTTGTGCGCGCCATCGGTGTTCAGACCTGACTGGAACCAGACCCAGCTGTCGCGCAATTCGCTGTTGGGGTAGGCGCGGGCGATTTCAAGCTCCATCGCGTCGCGGCCTGCCATTGCCACGTCAATTTCGCGGGTGCCAGCCTTGATCGCAGCGCGGATGGCGTCGCCGCCATGATCGGCAATCCGCGCGCCTTCACGGATCAACGCGATTTCTTCTTCGGATTTGACCATCCGGGCGGCCATCGTTGCCGGGGCGACATCGATCAATTCAGGTGCGCCCAGCATGTCATTCAGGGTATCACAAGACGCAAGGGTCATGTGATCGGCTTCGATCCCCAACCGTTTGGCACCTTTGATCAGGCTGGCCACCGCGCGCCAGTAATTGTTACGGGTCCAATCGGTGTAAATCACGTTGTCGGCAAACGACCGGCGCCACGGCTGTCCGGCATCAATGTTGGCCGACACAGTTGTGCAGGCGTCCTGGGTCACCACACAGCCATAGGGCCGGCCAAAGCTACAATAGAGAAACCCGGAATAATAGGCGATGTTGTGCATCGAGGTCAGCAATACTGCGGGGATGTCGCGCTCTGCCATAATCTCGCGCAGCTTTGTCAGGCGGCGCAGGTATTCGGTATCTGAGAACGGCAAAGGGGCTTTTTCGCCGTTGTGGCTGGTAAAAAACTTGACCCGGTCAGTGATGGCGGTGTCGTGGTGGTCGGTCATCCAAGTATCCTCAATTCGGGACGGGCGCAAAAGCGGCCGATCAAACAAAAAATATCCGGGCGTACAGGATTGATGGCCAGATGGCCAAGGGTATGACGAGGGTGCGACGCCATCGCGTGTCATATGGCGTGAATCGTTAAGGGGTGGGTCAGATTCTGTCAACGCTCCAAAATATCGTTTGTGAATTGCCTACGAATGGATGATCGTTTGAGGCAGGCCGCAGAGGACATATGATCATGAGTGACGTGAACCCAACCCCGTTTTCGCCCTCTGAATACGAACGCAGATTGGTCAAGACACGCGGCGCGATGGCCGAAGCGGGTCTTAACGTGCTGATCGCCACTGACCCATCCAATCAGGCGTGGCTTACCGGCTATGACGGCTGGTCGTTCTATGTGCATCAGGCGGTGATTGTCCCGCTGGAAGGTCAACCGTTTTGGTGGGGCAGACGGCAGGACGCCAATGGTGCCGTGCGCACGGTCGATCTGAGCAAGACGGATGTCGAATTCTATACCGATGATTATGTGCAATCGACGGAACGCCACCCGATGCAGGATCTGGCAGCAAAGTTGGCAGCGCGGGGTTTGGCATCCGGGACGATTGGCGTTGAAATGGATAATTACTATTTTTCGGCAAAGGCTTATACGACGCTGCTAACCTCACTTCCAGACGCCAAAATCACAGATGCCACTGCGCTCGTGAACTGGCAAAGGGCGATCAAATCGCACGAAGAATTGGATTTCATGCGTAAGGCCGCGCGGATTTCGGACAAGATCATCCGATTTGCACTGGACCGGGCCGAACCGGGGGTGCGCAAGAATGAACTGGCGGCAGAGATTTATGCCGCCGGGATCAGTGGCGTTGAAGAGATATGGGGTGATTACCCCGCGATTGTGCCTCTGATGCCCAGCGGATCAGACGCCGCCGCACCGCATTTAACGTGGAATGGTGACGAGATGAAAACAGGTGAGGCCACGTTTTTTGAACTTGCCGGCTGTTATCGGCGCTATCATGTGCCGCTGTCGCGCACGGTGTTTCTTGGCACGCCACCCGATCATATCAAACGCGGGGAAGAGGCCGTTGTCGAAGGGCTGGAAGCGGGGTTGCAAGCAGCACGGGCGGGCAACCGGACCTGCGACATTGCCAATGCACTCGGCGATGCGATGGACCGCGCCGGGATCGAACGCGGCGCGCGCTGCGGTTACTCCATTGGCCTGAGCTACCCCCCCGACTGGGGCGAACGCACCATGTCATTGCGTCCCGAAGATCAGACAGTCCTGCAGCCCGGTATGACATTCCATTTCATGCCAGGTCTTTGGATGGACAATTGGGGCCTTGAGATCACCGAAAGTATTCTGATCACCGAAGAGGGTCCTGCAAGCACCTTTTGCAGCATTGAGCGTAAGCTCTTTGTCAAGGAGTGACCCGCGTGGACCATCTTGATACCAGCATAAACGTCCTGTCTGACCTCATCGCATTTCCCACGGTGTCGACGGACAGCAATCTTGCGATCATTGATTATCTCGCGGACCGACTGATTGCGGTCGGTGCTAAGGTCACGCGGTATCATGATGTAAGCGGCGGCAAGGCCAATCTTTATGCCACGCTGGGGCCAGAGCGGGCAGGGGGCATCTTGCTGGCAGGTCATACCGATGTGGTTCCGGTGACCGAGCAACGCTGGTCTAGCGACCCGTTCGAGATGACATCAGATAAGGGACGTCTATATGGGCGGGGCACCTGTGACATGAAGGGGTTTATCGCGGCCTGCATTGCGCTGGCCCCCGCATTTGCACGGTCGGCGACACGGCGACCCGTCCATTTTGCCTTTACCTATGATGAGGAAACGGGATGCCTTGGCGCTGCTGATCTGGCACAGCATCTGGCGGCGCGCGATGACCGTCCGTCGCTTGCCATCATCGGTGAACCGACATCCATGCGCCTGATCGAAGGGCACAAGGGCTGTTGTGAATATTCCACCCACTTCACCGGGCGCGAGGGGCACGGGTCACAGCCGGAACTGGGGGTGAATGCCGTGGAATATGCGGTGCGCTATATCAACCGGCTGATGGACTTGCGGGCGGACTTGCAGGGTCGCGCCCCCAAGAACAGTACCTTTGATCCGCCCTACAGCACGATCAACGTGGGGGCCTTGCATGGCGGTATTGCCCACAACGTCATCCCTGGGCTGGCAACAGTGGATTGGGAAACACGACCTGTGCAACCCGGCGATCTGGCGCATGTGAAAACCACCATGCAGCGCTATTGCGACGACGTGCTTTTGCCGCAGATGCAGGCGGTCTGGTCTGGCGCGAATATTGTGACCGAAACCATCGGTGAAACGGTGGGGCTAGAGCCGATGGCAGATAATGAGGCACGTGATCTGGTGATGGAACTCACCGGCACAAATGGCACAGATGTGGTGTCATTCGGCACTGAGGCGGGGATATTCCAAAGCCTTGGCATGGCAGCACTGGTCTGTGGGCCGGGGTCCATCGAGCAGGCGCATAAGCCGGACGAATATATTGAAATCAGTCAGTTATCTTCTTGTGTTGACATGCTCGAAAGGCTGAGCGCGCGGCTAGGCTAACTCAATCCCGGCCAGACGTGCCATGTGCCATGCCAGTACCTGATTGCTGGAGAACACGGGCTTGCCCAAGGCCGCTTCGATCTTCGGAATGACGTCAAGCGTGCGCAGATTGGTGCATGACATGAACACAGCCTCAACATCGTCTGATGCGCCCAGGGTCATTGCCGCATCAAAAAGCGAGTGCTGCGAGATTTTGGCGACCTTGGTTTCTTCGCCTTCGTCAAAGGACCCGAATACAGGCGTCATGACGCCGCGGGTGTTCAGGGCATCGCGCAACGTCTTGCTGACGGATTCGATGTAAGGTGACAGGAACGCGATGCGCGATATACCTTTGGCCTTGCAGATGGCCACCAACGCGCTGAGCGGTTCGGTCACATGGCTCGCCGAACAGCCCGCTTTGACCTGTTCGGCAATCTTGTCCGGGCCAATAACAGCCGTCCCTGAGGTGCATCCATAGCTAACCACATCGTATTTGAGCGCCGTCGGTAAAAGGCCCGCAGCGGCGGGCAGGGCGTCGGACATGCTGGCGAGGGTATCGGGGGTGACATCCAAACCGCTTGGCACGCGGGTCACATAAAGACTGATGTCCGGCGCAGCAAAGAGGCGGCGAAAGTCGTGTTCAATGGTCTCATCCGATTGCAAGACGACAAGGCCCAATGTGGCGCGGGTGCCGATAGGTTCTTCGAGGGTATAGGGAAAGGCAGGCATCATCGGCTCCTTACAAGATGGGCAGGTCTGGGCTGGCACGGGGCGACAGGAATTCGGGTGCGCCCGCGGTGATCACGATATCTTCTTCATGCACCAGAATGCGGCCCGGTGACACATCGATGCCGGGTTCCAGCGTCAGCACCATCCCTTCTTCAAGAATCGTATCATCGCCCGCAATGAACGAGGGCCATTCGGTCAGTTGCATGCCCAATCCATGGCCCAACCGCCCGGCCTCTGACCCGCCGGCCCCGCCTGTCACGATCTTGTCCATGGCATGAAAAATATCGGATGCCCGCGCACCGGGCCGTGCGGCGTCGGCCCCGGCCTGAACGGCCTCCATCAGCCGCGCCTGTGCCGTCTTTGCGGCATCACTGGGCGGACCAATGGCAAAATTGCGATCAAAATCACAGAAATATCCATCCCAGACCAGCCCGGTATCCAGCATCAGAATATCACCGGGAAGCATTGGATCAGGTGTGGCGGGCGAAATCACATCTGCATAGCCATCTGGCCCGGCCCCGCCCGCCAAATAAGGCACCCAGTCGGCACCTTCCTCAAGACACAGGCCCTGAAACCGCCGAAACACCTGATCAAGCGGATCACCTGCACCCGCTATTTCGCCCACCCGCGCAAAGGCGCGGCCGGCGATATGGCAGGCGTGGCGGATTTTGGCAATTTCAAGCTCGGATTTCACCATCCGAAGGGCGCGCATGATCCCTGCGTCGTCCGTGATGTCATTTTTGGACACCAGCCCCTTTAGCCGCGTTATATCGTCATACGGCATGCGCACATGGGTCTCGTGGCCCGAAGGCACGCCGATCAGTCCGCCATCGCCGCATATTTCCAACAGCGTATCTGCCAGCAAGGATACGCCGTCATCGACCAGATCGGGGGCTGACCAGGTGCGGATATCGGTGATCCAGGTTTTGCCCATCAGGGCCGCGCCAATGGATGGGATCACCGCCACAGGGTTGCCGGACGCTGGCACAATCAGGAACCAGGGGCGCGTCGGGCTTTCCCAGAACCGGGTCAGGTATCCGGTGAAATAACGCACCTCGGGTTCGGTGGTCAGCAACAAAGCCGAAAGACCCGCTGCTTTCATCATCGTCTGGGCCCGCGCCATGCGTTGTCTATATTCTGAAGTTGGGAACCCGCGTTCGGGCAAAGTGACTGGCGACATCAGGTGCGTCCTTGCGTAATCTGGTTTCTTACTTTGGGTTGTTCGCCCGAAAACAGCAAATGAAATAGAAGGCGTGGTAGTTTCCACAAAGGAATGGCATAGGGTTCGCAATCAAACCGGGTTGCGACCTGCGATCCGGGCCTATGACCAAAGGACAGCGACCTAAAATGTGCCCTGCACCTGTGAGTAAAACCCATGAACGCGGGTTTATCATTCCCATCGGTGGGGGTGAGGACCGCATCAAAGAAATGCAAATCCATCGCAAGTTTGTCGAGCTTTCGGGCGGTATAGATGCGTTTATCGTCGTGATCCCAACTGCGTCGATGCTTGAGGAAACGGGCCCGGATTATCACCGTATCTTTTCAGAACTTGGCGCGGGCAAGGTCGAGTATTTGCCAATCAACCACCGCGCGGATTGCGATAATCCTGAGTTTTCGAAGATGCTGGATGATGCCACGGGCATTTTCATGACGGGCGGCAATCAGTTGCGATTGTCAGCCATATTAGGCGGGACCTTGGTGGTGCAAAAAATCAGACGTGCCAATGCCGCTGGGGTCCCGGTTGCGGGCACCTCGGCGGGTGCCTCGATCATGTCAGAGCACATGGTCGCGGGCGGGCAGGGCAACGAAAGCCCGGCTGAGGGCACCGTGTCCCTGGCCCCCGGTATCGGTCTGACGAATGCGGTGATCATCGACCAGCATTTCACGCAGCGCAATCGGCTGGGTCGATTGCTGACCGCGACGTCCTTTAACCCCTTTCTGATCGGGCTTGGCATCGACGAAGATACTGCTGCCTTTATCGGTCCTGACAATGTGTTGGAAGTTGTGGGCAGCGGGACGGTCACCGTGGTAGACGCCAACCATCTGACCCATTCGTCGATGTGGGCTGCAAATCCGGGCGAGGCACTGAGCCTGCTTGGACTTCGTCTTGACGTTTTGGGCGAGGGGTGCCGTTATGACCTGACGGCCCATATTGCCTATGCGCCGGATAAACATATGGCATTCTGTTCTCTGCCTGCGACGGATGAAAACATGTCCGATTGACGGGATGCCCTGAACCGGTGAGGAAACGCGCGTGAAGATAGTCTCGACCAATGTTTTTGTCGGCCCCAACGTCTGGGCAGGTTTTCCGGTCATCCGGCATGTCATTGATTTAGGACTTTTGGAAGACTGGCCCTCGGCCAAGATCGGCACAACGTTCATTGACGGGTTGATTGCGGCATTGCCGGGACTTGCCGAACACGGCTGTTCTTATGGTGAGGCGGGCGGGTTTATTCGCCGGCTGCGAGAAGACGAGGGCACATGGCTGGGCCATGTTCTGGAACATTGCGCGCTTGAGGTGCAGAACGTTGCAGGCACCGATGTGACCTTTGGCCGGACACGCGGCACCGGCGCTCTTGGTCACTACAACATGGTCTACCAGTACCGCCAGCGCGATGTGGGTCTGGCAGCGGGCGATCTGGCCCTGCGGTTGTTGATGCATCTGCTGCCGGACGACCTGAAAGCGCAGCTGGACTACAAGTTTGACCCGGATTTCGATTGGGATGACGAATTGCGCAGCTTTGTGCTGCATGCGCAGCGCAAGGAGTTTGGCCCCTCAACCGGATCGCTGGTCAAAGCCGCCGAAGACCGTGACATCCCGTGGATACGCCTGAACCAAGGCTCCCTTGTGCAATTCGGCCACGGCAAATTTCAACGTCGCATTCAGGCGACCATCACCTCTGAGACCAAGCATATCGCGGTTGAGATTTCCTGCGACAAGGAAGACACCCACAACCTGCTCAATGATCTGGGCCTGCCTGTGCCCCAGCAACGCATGGTCTATAGTCCACGTGGGGCAGTAGAAGCCGCCAAAACCATTGGCCATCCCGTTGTGCTCAAGCCGCTGGATGCAAACCACGGGCGCGGTGTGTCAATCAACCTGCGGACCGACGAAGAGGTCGAGGCAGGCTTTGCCGAGGCCAAGGAACATTCCAAAAGCAGCGCCATTCTGGTTGAAAGCTTTATCACCGGGTTTGACCACCGCATGCTGGTGGTCAACAACAAGCTGGTCGCGGTCGCCAAGCGGGTGCCAGGCCATGTGATCGGCGATGGCAAAAGCACGATCAGCGAATTGGTCGACATCGTGAACCAGGATCCCCGGCGTGGTATTGGCCACCAAAAGGTGCTGACCATGCTTGAGATCGACAATCAGGCAAAGCGCCTGATCGCTGATGCCGGTCATACTGTCGAAAGTGTACTGCCAAAGGGAGAGGTGTTTTACCTGCGTTCCACCGCGAACCTGTCGACAGGTGGCACTGCGATCGATCTGACCGATGTGGTGCACCCTGACAACCGCGATATGGCTGAACGCGCGATCATGGCCGTGGGTCTTGACGTGGGCGGCGTCGATTTCCTGATCGATGACATTACCCAATCGTACAAAGACATTGGTGGCGCGATTGTTGAAGTGAACGCCGCACCGGGGTTCCGGATGCACGTGGCCCCATCTGAAGGACAACCGCGCGATGTCTCTGGCAGGGTGATCGACATGTTGTTCCCGCTGGGACAGGAAAGCCGCATTCCCATTGCGGCGATTACCGGGACCAATGGCAAGACCACGACCTCGCGGATGCTGGCGCATATCATGAAGGCCAGCGGCAAGATCGTTGGCCTGACCTCAACCGATGGCGTTTATGTCGATGGCAAGCTGAGCGTCAAGGGCGATATGACCGGCCCCAAATCTGCCCAAATCGTGCTGCGCGATCCCAAGGTTGATTTCGCCGTCATGGAAACCGCACGCGGCGGGCTGGTGCGCAGTGGTCTGGGCTATCAAAGGTCCAATGTGGCGGCCTGTCTCAATGTCTCGGCCGACCACCTGGGGCTTGGCGGCATCGACACGGTCGAGGAACTGGCCGTGGTCAAACGCGTCGTCATCGAAAGTGCAACGGACGTGGCGGTACTGAACGCGGACGACATCAACTGCCTGAAAATGGCCCCTTACGCGGATGTGAAGTCGATCCTTTATGTCACCGCGAACCCCAGTCATTCGCTGGTCAAGGACCACATCAAGGCAGGCGGCAAGGCGATCGTGCTGGAGAGCGCGATGAACGGCGACATGCTGACGATCTACGACAACGGTTTGCACATGCCGGTTTTGTGGTCGCATCTGATCCCCGCTACGCTTGAAGGCAAGGCGATGCATAACGTGCAAAACGCCATGTTCGCTGCCGCGATGGCCTATTGCTTTGGTGTCGATCTGGACAACATCCGCCATGGGTTGCGCACCTTTGACACTAGCTATTTCCAGGCACCGGGGCGGATGAACGTCTTTGACGAGCATCCCTTCAAGGTGATCCTTGATTATGCCCATAATCCTGCCGCCTTTGGGGCGATGGCGGATCTGGCGGACCGCATGGACGTCAAGGGGCGGCGCATTGCTGTTCTGGCCGTGCCTGGTGACCGCCGCGATCAGGACGTGGCCGACGCGGCGCGTATTCTGGCCGGGCATTTTGACCACTACATTTGCAAGGCCGACGACAACCGCCGCCGCCGTGGACATGATGAAATCCCACAGATGTTGCGTAGGGAACTGATCAGCAACGGCGTGGCCGAGGATGCCATCACCGTGATCCCAGACGAAACGGAGGCGGTAGATGCCGGGCTTGAAATGGCAGGGCAGGGTGATCTACTGGTGATCTTTGGTGACAATTCTGCCCGCTGCTGGAAACAGATCATCTATTTCAATGCACCTCAGGTTGATGATGCCGCACCCCTTGCGGTGCCAGTCCCCGCACCTGCTCCGTTTGAAGAGGTGTTTGACAGCGATCAGAACATTGTCAGTGATGCACGCGGTGTGTTGTTGGCCAAGGTCCAAGTCGAAGATGCCGATTGACGCCGATTGGCACCGGGAGGACGCGTGATGGACCGCATTGAAGCGTTAGAAGACGCGCTGACAATCACCTGGGCCCCGCTGGATCATGTCCGCATCTCTAACGCGCGCCGGCTGACGGGGCCGGGGATGATTTGGGACCATCCCGGGGCGGTAATTGACGCGTTTGTGAAAGGAGATGCCAGTGTCGTCGCCGATGCCTGGGCTCGCCATGCCCGCCGGGTTTTGGATGCCTGTGGCTGGCCGCATGAACAGGTTGCCACTCGGCTGTTTCAGGGTGGTGTTAACCTCGCCCTCTCAGCACCGATGGATCAGCTTTATTCGGCGATTTATGTCGCTCAGACTGCCTGGCATTTCTGTGCCGCTGAACTTTCGGGCATGGCACCACAAGCGTTTGACGCGATGATTGCCGATCTGAAATCAGTGATGGCGCAAGAGGCTGACCCGGCTCTGATTGCGTTGATCCGTGCAGCGGCAGACCATGACGTCGATGTGCTCAGCGATGACGATGCGGTGTCGATTGGCCATGGGATCGGTGCGCAGACATGGCCAATCGGGGAAATTCCAACGCCCGAAGATGTGGATTGGACAGCGCTGCACGACATCCCGGTCGCTTTTATCACTGGCACCAATGGCAAGACGACCACGACGCGCCTGTGCACCGCCATCGCGCAGGCCGCCGGTAAAATGGCGGGGCTGACATCGACCGATATGGTGCGGGTGGGGGATGATATTCTCGACCGCGGTGATTATTCCGGGCCCGGCGGCGCACGCATGCTGCTGCGCGACACCCGCGTCGAAATCGCCTGTCTTGAAGTGGCGCGTGGCGGGATTTTGCGGCGCGGCCTGCCCACCAGGCGCGCCCGCGTCGCCGCTGTCACCAATGTCGCGCGCGATCACCTTGGTGAATATGGCGTGAATACGGTGGCCGAACTGGCGCAAGCCAAGTTTGCGGTGCACCGCACATTACCTGCGGATGGCATTCTGGTGCTGAACGCAGATGACCCTGTCAGCGTGGTCGAAGCTGCACATGTTGACAAAACCATTTGCTGGTTTTCTCTGAGGTCTGACGCCCCTCAAGTTGTTCAGGCAAAGGCCAAGGGAACGCCATGTGCCTATCTCGACGGTGGCGACCTGATCTATTTTGACGGATCGACGGCAACAACGGTAATGGTGGTCGCGGACGCGCCGATCACACTGGGTGGTGCGGCAAAATATAATGTTCAGAATGTTCTGGCCGCCATTTGTGTGTCCGTGGCGCTTGGTATCCCCTGGGCTGCGATCACAGCCGGGTTGCAGGGCTTTCGGCCTGATGCGCGCGACAATCCCGGCCGCTGCAATGAATTTGAATTTAATGGCGCACGTGTCTTTGTCGATTTTGCCCATAACGTTCACTCCATTTCAGCCATTTCGGGGACGCTGGCGTCGCTCAGCGCAAAGCGCCGCTATTTGATGCAAAGCCACCCCGGCGACCGGTCCGATGAGGATATCCGCGCAGGTACGACTGCAGCGCTGATGTTTCGTCCTGACAGCATGGTCGCGGCCGAACTGCCCAACCATTTGCGCGGCCGTGAGACTGGTGACGTGCCGGAGCTGATTGCTGCGGCGGCAAAGGCTGGTGGCCTTGCCCAGATCGACCGCGCCGCCACCCCGGCAATCGGCGCGCGTATGATTCTTGATCAACTGCAGCCCGGCGATGTCGCGCTGTTGCTGGTCCTCTCGGACCGCGACGAAGTGTTCGAAATGCTGCAGAGGGCAAAGGCGCGATGAAAAGACGCACCTAAAGGGGTAATGGCGGAGAAACAGGGATTCGAACCCTGGGAACCCGTGAAGGCTCAACGGTTTTCGAGACCGCCCCGTTCGACCACTCCGGCATTTCTCCGCGGGGGTCAGGACCGTTCGTCTAGTGCGGTTTTTGCGTTCAGGCAAGAGGGGTTCTGCCCATCACCTGACGACACGGGGATTTTCATTGCCCTTGGCCGCAGATGACCTAAGCTTGCATATAAACTGATACTCAAGGACATCCCAATGCGCGTTTTTTATCGTTCTTCTTTTCTTGCCCTTTGCCTTGTCGTGTCCGCGGCGCTCAGCAGTCTGAGTACGGCGGCAAATGCGGCGGACCTGGATCGGCTTGAGGCGTTTTTGGAAGTCACCGGGTTTGACGTGGCGCTGGAAAGCATTCGGTTGTCGGCAGATTCCGCGCCTCAAATGTTGGGGATGCAGGCCGAGGATTTTGGGTCTGAATGGTCCCGTCTGGTGCGCGAAGTGTTTGCGACCGACATCATGCATGACATGGCACTGGAAATTCTCGGCAACACGCTCAGCGATGCGCAACTGACCCATGCGGCGGATTTCTATGCCAGCGATCTGGGCAAACGCCTGGTCGAAGTCGAGAACAAGTCGCATATGATCGAAGAAGACGGGCTGAAATCTGAAAGCGGGACCGAGATCATTGACGGGCTGGTCCGCATTGGCAGCCCGCGCGTGGCACTTCTGAACAGGCTCAACTCTGCCTCGAATGCCGAGGACACGTCGATCAGGGCCATTCAGGAGGTTCAGATCAGGTTCCTGCTGGCCGCCGCTGCCGCAGGTGTGATCGAATTGCGCATGGAAGAGCCCGACCTGCGCGAGGCGATGCGCAATCAGCAAGACGAATTGCGCACATCAATCCGGGCAAACGCGCTGGCCACGTCTGCCTATACCTATCAGGCGTTTTCTGATGATGAGGTGGCCACCTACGCCGACGCATTGGAAGAGCCGATCATGCAAGAGGTCTATGCGCTGATGAATGCGGTGCAATTTGAAATCATGGCAAACCGGTTCGAGGCCGTCGCTGACCGTTTGGCGGACATGCAGCCCAGTCAGGATCTGTGAGCATGAAGCGTCTTTTCTGGTCGGCACGGAACCTGCGTCTTGCGTTGTTCTGGCCCTTGTTGGTGTTGGTGACAGGGCCTGCGCTGGCCGATGCGCGGCTGACAGTGCTGGTTGATGTGCTCAAACTGCCGGAAGCCGCACAGATTTTGCGCGAAGAAGGGTTGAGCCACGCCACAGAGTTGGATGTTGATATGCTGGGTGGGCGTGGCGGGCCCGGCTGGGAAATTCAGATCGGTGCCATTTATGACACCGCCCGTATGGTAGAGACAGTGCGCCGCGCCCTGGAAATTGAATTGCAGGAGCCGGATCTGTCGGCAGAATTGGAACAGACAATTGATTTCTTTGCCTCAGAGCTGGGCACCAAAATCGTTTCGCTGGAAAATTCCGCACGCGCCGCCATTCTGGACGATGACGTAGAGGAAGCGGCCCGCGCGCGGTACATGGCACTGGAAGGGACCGATGACGCGCGTCTTGAGTTGATCCGGGGCTTTGTCGAAAGCGGCGATATGATCAACCGCAATGTCACGTCGGCGATGAATTCGAACTATCAGTTTCTGCGCGGGTTGACCGAAGGTCGGGCGACCCAGATGAGCGACGAAGAGATTCTGGCCGATGTGGCAGAGGACATAGACGAGATAACCGATGATACGGTGTCATGGCTTTTTGGGTATCTGCTGCTGGCCTATCACCCGCTCAGCGATGCGGAGCTGCAGGCATATCTGACCTATTCTCAGACCAAAGCGGGGCAGGCGCTGAACCGGGGGCTGTTCGACGGGTTTGGCAAGGCCTATGAAGACATTTCCTATGCCTTGGGGCGCGCTGTGGCGCTCAATATGACCGCAGAAGAGCTTTGAACGGCTTGCATGCAGTCTGAAACCCATATGAGCATTGACTAACGCTGTTTATCTGACGAAACCTGCTTGACTTGAGCAGCGCTTCGACTGATAAGCCCGCATCCCGGCGGGTTCGCCTGCAACGGGATGTTTTTTAATGACGCCCCATGGGCGCGCTGTTCGAGGTGGATCAGGTCAATCGGGCCGATCCAAAACGCCCATAACGGGGACCACAGAACGCGGATGAAAGTAAAGGAAGACGCAATGTTTGCGGTCATCAAGACTGGCGGTAAGCAATACAAAGTGGCCTCTGGCGATATGCTGCGGGTCGAACGTATTGCGGCAAATGCCGGTGATAAGGTTCAATTCAACGACGTGCTGATGCTGGGCGGCGACAAGCCGGTTATCGGTGTGCCAATGATCAAAGACGCCGGCGTTCAGGCCGAAGTTGTCGATCAGATCAAAGGCGAAAAGGTAATTAACTTTGTTAAGCGCCGTCGGAAACACTCTTCTAAGCGCACCAAAGGCCACCGCCAAAAGCTGACACTGGTCAAGATTACGGATATCTTGTCGTCCGGTGCAGGCAAATCCGGTGTTGAAGCCGCGATTGGCACGGGCTCTGTCAGTGCCGCAGCCGTTGCTGCGATAAACGAGCGTTACACGTTCAACCGTGGCGATCAGGCGGAAATGAAAAAGCGCGTGAAAACTGGTGAAGCGGAAGAGAAATCTGCGAAGCCCGCCAAGGCCAAGAAAGCCGCGCCAAAGAAGGCCGAGCCGAAGGCAGAGAAAAAAGCTGAAGCCAAGACCGAGACAAAAGCTGCGCCCAAAGCCAAAGCGGCCAAGGGTGGCGATGATCTGAGCCAGATTTCTGGTGTTGGTCCGGTAATCGTGAAAAAGCTGCACGGCGAAGGCGTCACAACATTTGCACAGATTGCAAAGTGGACAGACGCTGACGTGGAAGCGATTGAAGAGAAACTGTCATTCAAAGGTCGTGTCGGTCGTGAAGACTGGATCGCACAGGCCAAAGAATTGGCTAAAGGCTAAGGAGAGACCAGATGGCACATAAAAAAGCAGGCGGTTCATCCCGTAACGGGCGCGACTCAGCTGGTCGTCGCCTTGGTGTAAAGAAATACGGTGGCGAAGCTGTCATTCCGGGCAACATCGTTGTGCGTCAGCGCGGCACCAAGTTCTGGCCGGGCGAAGGCGTGGGCATGGGCAAAGATCACACAATCTTTGCAACCGTGGATGGCAATGTCCAATTCCACAAGGGCCTGAAAAACCGCACATTTATTTCGGTCCTTCCGGTGGCGGAGGCCGCTGAATAAGCCCGACCCCGTAAGGTTTTCAAAAATTCAGGGATCGGCGAAAACGCCGGTCCCTTTTTTATTTTATGCACTTGTTTCAGAAAGGAGCGGTGCGATGCAATTGAGCCAAAACCGCCCGACGCTGAAAGAGGGACACGTTCATTTGCGTGGTCCACGTGCACAGGATGCCGCTGCACGGTTCAAACTGGGCAATGTGCCGGCAATCCATCACATGTTTGGTGCCGATCCCGCAAATGTGCCACCGATCACCAAGGCACATGCGACCACATGGCTGCACGCACAAGAGGTGGAACCGCTGGCGTGGATCATTGAGTATCGACGCCGCATGGTCGGCGCAGTCAGGCTACATTCTGTGATCCCGCATCTTTACAAGGCCGAGCTTGCCATCGGTATTCTTGATCCCAAATACCTCGGCAAGGGCATTGGTACCATGGCGCTGCAGTTGCTTGCTGCCTATGCATTCGGCCCGCTTTTCCTGCGGCGTTTGAGCTTGCGTGTCGTTTCTTATAACGACCGTGCCATCGCCGCCTTCAAAAAGGTTGGCTTTGTTGAAGAGGGCCGCGAACGCGAAGCAGGGCGGGTGGCGGCAACATGGCATGATGATGTGATCATGGGCCTGCTGGCACGCGATTTTGCCAAGGTGGGACACGCGTAATGTCGGTTGCCATCACCTCGTTCGTGATCTTCGCGGCCTCGCAGATTGGCACGCCGGGGCCTGCAAACATGGCGTTGCTGGCCACCGGCGCGCGCTTTGGTTTTCGCGCGGCACTGCCGTTTGTGGCCGGTGTCGCGTTGGGCAAGCAGCTTGTCATCTGGCCCGTCGGTTTTGGCCTGATGGAACTCAGCGCCCGCGCGCCTTGGGTGTTCGAGATGCTGAAATACGCCTCCGCCGCCTATATCATCTGGCTGGCGTGGAAGGTGGCAAACCTGCGGCTGGGCCAGGAACGCAGCACAGACGGTGTTCCCGGTTTTGCCGCCGGGTTGATCGTGCACCCGCTGAACCCCAAGGCGTGGGCGATGATTGTGGGTGGGTTTACTGCCTTTGTCGGCCCCAATACGTCAAGCTTTACTGCGACACTTACCATCGCTTCGGTTTTGCTGGCCTGTCAGGTCATCTTGCATCCCATGTGGACACTTGCAGGTGATCGGATTGCGAGTACCGTGGCAGGAACGGCCGCGGAACCCTATCTTATGTGGACACTGGCGGCACTTACTGTCGCTTCTGTTGTTTTCGTACTGTTCGGAGGAGGAACATGACGATGAAAATACAGCCTATTGCCAACCAGCCGGTGATCGAAACCGAACGCTTTGATCTGCGCCCGTTGCAGCGATCCGATCTGGGTTTGATCGAGATGTATGCCAGTGACCCCCGTGTCGCAATGACCACGTCGAGCATCCCGCATCCATTGCCCCCCGGCACCATCGACGCCTTCATCACCCGCGCCTTGAACGAGCCGCGCGATGAAGATGTGTGGGTGATGGATGGGCTTAAATCGGGCGGTGCCGAAGTGATGGGTGTTATTTCGCTGTCCCGGCTCGATCGCAATCAGACTGAGGTCGGCTATTGGGTTGCCCCGGCATTCTGGAACACCCATCTGGCGTCCGATGCCGTGAAGGCCCTTGTCACGACGAACCCGCTGGGCAATGACACGATGTTTGCGTCCGTCTACCACGACAACCCCGCGTCAGCCAAAGTGCTGACCAATGCGGGTTTTGTCTATCTGGGTGATGCGGAAACCTATTGTCTGGCCCGTGATGCTGCCGTACCCACCTGGACCTATAGCCGCAAGCTTTAGCCCCCCTTTTTTAAAGGCCACCGCCATGAAATTCCTCGACCTGTGCAAAGTCTATATCCGATCCGGCGCGGGCGGCGGGGGCTGCGTGTCGTTTCGGCGCGAGAAATATATCGAATATGGCGGGCCGGACGGTGGAGATGGGGGCGGCGGTGGATCGGTCTGGGCCGAAGCGGTCGATGGGCTGAACACACTGATCGATTTTCGCTATCAGCAGCACTTTTTCGCCAAGAACGGCCAGCCCGGTATGGGACGGCAGCGCACTGGCAAAGACGGCGACGACATTGTTTTGAGGGTGCCTGTGGGTACCCAGATTATGGACGAAGATCAGGAAACCTTGCTGGTCGACATGGCCGAACTTGGCCAGCGCGTCGAACTGGCACGCGGTGGCAACGGCGGTTTTGGCAACCTGCACTTCAAATCGGCAACAAATCAGGCACCCCGGCGCGCCAATGCGGGTCAGGACGGTGTGGAACGGACGCTGTGGTTACGGTTGAAACTGATTGCGGATGTAGGGCTGCTGGGCCTGCCCAACGCTGGCAAATCGACGTTTCTGGCCGCAACCTCCAATGCGCGACCGAAAATTGCCGATTATCCCTTCACCACGCTGCACCCCAATCTGGGCGTTGTGGGCGTGGACAACACCGAATTTGTGGTTGCTGACATTCCCGGTCTGATTGAAGGAGCTTCCGAAGGGCGTGGCCTTGGCGATGTGTTTCTTGGCCATGTGGAGCGGTGCGCGGTTTTGTTGCATCTGGTTGATGGCACCTCAGAAACCGTGGCCGAAGATTATCGGACAATCATCACAGAACTTGAAAAATACGGAGGTGATCTGGCTGAAAAACCCCGGATCACGGTGCTCAACAAAGTTGATGCGTTGGACGAAGAAGAACGTGCAAGTGCTTTGAAGAAGTTGAAAAAAGCCAGCGGCGGCGATGTCATGATGATGTCAGGCGTTGCGGGCGAAGGCGTCACAGAGGTGCTGCGCGCCCTGCGCGGTCAGATTGACGAGGACCGCCTGCGCTATCGACCCGTAGAAGAAGCGGCACCATGGCAACCCTGAGCGCTGCCAAACGGGTCGTGATCAAAATCGGGTCGGCCTTGCTGGTTGACCGAAAAACCGGTGCCTTGCGCTCGGATTGGTTGGTGGGGCTGGCACAGGATGTGGCCTGGCTCAAATCGCTCGGGCATGACGTTGTGTTGGTTTCATCAGGCTCTATCGCGTTGGGGCGCGGGGTTTTGGGCCTGCCGGTGACGACATTGGCGCTGGAACAATCGCAAGCCGCCGCTGCGGTGGGGCAGATTAGACTGGCGCGGGCCTATGAAGAGGTTCTGGCCCCGCATAACATCACCACCGCGCAGGTGCTGGTAACCTTGGAAGACAGCGCCGACCGCCGCCGCTATCTGAACAGCCGCGCCACCATGGAACAATTGCTGAGCCTGGGTGTGGTCCCGATTGTGAACGAAAACGATACCGTTGCGACGGATGAAATCCGTTTTGGTGACAATGACCGCCTGGCGGCACAGATTGCGGTCACGGTGGGCGCGGATCAGTTGATCCTGCTGTCCGATGTGGACGGGTTTTACAGCGCAAACCCGACCGAGGATGCCACCGCGACCAGGTATGCGCAGATCGACACCATCACCGCCGAGATTGAGGCGATGGCCGGCGATGCGGGTTCTGGATTGTCTAAGGGTGGCATGAAAACCAAGCTGATGGCCGCCAAAACCGCAACGGCGGCGGGGTGTGCCATGGCGATCACCGAAGGGTCGGTTATCCGACCTTTGACGGCACTGGAGCAGGGCGCAAATGCCACATGGTTCACTGCGCAAACCGATCCGCAAGCGGCGCGCAAACGCTGGATTGCGGCGATGAAGCCGCGCGGGTCCGTCACCCTGGATGCAGGTGCTGTAGCGGCTTTGGCGCGCGGAAAATCATTGCTGCCTGCGGGGATCAGTGCGGTCGCAGGTCCCTTTGAGCGCGGTGACAGCGTGGCATTGCTGGATCAGACGGGACGGGCAATCGGCTATGGGCTGACCAGATACTCATCGGCAGAGGCGACGCAGATTAAGGGGTATAAATCCGCTGAAATCGAAGCGATATTGGGCTATCCGGGAAGGGCTGCGCTGATCCACCGTGATGATATGGCAGTTTAGGGGGCTGGGGTAAGATTATGGAAAATATGGATAACATTCCTGAACTGATGGCAGCTATCGGGCGGCGCGCCAAACTGGCCGCTGCCGAACTTGCCAGCGCCAGCGCGCAGGCCAAGCGCGCCGCGCTGATGGGTGCGGCAGATGCCGTCTGGGCCAGCCGGGTGGATATTCTGGCCGCGAACGAAAAGGATATGACCTTTGGCCGTGACAAGGGTCTGTCGGACGCCATGATGGACCGCCTGATGCTGGATGAGGCGCGCATTCAGGGTATGGTTGATGGACTGCGCAGTGTTGCCGAACAGGCCGATCCGGTGGGCGAGGTGCTGGAAGAGTGGGATCAACCCTCAGGCCTGCACATCAAGCGGGTGCGTACGCCCCTGGGCGTCATCGGCGTGATCTATGAATCGCGACCCAATGTAACTGCGGATGCCGGTGCCTTGTGTCTCAAGGCGGGCAATGCGGTGATCCTGCGGGGTGGGTCCGAAGGGTTCCATTCATCCCGCGCGATCCATTCCTGTCTGCAGCAAGGCTTGCGTGATGCCGATCTGCCCGAAGATGCCGTGCAGTTGGTGCCGACCCGCGACCGGGCGGCCGTCAGCGCGATGCTGACCATGACCGACACCATTGACGTGATTGTCCCGCGTGGGGGCAAGGGGCTTGTCGGGTTGGTCCAGCGCGAGGCACGGGTGCCGGTCTTTGCCCATCTCGAAGGCATTGTGCACATCTACATTGACGCAGATGCCGACCCTGAAAAGGCGCTTAAGGTTGTGATGAATGCCAAGACCCGGCGTACAGGTATCTGTGGTGCGGCGGAATGTCTGTTGATCCATGAAAAAGTTGCCAAGACAATTGGTCAGGGTGTGATCCGCGCCCTGATTGATGCCGGTGTCGAGGTGCGTGTGGATCAGTCGCTGGGGCATATTTCCGGCACCATGCCGGCGCAGGACGACGATTGGGGGCGCGAATATCTGGACATGATCATCGCCGCCAAAACGGTGACAGATGTGAATGATGCGATCGCCCACATCCGCAAGTATGGTTCAAACCACACCGATTGTATCCTGACCGAAGATCCCGCAACCGTTCAGCAGTTCATGAACCAACTGGACAGCGCAATTCTGATGCACAACGCCTCAACCCAGTTTGCCGATGGCGGTGAATTTGGCATGGGCGCAGAGATTGGCATTGCCACTGGCAAGATGCATGCCCGTGGGCCGGTCGGGGCGGCGCAATTGACCAGTTTCAAATATCTGGTGACCGGTGACGGCACCATAAGAGCGTAAATTCAGAACTGAATGGTGACGCTGGTGCCGTTCGAGGATGATCTGATGCGTCTGCCGTCATCACCGGCGATTTTGGGCAAAAGCGCAAATTGAACATGGGAAGGCTGCAGTGACGTGTCGGGCGATTGTTCGGCCAAAAGCGCCCAAAGGGCCGGATCGACGTT
This sequence comes from Sulfitobacter sediminivivens, assembly GCF_042611115.2. Classification (NCBI taxonomy): domain Bacteria; kingdom Pseudomonadati; phylum Pseudomonadota; class Alphaproteobacteria; order Rhodobacterales; family Roseobacteraceae; genus Sulfitobacter; species Sulfitobacter sediminivivens. Next base: position 144,692 of record NZ_JBHGAR020000005.1, read on the forward strand.
CAACTTGTCCGCCGTGCCTTTGAGCATCCATTTGCCTTCAGCCTCGGACACTTCGGCCCGTCCGCCGTATGGCATCGCTGTCTCAAGACACAGGATCGCGAGGAAGACCAACCGCACTGCGGCGCGCGGCTGCGGCTCCTCCGGCAGCCACTCGAGCGTCAGCCGGCTTTCCTGATACAGATCGCGCAGGATTGAAGTAATTTCCGCGCGCCCAACCATCTGATGCCCGGCGGCCCCAAAACCGATCCTGAAAAACCGAATGCGGGCGCTGGCATTATCGACGCTGGTCCCGATCAACTCCATCTCCGGACCGGCAGGCGGGTTGTCAGCCATCGACAGCAACTCCAGCCCATTGTTGATCGCGCCAATCGGCGATATCAGATCATGACAAATACGGCTGCCGATCAGGGTGGCCAGGTTGATGTTGTCCTGCACAATCACAGGCTCACCCCCGCGAAAGGACCCCGAATGGACGATCTTAATGCGATTTTGACCCCCGGCATGCTGGTCCGAAATCCAGATCGACCAGAATGGGGTGTGGGACAGGTCCAAAGCAATGTTTCAGGCAAAGTGACGGTGAATTTCAGGGACGAAGGTAAAATTGTCATTGACAGCTTTCGTGTTGGATTGATGCCTGTCTTTGACGACGCACCTTGATTAAGACGTAACGTGCTTGAAGCTTATAGCGTGCAGTTCTGTCGTCAATACAACTTATACATGTAAATACGCATCTCCGAAAAATATGTGCGTATTGCACTTGAACAGTTGATTGCCTAAGAGGTTTCAACAGGCACCGAGAGGGTTGCAAAAGGCCAATGGCCCATGCAGTTGCAGCAGATTTTCACGTAAAGTTGGCACAGACGGCTGAAGAGCTGCGGGCCGCGCAGCGGCTGCGGTATCAGGTGTTTGTCCGAGAACTGGGGGGCGGCGGCGCGCTGGTGGACCACGATGCAGAGCTGGAAAGAGACGAGCTGGACCCGTTTTTTGACCATCTTTTGCTTTACGATCAGCGCACCGGTTCCGTTGTCGGTGTATATCGTTTAATGCGCCCAGAGAAAGCCCGCGAAGCTGGACGGTTCTATTCTGAAGGCGAATACGATCTGGCACCGCTTCTGGCATCCGGTCGGCGTATCCTGGAACTTGGTCGGTCGTGTTTGCACCCTGATTACCGGGGCGGGATGGCGATGCATCACCTCTGGGCCGCGCTGGCGCAATATGTGGCCCAACATCGCGTTGAAGTATTGTTCGGTGTCGCGAGTTTTCATGGCACGGACATCGCGGCCTTGTCGCAGCCCTTGTCGCTTTTGCATCACCGTCATCTTGCGCCACCTGAACTGCGGGTCAGGGCCTTGGATCAATCTTTTCAGAACATGAACTTGATTGACGAAGCTCATCTCGATCGGCGTGCCGCGATGATGCAAATTCCGAGCCTGATCAAAGCGTATCTGCGCCTTGGTGGATGTGTGGGCGAGGGGGCTTATGTGGATCATGCGTTTAATACCGTGGATGTGTGCCTGATCATGGACACCAACCAAATGAGTGCCCGTCAGGCCCGCATCTATGGTGGTGCGCCGCAATGACCCAGACGTGGGACAGTGGTGACCTGCCGGTTTTGCCGCGCATAACCGTCACGGGATGGATACGGGTTTTCCTGCGGGGGCTGGCGCTGGCTGTGCTGGTGTTTGGCGGTCTGGCGGTTTTGGTGCTGGTGCGCATGGTTGAACGGCCAGTGTGCGGGGTGAATCGCCCGGTGACGCCCCATATAACTCAATTCGTGTGCCGCATGGCGTTTTTGATCTTGGGTATTTCCCATCATGTTGAGGGATCGCCGATGGCTGCGCGCGGTGCGGTCGTGGCAAACCATACGTCGTGGCTTGATATATTCGCGTTGAATGTTGCCAAGCGCATCTATTTCGTCTCAAAATCCGAGGTTGCGGGATGGCCGGGCATCGGTTGGCTGGCCCGCGCCACTGGCACCGTTTTCATCGAACGCAATCCGTCCAAGGCACATGAGCAGACCGAGGTTTTCCACACCCGGCTTTTTGCCGGCCACAAGTTGCTTTTCTTTCCGGAAGGGACAAGCACGGATGGTTTGCAGGTGCTGCCGTTTAAAACAACGTTGTTTCAGGCGTTTTTTGAGCCGAGTATACGGGATGAAATTTCCGTACAGCCAGTGACAGTTGTCTATCGCGCACCACCGGGCATGGACGCGCGGTTTTACGGGTGGTGGGGGGATATGACCTTTGGGTCACATCTTGTTGCAACGCTTGCACCGGCGCGGCAAGGCAGCGTCACGATTGTCTATCATGCGCCTTTGAAAGTTGCTGATTTTGCCAATCGCAAGTCGCTGGCGCTGGCTTGTGAACGGGCCGTCAGGGCGGCCCATTCAGATTTTTTGGATCAGGCCTGAAACGCCTGCTTTATTTGGTGTGCGCGAACGCCGCGTCCGGCACCTGGCCCAATGCCCCGTCTACATTCCATTCCATGGTCAGGCAGGCAGACCCTTTGCGTTGGAAATAGGTCGCCTCAAGGGCGTACCATCCGGCCTCCGGTACCTCGACTTCTGTCACGCCCGAGGGTTCGCAGGCATGAACATCATCGTAAAACGCAACTTCCTGACCACCAATCGTCAACACCAGACCATCGTTGCTGAGGGTATCAACCTCAAAAGTGCCCGGCGCATCAAAGCGGACAAAGCCACTGATTGCGGCGACCACTTTCTGGGCGGACTTTGATGTCATTGTGAGATCACCCTCATTGTTGTCTTCATAAGACAATCCCTTGATCGGTGTCCCTTCGCTGGCGTCCTGCAATGCCTCCGTTGCCTCGTCCAGCGTGCGCACGCTCTTGTAGGCGTAAGAAACGGCCAGTCCCGGTGCCAGGTCGCCTGCGTCAGGCTGTGGATCTGCGGGAGTCAAGATCAGCGGTTCAGCATAGGCGGCCACGGCCAACAAAGATGCCGCGATCGCGGTGGTAAAGATGTTCATCTGATATTCCCCATTGTTTTTGTTCTTGGTATAACTCTGCGCTAAGACGATTGGTTGCGTCCGTCACATTGGCGTGAACCAGCAAAGACCAGTCGCTGTGTGCTGTCAAAGGTTAAATCGACCCTTGCACAGTGTTCCGCCGCACCCTATACGCCACCTCACTTAAACCCGCAGTCGGGGTTGGGCTTGCTTGGGGAGACATCCCAAGACGTCCGCCGGTTGGTACCACATGGTGTCATACCCCCGATGAGGCTAAACCGGAAAGGTATAAAGACATGGCTCTTCCTGAGTTCTCCATGCGCCAACTGCTTGAAGCAGGCGTACACTTTGGCCACCAGACGCAGCGCTGGAACCCACGTATGGGTCCGTATATTTACGGCGCGCGCAACGGCATTCACATCATGGACCTGACACAGACCGTTCCAATGCTGGATCAGGCACTGCAAGTCATCCGTGACACCGTCGCCAAGGGCGGCAGCATTCTTTTTGTCGGGACAAAGCGTCAGGCAGCACAGCCCGTTGCCGAAGCCGCAGAAAAATGCGCACAGTATTACATGAACCACCGCTGGCTGGGTGGCACGCTGACCAACTGGCAGACGGTGTCAAAGTCGATCCAGCGCCTCAAGCATATCGACGAACAGTCCGAAGTCGGCTTTGCCGGTATGACCAAGAAAGAACGTCTTGGTATGGAACGCGATCAGGGCAAGCTTCAGGCTTCTTTGGGCGGCATCCGCGAAATGGGCGGACGTCCTGACCTGATCTTTGTGATCGACGTGAAAAAAGAAGCACTGGCCATTGCCGAAGCCAACAAGCTGGGTATCCCGGTTGTGGCTGTGGTTGACACCAACTGCTCACCTGACGGCGTTGATTACCTGATCCCGGGCAACGATGACGCGGCGCGCGCCATTGGCCTTTACTGCGATCTGGCGGCACGTGCCGCACTTGACGGCATGTCGGCCCAACTGGGTGCAGCAGGCGTTGATCTGGGCGCAATGGAAGAAGCACCCGCTGAAGAAGCGCTGGTTGAAGAAACACCAGCAGCATCAACAGGTGTCGAAGTTGGCAATGCCTCCTCTGAAACTGTGGCCGATGACGTCATGTCAAAAGACGCGGTTTTGGACATTGAATCCAAAAAAGAGACAGTGGCAGACGCCAAGTCCTGATCTGATACCGCCGGATGCATCCGGCGGCATCGATTTTATAACGTGGGGCAGGGATGACCTGCCCCAACACCTCATTTGAAACAGGAGACCCAGAAGATGGCAATCACAGCATCTATGGTCAAAGAGCTGCGCGACAGCACCGGCGCAGGCATGATGGACGCCAAAAAGGCACTGACAGAAACAGACGGCGATATGGAAGCAGCCGTCGATTGGCTGCGCACCAAAGGATTGGCCAAAGCGGCCAAGAAATCCGGCCGTACTGCCGCCGAAGGTCTTGTTGCAGTCAAAGTCGAAGGTGGCCGCGGCGTCGCGGTCGAAGTGAACTCTGAAACCGATTTTGTTGGCAAGAACTCTGATTTTCAGAAAATGGTCGCCGGGATTGCTGACGTTGCAGTTTCAGCATCTGATGTTGATGCGTTGAAAGCGACGGACATGGGTGGCAAATCCGTTGAACAGACCGTGACAGACGCGGTTGCCGTGATCGGTGAGAACATGTCGGTACGGCGCATGTCCGCCATCGAAGGCGACACAGTTGTATCCTATGTGCACAACGCAGCAGCCCCCGGCATGGGTAAAATTGGTGTTCTGGTCGCAATGACCGGCGGCGATGAAGGTTTTGGCAAACAGGTTGCAATGCACATTGCAGCTGTGAACCCGGCGTCCTTGTCTGAGGCAGATCTTGACCCATCCGTGGTCGAAAAAGAGAAAACAGTTCAGATGGACATCGCACGCGAATCTGGCAAGCCCGAAGCCGTCATCGAAAAGATGATCGTCGGTCGGATGAAGAAATACATGTCCGAAGTGACGCTGCTGAACCAGGCCTTTGTTGTGAATCCTGATCTGACCGTCGAAGATGCGGCCAAAGAAGCAGGTGCCACAATCACTGGATTTGTACGTCTCGAAGTGGGTGAGGGCATCGAAGTCATCAAAGAAGATTTCGCAGCCGAAGTGGCCAAAGCCGCCAAAGGCTGAGCGTACCACACGAAAATATCTAGAACGGGGTGCTGCAATGCGCCCCGTTTTTTATTTTGAGATCCGACCGCGGGCGCTTAGGCTTGTTCAATTTATTTGATAGGATTGAACACCATGTCAGATCGCAAATTGTATTTGGGTCCACTGACCGACAACCGACGCTGGGACAAGTTCGTGGCGCGCGCGAACGATGTCTAGGTCGTCACCCCGCCGAAATGCGGCACCACATGGAAGCAAACCATCGTGGCGCTGCTCTTTTCGGGCGATCCTGACGTCGAACCAGAGCTTTCGGTGAAAATGCCCTGGATAGAAATTCGCATCCGCGAAATGGACGAGGTCGCAGACCGGCTTGAAGCGTTGCCGCATCGCCGGAGTGTCAAAAGTCACACACCGATGGACGGTGTGCCGTACCGCGAGGATGGGCATTATCTGCTGGTGTATCGCCATCCTCTGGACGCGCATTTTTCATACCGCAAACACGTGCGGAATATCCCTGTGAAGGGATTTGAACTCTTTTATCCAGAGGACGAGGACAACGAGGTGATTTTCCGCCGCTTTCTGGATGGCGGGGCCGAAGGTTTTGACATGGATGCAATGCCGCTGGCGCACATACTTCACCATTATTAGGCGGCTCTTGCGCTGGCAGACCGCCCCAATGTGTCCTTGTTTCACTACGCTGACATGAGCCGGGATCTGGCTGGGACAATGGCAATGGTTGCGCAGCTGCTGTGCATCTCACATCCGCCCGATGTGATGTCTGCCTTGGTGGCCGCTGCAACGTTTGACAATATGAAAACCCATGCAGAGCGATACGCGCCCTCTGGTGGCAAAGGATTTATGAAGTCTGATTCCGAGTTCTTTCACAGCGGCACAAGCGGGAAATGGCAAGGCAAACTGACCTCGGACCAATTAAAGGCCTATGATGTGGCGATGGACAGCGCTTTGAATCCGGCGGCCCGCGGTTGGCTTGAGTTTGGCAGCGAGGGTGGCACGCACCAGTGAAACAGGGTCGGGCAGGTCCATGGCAACTCATGAACCTGCCCTAATCGCCCATACGGTACAATATGCTCGGGGAGGAGCCGGGCGTGTATGTAAAGTCCGGTCAGTCAGGCGAACAATATGCCAGCTGATCGCGGCGACCTGAAAGAGCCCCTTTATCTCAGGGATTTGCGGGCCGTTGTTCCTAGGGAAAATCCGTTTTGCAGGAACAGGTTTACTATGCGTTAACTTGAAACAAATGACCAGTAGGGGATTCCCTACCTTGCGCATTTTTATTGCGTTTCAGACGTCCATCACAAACATTTGGTTCGCAAATGACGCCTTTAACACGGCCTGGGCTGTTGTCTCGACCGCTAACGCATCCCGTGCAAGGCGCAGATGCTTTTCAACCGTGGCCGAAGTCAGTCCCATCAATACAGCGATATCCTGCATGGTCTTGCCGTCGCCAACCCATTCCAGCGCCTCACGTTGGCGCGGCGTCAAGGCACGGCTGGGCGTGCTGTAGGGTAGGGTGAGTATCTTGAGATGTGCAATTTCGTTCATCAATTGAATGTCACTGCCATGCTCGGCCCAAACCGCATCAACTTGGCCCTGAGACATGCCAGGTTTCGCGGTCAGCGCAATCGCACCTTTTGAGCGGTTGGAGATCGATTTGAAACTCACGGTATAGCCGGCGTGCACACCCATGCGCCGATTGAATTCAACAACGCGCTCTTCTTCAGGGGTCATGGCGCGTTCACGGGTCATGTCATGCAGAACTGCCCAACTGCATGCACCGTCATGTGCCAGCGCCCAATGTACCATAGGCGCGTGGAAATACAGACCGCCATGCAGAAACTCGTCGGTGTATTCGCGGCTGTGGTTGGTCAGGATAACAAAATCTTCGGGATCGCCCAAAGATGTTGAAGTGCGGTACCGTGTGAACCCATAAATCAGCCGGTCAAAGCCGTATTCGGCCATTCGTTGCGTATGGGTTTCCCAAAGTTGCTCAAGCGAAGGGCAGCGTGCAATGGCATGAAGATACGCCCGTAAGCTCATGATTTAAATATGTTCTCTGACAGCGCGTCTAGAGCCATCTCATATCCTTTAGCCCCAAATCCGCAGATTTGACCCAGTGCAACAGGGGCGATGTAGGATGTGTGCCGAAATTCCTCGCGGGCATGGATATTGCTCAGATGAACCTCAACAACGGGCAGTTCAACGGATGCGATCGCGTCCATGAGCGCAATAGACGTATGTGTCAATGCGCCAGCATTGAGGATAATCGCCCCATGGGTGCCTTTGGCGGCATGAATCAGATCGATGAGGATGCCTTCGTGGTTGGATTGCTCAAACACAATTGTCAGGCCCAGGCGCTGCGCCGCAGCTTCGCACAGTGCATTGATGTCCGCCAAGGTGGTCTTGCCATAGACTTCGGGCTGGCGCGTGCCCAGCAGGTTTAGGTTGGGACCATTGAGGATCAGAACAGAAGGCATGGGTCAGAACTCACTTTGTTTCTGCGCAGTTAACGTGTGCAACGTCCGCGTGTCCAGTAGGGTGACGATCTGAGATGGTTTTGAGAAGGGTGTAAGGGTGTACTGCCGGTGCGGGTTTTTCTAATGACCATAGTACTCATAATCAGTATTATGTAAATAAATGATATGCCTAGTTGCTGCAAAATCAGATACTTGCTGCATCACCCTAATGCGTAGCCCGCTCCGCGCACAGTGCGAATTGGGTCTTTGCCCCCATGTTTGGTGAGCGTTTTACGCAATCTGGCGATGTGCACGTCGACCGTACGCGTATCGACATAGATATCGCGCCCCCACACATGGTCGAGCAATTGGTCGCGGCTAAAGACCCGGCCGGGTTTTTCCAACAGCGTTACCAGCAGCCGATATTCGGTCGGCCCCAGTTTGAGGTCATGCGCGCCACGGCTGACCCAGTGGCGTTCAGGATCAAGGGTGATGTCCTGATACGTGAGCGATGCACCAGCCGCCGCCGGACGCGACCGGCGCAATTGCGTGCGCACGCGCGCCATCAGCTCTTTCAGCGAATACGGTTTGATAACATAATCATCTGCACCAGTTTCCAGTCCGCGAACGGCATCGACGTCTTCTGATCTGGCGGACAGCATGATGACGGGAATGCCGCGGGTTTCCTCGCGGGTCTTGATCTGGCGACAGACTTCAAGGCCGCTCATCAGCGGCATCATCCAATCAAGGATCATAAGATCCGGCCTTGCTTCGGCCACCAGCAGCATGGCTTCTTCGCCATTCTCGGCGCGGTGCACGATGTATCCTTCGGCCTCAAGATTATAGGCCAGAACCTCGCGTTGGGCCGGTTCATCTTCGACCAGCAGGACCTGGGGTTGGCTCATTGACATATCGCTCAAGCCTTTGGCCGAATTGAGGTTTGATCGGCTTTTGGCCGCGCTTCTTCGGGGTGCTGCCCGGTCACCAGATAGACCACCTGTTCTGCGATTGACGTGACAAGATCACCCATCCGTTCGGTGTTTTTCGCGATGAAATGCAAGTGCATACAGGCCGTGATATTGCGTGGATCTTCCATCATGAAAGTCAGGAATTCGCGGAACAAAGCGTTATACATCTGGTCCACATCTTCGTCGCGTCCAATGACATCCATCGCCAATTCGGCATCGCGTTGGATATAGGCATCCAGCGCGTCTTTGAGCATGCCTTCAACCGTGCGCGCCATGCGTCTGATCGAACCCGCACCGTCGTTCACCGGGTCGATCTGCGACAGCACGCCTGTCCGCTTGGCCATGTTTTTTGCATAGTCTCCAATGCGTTCCAGGCTGGCGCTAATCTTGATCACGCTCAAGATCAGACGCAAATCAATGGCGGTGGGTGCCCGCAGCGCAATCACCCGTGCCGCCCGCTCATTGATCAGGTCTTCCAGCGCATCAATGGCCTTGTCCCCTGCCCGCACTTTATCTGCAAGTTCATCGTCGCGGGTTTCGAGCGATTGGGCGGCAAGGCGAATGGCGTCTTCGACCAGACCGCCCATTTTCATGATCTGGGCTTGAACGGCCTCCAAATCACGGTCAAAGGCAGACGCAATATGTTGATCTTGCATGATATTATCCAATCCGGCCGGTAATGTAGGATTCTGTGCGCGGGTCGTGTGGTGAGGTAAAGATTTTGTCGGTGTCGCCAAACTCCACCAGGTGCCCAAGGTGGAAAAACGCGGTTTTCTGGCTCACGCGGGCGGCTTGCTGCATCGAGTGGGTGACGATCACCACCGAGAAATTCGTGCGCAACTCATCGATCAGTTCTTCAACCTGTGCGGTCGCAATCGGGTCCAGCGCAGAGCACGGTTCGTCCATCAGCAACACCTCAGGTTCGGTTGCAACCGCGCGGGCAATGCACAGGCGTTGTTGCTGGCCCCCTGACAAGCCTGTGCCAGGCGCTTGCAAACGGTCTTTCACCTCGTTCCAGATCGCGGCACGTTTGAGCGCCCGTTCAACGATCTCGTCCAAGTCGTTATTATTGCGGGATAGTCCGTGGATACGCGGGCCATATGCCACATTGTCATAGATGGATTTGGGGAATGGGTTGGGTTTTTGAAATACCATGCCAACCTTGGCGCGCAATTGCACCGGATCAACAGCCCGGTCATAGATGTCTTCGCCGTCAATGCGGATGTCACCCGTGACGCGGCACACATCAATTGTGTCGTTCATCCTGTTGATACAGCGCAGAAATGTCGACTTCCCACAGCCTGACGGACCGATGAAAGCGGTCACGGTCTTGTCCTCTATGTCGACGCTCACGTCCTTGATTGCGTGATTGTCGCCGTAATAGACTTGCACGTCGCGCGCTGCGATCTTGACGGGTTTGGTTGTCACGTCATTCTCTGGAATTAGTTGGTCTTTCATGTGTTTCCCTTACCAGCGCCGCTCAAATCGGCGGCGCAGCATGATAGCGATGGCATTCATTGTGATCAGGAATACCAGCAAAATAATGATACCGCCCCACGCCCGTTCATAAAAGGCCGGGTCGGCGCGTTTGGCCCATTCATAGATCTGGGCGGGCATGGCGGAGTTTGGGTCAAGCAAGCCCGATGAAATGCTATCAGGGGCGTTTGACGCGATAAAGCCGACCATGCCAATCAGCAACAGCGGCGCTGTTTCACCCAAGGCCTGCGCCAATCCGATAATTGCACCGGTGAGAATGCCGGGCGCGGCAAGGGGCAAGACGTGGTGAAACACCGATTGCATCCTTGATGCCCCAACCCCCAGTGCCGCATCCCGGATCGAGGGCGGCACGGATTTGAGCGATGCGCGGGTCGAAATGATGATCGTCGGCAAGGTCATCAGCGTCAGCACCAAACCGCCGACCAAAGGGGCCGAGTTTGGCAGATGCATGTAGTTGATGAACACGGCCAGACCAAGGATACCAAAGACAATTGACGGGACCGCCGCAAGGTTTGAGATGTTCACCTCAATGATGTCGGTGATCCAGTTTTTCGGGGCAAATTCCTCAAGGTAGATCGACGCAGCGACGCCAATTGGCAATGCAAGGACCAGGACCACCAACATCATAAAGAGCGACCCAATCATGGATACGCCCATGCCCGCCGCCTCTGGCCGCGCATCCGAGGCATCGGCCCCGGTGATGAACGCCAGATTGAATTGCTTTTTCAACGCACCATCGGTGCGCAGTTGATCAACAAGATCAAGCTGTTCCGCGTTGATATTCTTGTCGTTTGCGATGCTGTCGCGGGTCACCCTGCCTTTGAGGTATCCATCAACACGGCTGTTTGTCAGAAACCTGAATTCAACGACCTCACCGATCATTTCAGGATTGGCCAGAACAAAATTGCGCAATTGGGCAGCGGCATCTTTTGACAGGATATCGGCCATCGACTTGGGTTTGAGCGTGGTTTCGATCCCGGCCTGCGTAACTTTCGCCTCAAGGGCTGCGTTCATCAATGGGGCATATCCAAAGGTGGATAATTTCTTGATGTCAGCCAGATCGCGATTGCCCTTTTTGTCGAGTTTTTCTGCCGTCAGCTCAACCGGCAGTGTGACAAACGTCTGTTGAAACGCACCTGCCCCGCGTCCGATGATTGTCACCAGCAGAACCGCGAGCATCAAAAGGCCAACCGCGATCGCAGCGATGCCGTACATCTTGAACCGCGCCTCTGCCCGGTTGCGTTTGCGGGTGCGTGCATCCTGAACCAGCAGGGATTTATGCGTGTTGGTCACATCGGTCATTCGTACTGCTCCCGGTATTTGCGCACGATATAAAGCGCCACAACATTAAGCCCCAGCGTCAGCACAAAGAGCGTCAGACCCAGCGCGAAGGCCACCAGCGTCTCAGGGCTGGCAAAATCGGTGTCGCCGGTCAGCTGGCTGACGATGCGGGTTGTGATGGTTGTCATCGCCTCAAGTGGATTGGCTGATATCCGGGCAATGGCCCCTGCCCCCAGCACCACGATCATGGTCTCGCCAATCGCGCGGCTCGCAGCCAGCAGGATGGCCCCCACAATGCCCGGCAGGGCCGCCGGCAAGATGACCTGACGCACGGTTTCGGAATGTGTCGCGCCAAGTCCAAAGGACCCGTCGCGCAGCGATTGCGGCACCGCGTTGATGATATCGTCAGACAGGGAGGACACGAATGGGATCAGCATGATGCCCATGACCAGCCCGGCGGTTAGAACAGACGTGGCACCGGACATCCATTCAACCCCCAAAATTCCGTCCTCACCCCGCCCAAAGATGCGCACAAGTGCTGGACCGACAGTCAGCAGTGCAAAGAGGCCATAGACGATTGTCGGGATCCCCGCGAGGATTTCGAGCAGCGGTTTGGCCAGACTGCGCACTTTGCTGTTGGCGTATTCACTTAGGTAGATCGCGGCAAAAAGGCCGATGGGCACGGCCACAAGCAACGCGATGATTGAAATATAAAGCGTACCCCAGAGCAATGGCAGGATCGACAGATCGCTGTCACCACGGAAATTCGGGGCCCAGGTGCTGCCAAGAAAGAAGTCTTTCCAATCGTGCAGGCGGAAAAAGTTGATCGATTCAAACAACATCGAGAAAACGATGCCCACGGTGGTCAGAATGGCCAGTGACGCCGCAGCAATCAGCAGCACCATGATGCCACGCTCGACCACATTGCGCGCGCGAAATGCCGGATCAGCGGCGCGCACCGCGATACCTGCGCCCAAAACGGCAAGCACCAGCACCACCACAACCATCCAAAGTCGCCCCTGCGCAGAGATGGCACGTGATTGCTGTGCTGCCGCCAGAACATAGGGCTGAACCTCTGAACCCAGTGCCACACCCACATTGCCAAGCGTGGCACGCAAAGAGGATGGATCATCCGCCATTGCGCCGATTTCGGCGGGCGTCAAAGCGCCTTGCGTCAGGGCGATGTCCAACCCGTCCGCAACCCGGCGCACATCCGACAGGATCAGGCTCTGAGTGCCGGTGCTGCTGATTTCACTGGCCGGGATCAGCGGCAGAACCGCGTTCTGGACCACGGTCGGTTGTGCCAAAAGCCAGATCACCATGACGCCAAGTGCCGGGACGGCGGCAAACATCGCTGCTGTCATGCCATAGAAGTTTGGCAGGGAATGCAGATTGCGCGCATCGCCCCCTGCCCGTGCCATCGCCCGTTTGCGGGCCGCAACATAGCCAAGCATGGCGATGCCCAAAACGGCAAAGATCAAGGCGATTGGTGTGGGGAGGCCAAAAATGGTGGCTGTCATTGCACTGTCTTTCGCGCCTTTGGTTTTTTTGAACTTGGTATCGGGTGTCGCGTCAGTATCAAGGGCCGCAGCAGAACTGCGGCCCTTGATTTATCAGATCAAATCGGGTCTCAGGACCCGCCGCCCATCACGGTTTCATCCGCGACGGTGGTTTGGGTATCTGTCAGTGCAGGATCAGAAACCAGACCATATTCCGCCAAAGGACCATCCGGGCCGGCAATTTCATCCGCAACAAAGAACTCGGCATATTCCTTGAGGCCGGGGATCACGCCGATGTGGGCCTTTTTGACGTAAAAGAACAGCGGGCGGGACACTGGGTATTCACCGGTTGAGATGCTGTCGGTTGAGGGCACAACCCCCGACATGGTCGCAACCTGAAGCTTGTCGGTATTGTTCTCATAAAACGCGAGGCCAAAAACGCCGATGCCGTCTTTGTTGCTTTCAATGCGGGCGAGTGTTTCTGTGTAATCACCGTCGATATCCACCGATTTGCCATCAGTGCGCAACGCAATACAGGCTTTCTCGGCGGCCTTTTTGTCTTCGCCATTCACAGCCATGAAGGCCTCGAAATCGCCGGTTTCTTCGCAGCCAGCCAGAATGACTTTTTCCTCAAAGACCTCGCGGGTGCCGTGCTTGGTGCCGGGTACATAGGCTTGGATTGCCTGTGCGGGGAAATCGGGGTTCACTTCGTTCCACATCGTATAGGGATTGGCGACAATCGCGCCGTCCACGACCACCTCGGCGCTCAGCGCTTTGTACCAGTCGGTTGGGGTGAACTCAAAGCTCTCTCCGGCGACGTCAGAGGCGAATACGATCCCGTCATACCCGATCTGAACCTCGATGATATCGGTCACACCATTTGCGGCACAGACCTCAACTTCGCTGTCCTTAATCTGACGCGATGCGTTGGCCACGTCGATGGTGTTTTCGCCCACACCTTCGCAGAACCGCTTGAGGCCAGCAGATGACCCGCCTGATTCAACAACGGGTGTCGGGAAATCAAAATTTTCGCCAAAAGCCTCGGCGACGATAGAGGCATAAGGCAGTACAGTGGAGGACCCGGCGACTTGCACCTGATCACGGGCCGCAGCAGCGGTTGCAGAAACGGCGGCGATTGCCAGCACGGATGTGGTCATTTTTGCGAAGGACATGATGTCTCCTGTCAGCAGTCTTTACGATCACCCCCATGGTGATCTTGAGGCCCGTTTATGCGGCTCTCACTGCGCTTTTGTGACAGCGACGTTACAGTTTTATGACAAGGTCTGTGACGGATGTGAGAAATGGCAAAAATTGGTTTTTGTTGGTCAGATACCCACATTCTCCAGGGGCAAAATGACGGTAAATTCTGCGCCCTTACCCAATTCACTGGTGATTCTGAGCCGTCCACGGTGGCGGTTCAGGATATGCTTTACGATCGCCAACCCCAGTCCGGTGCCGCCAAGGGCGCGGCTGCGGTGGCTGTCGGCGCGGTAAAACCGTTCGGTCAGGCGCGGGATATGCAAGGGTTCAATGCCTGGGCCTTGATCGGCGACTGTGATGCGCACTGCGGGCGCGCGCAGCGCAGTGTCGTGGGCATGGGTCCGGGCGGTGATTTCCACGGTTCCACCAGATCCGCCATATTTGATGGCGTTTTCAACAAGGTTGGTGAAGACCTGCAAAAGCTGATCGGCATCGCCAAGCACGATCAACGGATCAGATCCCAGATCGGGTTTCAGCGTCACACCGTTGTCTACGGCCAGCGGGTTGAGATTGCGCATTGTGGTTTGCATAACACTACCCACGTCGATCTGCGCGGTGGGGCGCACACGTTCCTCGGCCTCAACCCGGCTGAGCGACAAGAGATCACCAACCAGCCGGTTCATCCGCTCTGCCTCGCCGGTCATGATGCCAAGAAAGCGATCCCGTGCCGCAGGATCATCGCGCGCAGGTCCGCCCAATGTTTCGATAAACCCCATCAGGGCGGTCAGCGGCGTGCGCAGCTCATGGCTGACGTTGGCAACAAAATCGCGGCGCATTTGGCCGGCTTGGGTCAGGTGCGTCACATCCTGAAAGCTCAGGATGACAATGCCGGTGTCCGCCATTGCCCGCAAAGATACGTCATAGGTGGTGTCGCGTCCGGCATCGCCGGCCAGATAGGGGGCCGTGCGCGCGGTTTGGTCGACCAGAGTTTGTTCAACTGCTTCGACCAACTGGGGCTGGCGCAGAACGGTGATGAAATGGCGGCCCTGCGCACTGGTCCCGATCAGCGCCTCGGCGGATGGATTGAGGGCAATGATCCGTTCGCTCTTGTCTATGGCTAGTGTCGGCAAGGGTAAGGCTGCCAACAATTCGGACAGATGCGGTACCGGTGTCATGTCTCAGATCGGTTTGAGGTCGCGCCGAAAGCGTGCCGCGTTTTGCGCATAATGCTCCGCACTGACGGTCAATGCCGCAACTGCCTTATCATCAAGCTGCCGGATCACCTTGCCCGGTGCGCCCATGACCAGCGATCCATCTGGGATATCTTTGTTTTCTGTGATCAATGCACCTGCGCCAATCAGGCAATTCTTGCCAATCCGGGCCCCATTCAGCACTGTGGCACCCATCCCGATCAGGGAATTATCGCCGATGGTACAGCCGTGCAGCATCACCTTGTGCCCGATTGTGCAATTGGTCCCGATCGTCAGCGGAAACCCCATATCCGTATGAAACACGCAGTTTTCCTGCACATTACTGCCCCTGCCCACATGGATCACTTCGTTGTCGCCGCGCAGTGTTGCGCCGAACCAGACGGAACTGCCCGCTTCAAGCATAACCTTGCCAATCAGATTGGCGTCCGGGGCAACCCATGCGTCATCATCAACTGTCGGGCGATCGGTCCCCAAAGCATAAAGTGTCATGACAATTCCTCAAACTCCGCCTGCAATTTGCGCACATGGTCATTCAGGTGCGTTTGCTGGCTGCGCCGCAGACGGCTGGCGATGATGATCGACCTGAGCTGGGCCTCTGTTTTCTCAAGATCGTCGTTGATCAGGACAAAATCATAGCCATCCCAGTGGCTTATCTCGTCCCAGCTTTTTTCCATCCGCCGGGCCACGGTCCCGGCATCATCCTGCGCACGGGTCAGAAGCCGGTTTCTGAGTTCCGAAATTGAGGGGGGCAAAAGGAAGATTGTCAGCGTATTCAAGCCTTGGGTGGAATTGCGGATTTGCTGCGCGCCCTGCCAGTCAATGTCAAAAAGAACATCTGTTCCGGTCTGCATCGCGGCCAGCACGGGGGCCTTGGGTGACCCGTAGAAATTCCCGAAAACATGGGCATGTTCTAGCAATTCACGCTCTGCAACCATTCTCTTGAATTCAGGTTCGGACACAAAATGATATTCGCGCCCATTCTCTTCGCCCGGACGGGCGGCGCGCGTGGTGGCCGAAATCGAAAACGAGATTGTCGGATCCCAGGTCCGAAGCGCCCGTGCCAAAGTGGATTTACCGGCCCCGGAAGGCGAGCTGAGAATGATCAATAATCCCTGTCGGTCCGTCATTTTTTACTCCACATTCTGCACTTGTTCGCGCATCTGGTCGATCACCGCCTTCAGCGCCAGCCCAACGGTCGTCAGCGCCTTGTTCTGCGCCTTGGAACACAGTGTATTCGCCTCACGGTTGAATTCCTGCATCAAGAAATCCAGCTTGCGCCCCACGGCACCACCCTGCCCCAACAGTTCGCGCGCCGCCGACACATGGGCACCAAGCCGGTCTATTTCTTCGGTGATATCTGATTTCACGGCGATCAATGCCAGTTCCTGTGCGATGCGTGCCTCATCCGCGCCGTCGGCATTGTCCATCACCCGCGCCAAATCGCGGCGCAGGGTTGCGGCCATCTCATCTTTGCGGGTTTTGCCAAGGGCTGCGGCCTTGGATGTCAGGCTGGCCACCTGTGCCAGCTGGGTGTCCAGCAGGTCGGCCAACAACGCCCCCTCGCTTTGCCGCATGGCGTCAAAATCTGCCAGCACCGCATCGAAATCGCTCAGCAGCGTGGCGCAAAGTGCGGCGGTGTCCTGCCCCGGTGCGGATTGTTCCAGAACGCCGCGCATTGTCACGATGTCTGTGGCCTTGGAGGGGGCCAATGACAGCCCCGCGTCCATCGCCTGTTGTTCGATCTGGTGCAATGCGCTCAGCACAGCGGCCAGTTGGTCGGCGTTGACCGTCAGGCCCGTGGCCCCGTCCTCGCGCACGAGACGCAGGTTGCAGGCGATGTTGCCACGGGTCGCGCGGGCGGAAAGTTTCTTGCGCAATCCGGCTTCAAGCCCGTCAACCCAGTCGGGGACGCGCAGGCGCAGATCAAGGCCCTTTCCATTCACGGAACGGACTTCCCAACCCCAACTGAACGGCGCGTTCGCATTGCTGGCAGATGCAAATCCTGTCATCGACCTGATCATATGGAGGGTCCTTTTTGGCTCGGCGATGCCGTCCCAATACGGGCAAACAAGGGTCAGGAGCAAGCCCCGCCAGCAAAGGTTGAGCGCATTAACCGATTAACCAGACGCGCGAAAAAGTCACCAATTGTATCAAAGGCCCGCTATTAAGTCTTTGGTAAGGACTGTGGCCCTGGTGCCGCATGTTGGCGCGGTATTGGCAGGATTTTGAGATAAATGCGCGCAGCCCTGAAACGAAAACAAAGGTAAGGTGAACGCTGATGGACAAGCATGGCCAGAACGCGCAAAATGTTGTCTCTATGTCAGATTATCAATCAGATTCCGGGTTTGCCATCATCGCGCAGATAGAAGCCTATTGGGAGGCGCTGCGGGGGGGCAATCTGTTGCCCAAGCGGTCCGAAGTCGATCCACGCGGGATCGAAGCGGCGCTGGAATATGCTTTTATCCTTGAGCGTATCGCACCCGGTATTGCGCGGATGCGGATTGCAGGCAGCCATTTGAACGAGTTGATGGGGATGGAGGTTCGCGGTATGCCGCTGACCGCGATGTTTGCCCCGAATGCCCGCCGCCAGATTGCTGATGGGCTTGAGGATGTGTTTCAGACACCTGCCACTGCCAGCCTACGCCTGACGTCACCCGGTGGTGTCCGGCGCGTAACGCTTGATGCAAGGATGGTGTTGCTGCCGCTCAAAAGTGACCTTGGCGATGTGAGCCGCGCCTTGGGATGTCTGGTCAGCCGTGGCGACATCGGCACCGCCCCGCGCCGGTTTGATCTGATCGAGCAAGAGGTGCGGCCCTTGGTGCCTGGTCAGACGGTTGCGCGTGTTGACCTTCCTGTGGGACCTGTGGTCCGACCCGCACCGCATGACCAGATGCCGGGGTTCCGTGCGCCCAAAGCGCCTTTCAAGGGCAAAGAGGGCAAGGTGCCACCGCCGTATCTGCGGCTGGTCAAATCCGACAAGTAAATTGAGCCACGTATGGCACGTTGTTGTTACCACGCAAAACGCCGCTGCGCAGAATGCCAGCGGCGTCGTTGTTACTTAGAGAGCCCGATCAATCCGGATCAGCCTTAGCCAGCGGCCTGTGACGCCTGTGATGTGCGGCGGGCTGACAATTCTTCGGCCACTAGGAATGCCAGTTCAAGGGACTGGCTGGCGTTCAGACGCGGATCGCATGCGGTATGATACCGGTCTGAAAGATCCTCATCACTGACCGCACGTACGCCGCCTGTGCATTCCGTCACGTCCTGGCCGGTCATCTCAAAATGGACACCGCCGGGCACTGTCCCTTCGGCGGCATGCACGTCAAAGAATTCGCGCACTTCGCGCAGCACCGATTCAAATGGCCGCGTTTTGTAGCCGCTTGAGGACTTGATGGTGTTGCCGTGCATCGCGTCACAGGTCCACACAACATCTGCGCCCTCTTCCTGCACGGCCTTGATCAGACGTGGCAGATGGTCGCCGACCGATCCGGCCCCGAACCGCGCGATCAGCGTCAGACGCCCGGCCTCGTTTTCGGGGTTCAACGTTGCCATCAGCTTTTTGAGGTCGTCCACTTCCATGCTTGGCCCGCATTTCAATCCAATGGGGTTCTGAACGCCGCGCGCAAATTCCACATGCGCGCCATCCGGCTGGCGGGTGCGGTCCCCGATCCAGATCATGTGACCCGATCCCGCCAGCCATTTGCCGGAGGTCGAATCAAGTCGTGTCAACGCCTGCTCATATTCCAGCAACAGCGATTCATGGCTGGTATAGAATTCCACAGTCGAGAATTCATGGGTCGTGCTGGCGGTAATGCCAGCGGCGGACATGAAATCAATTGTGTCCTGAATACGGGTGGCGATCTCACGGTATTTTTCGGCGTCATCGGCATCGGTAAAGCCCAGTGTCCAGGCGTGCACCTGGCTCATGTCGGCAAAACCGCCTGTTGAAAAGGCGCGCAACAGGTTGAGTGTCGCGGCGGCCTGAGTATAGGCACGCAACATCTTGGTTGGATCAGGAATGCGCGCCTCTGGTGTGAATTCCAGCGCATTGATGATGTCGCCACGGTAGCTTGGCAGCTCAACACCGTTCACGGTTTCGGTAGGCGCGCTGCGTGGTTTGGCAAATTGGCCCGCCATCCGGCCCAGTTTGACCACTGGCACCTTGGCACCGTAGGTCAGCACCATTGCCATCTGCAGTATCACTTTGAACGTGTCGCGGATCGCATCTGAGCTGAACTGCTCAAAGCTTTCGGCGCAATCGCCGCCCTGCAACAAGAATGCCTCGCCGCGGCTGACAGCGCCGAGGTGTTTTTTCAGTTTCCGCGCCTCGCCGGCAAAGACCAGAACCGGATAACGTGCCAGCTGTGCCTCAACGGCATTCAAGGCGGCTTGATCAGGATAATCGGGCATCTGGATTCGCGGTTTGGTGCGCCAGCTTGCTGTACTCCAATTGGTCATTTGTCATCTCTCCGGTCATTTGCGCAAATGTCAGCGCTATCGTGAGCCTTTCCTATACAAAAACAGGTCAGAAGTGACCAGAACCCAAATTCGGCCTCTTGACCTGACCTGACCCACATGAACAAGCTTTGCGGCAGGTCTTGTCGCCAATGGAACATGATGACCTAAGAATAATTAAAGAAAGACGTCGCGATGTCAGATCCGCGCCCGGCCACACGGATACCGCCGAACACCGACAAACCACGCCGGTTTGTTTTTGTGCTGTTAGAGGAATTCACGTTGCTGAGCTTTGCCTCGGCTGTGGAATGTCTGAGGATCGCCAACCGGATGGCATCACGACAGGCCTACACATGGCGGATCTTGGGTGAAGGTGGCAACACGATGCCAAGCTCGTCAGGTGCGGTGTTCGCGCTTGATGGTGATCTGGATGAATTGGCGCGCGATGATACGGTGATGATATGCGGCGGTATTGATGTTCAGGACGGGACCACCAAAAAGCTGCTTGGGTGGCTGCGCCGCGAGGCCCGCAAGGGACTGATGGTCGGGGGGCTGTGCACGGCTGCGTTTACGCTGGCCAAGGCCGGGTTGCTGGACGGTAAAAAAGCGACAATCCATTGGGAGAACCAGGACAGCTTTGCCGAAGAATTTCCCGAAGTGATGCTGACTAAATCGGTCTTTGTTGTGGATGGTAACAGATTGACCACAGCGGGCGGAACATCGTCGATTGACCTGATGCTGAAAATAATTGCCGATGATCTGGGTGAAGACATGGCAAATTCTGTGGCCGATCAACTGATCTATTCGTCGATCCGCACCGATCAGGACACCCAGCGTTTGTCGGTGCCAACGCGCATCGGTGTACGTCATCCAAAACTGAGCCAGGTCATTCAGATGATGGAAAGCAACATCGAAGAACCGATCAGCCCGTCGGTGCTGGCACGTGATGTGGGCATGTCCACCCGCCAGCTTGAGCGGTTGTTCCGGCGCTATCTGAACCGGTCGCCCAAACGTTACTATATGGAATTGCGCCTGCAAAAGGCGCGTAATCTGCTGATGCAGACGGACATGAGCGTGATCAACGTGGCACTTGCCTGCGGTTTTGCCTCGCCATCGCATTTCTCAAAATGCTACCGGGCGCATTATGACACCACGCCCTACCGGGAACGCGGTGCCCATGCGGCGCGGTTGTCGATCTGACGCACTTGCCCTACTCCGCCGGGGTCATCCGGTACACTATTCCCTGAGGTTCCGAGATAAACCAGATTGCACCGTTTGGCCCTTCGACGATATCGCGAACCCGAGTTGTTTCCTTTGTTTTGATCTGCGCCACCTCTTGCAGTGGATCGCCGGAAAGGCGGCTGATGTAGTCAAACTTCAGTGACCCAACAAAGATGTCGCCCGCCCATTGAGGAAACAACGCACCGGAATACACCAGCAATCCCGAAGGTGCGATAGATGGGTCCCAATAGAATTCGGGCTGTTCCATACCGTCCTTGGCGGTACCTTCACCAATCTTTGCACCGGAATAATGCCGCCCGTAAGAAATGATCGGCCAGCCATAGTTTGCACCCTTGATGATGCGGTTTACTTCGTCTCCGCCCTTGGCCCCGTGTTCGGACACCCACAGATGCCCTGCCCCGTCCAATCCTGCCCCCTGCGGATTGCGATGACCGTATGACCAGATTTCGGGCTGGACGCCGGAGCGGCCCACAAATGGATTGTCCTGGGGGACTGACCCATCGCGGTTCACGCGCACCACGGTGCCATTGTGGCGGCTCTGGTCCTGTGCGGCGGGTCTGTCGCCCCGTTCGCCAATGGTGACGAACAACGTTCCATCCGGTGCCTCGACGACGCGTGACCCGAAATGACGTCCGCCGCTGCTGCCTGCAGCCATCTCGAAAAGCAGCGTCACATTCTCAAGCTCCGTGCCATCGTCCGACAGTCGCGCACTTGCCAATGCGGTCCCGCTACCGCCGCCCGACTGCGGCTTGGCGTAGGTCAGAAACAACACACGCGACCGGTCAAAATCCTGCGCAAGCGTCAGATCCAAAAGCCCGCCTTGACCGTCAAGTGCGACCTCTGGCACCCCTGCGACCTCGGTGCGTTGTCCGCCCCGGTCATAGATCAATTGCCCGCCTTTCTGAGTGACCAAAACGCCGCCATCTGCCAGCGGTGCAATCGCCCAAGGTGCATCCAAACCAGTGACCACGGGGTCAATTCTGACCGAAAGTTCTGCATTTGCGCTGAATGGCAGCATAGCTGAGGTTGTCAGCATCAGCAGGAAATTGGGTAATTTCTTCATCAAATGCATGGAAATTCTCCTGTTTTGGATGTGCTTTTCAGGAAATGTAGGCAACTTGGGCAAATAATCCACCAACAGGGTCGTGATGTGAGGCCGGTGCCCGTTGGGATCGGTCAAAAACTACTTTTCTTTTAAGAAACCACCGCCTAACGTCTGCGGCGAACATCATGTTCCAACAAGGGAGATCCTCATGAAAAAGATGCTTATGGCCACAACGGCTGCGGCACTGCTGGCGACACATGCTTATGCTGACGCCCACGCGAAAGAAGTTAAACTGGGCATTGAATTTGGTTTCACCGGCCCGATTGAATCGCTGACCGGCCCGATGTCTGCGGGTGCGGAACTGGCGATGAAAGAAGTCACCGACAGCGGTATGCTGCTTGACGGTGCCAAGGTCACGTCGATCCGTGCGGATTCAGGTTGTATCGATAACGGTCTGGCCGTGTCCGGTGCAGAACGCCTGATCGCCGAAGGCGTCAACGGTATTATCGGCGGTGATTGTTCCGGTGTGACAGGTGCAATGCTGCAAAACGTGGCAATCCCGAATGGCATGGTGATGATTTCGCCGTCCGCCACATCGCCCGGTCTGACCACCATGGAAGACAACGGCCTGTTCTTCCGGACCTCGCCATCTGACGCCCGCGAAGGCGAAGTGATGGCGGAAATTCTGGTGGAGCGTGGCGTCAAATCCATCGCCCTGACCTATACCAACAATGACTATGGCAAGGGTCTGGCGGATGCGATTGAATCGTCATTCAAGGCTGTTGGTGGCGAAGTGACCATCGTCGCCGCGCACGAAGACGGCAAAGCGGATTATTCTGCCGAAGTGGGTGCGCTGGCCTCTGCCGGTGGCGATTTGCTGGTTGTTGCGGGCTACCTTGACCAAGGTGGTGCGGGTATCATCAAATCCGCACTTGATGCAGGTGCCTGGGAAACATTCGGTCTGCCCGGCGGCATGATCGGTGAAAACCTGCCCAAAACAATTGGCCCTGACCTGAACGGGTCGTACGGTCAGATCGCGGGCTCCGAAGGCAAAGGCATCGATACTTTAATCGAAATGGCGGGCGACGCATTTGATGCAACGTCACCTTACACGCCAGAAGCCTATGACGCGGCGGCCCTGTTTCTGCTGGCGATGCAAGCTGCAAATTCCGTTGATCCTGCTGATTACAAGGACAAAATTCTGGAAGTTGCCAACGCACCAGGCGAAAAGATCTATCCCGGCGAACTGGGCAAGGCACTTGAACTGCTCAAGGCAGGCACAGACATTGATTATGTCGGTGCATCAGCTGTTGAACTGATCGGACCGGGTGAGGCCGCTGGCACATACCGTATGATCGAAGTCAAAGACGGCAAGAACGAAACCATCGGCTTCAAGTAAACCTTGATGGCATAGATAATGCAGCCCGCAGCGATGTGGGCTGCATTCATGTATAAGACGACCAATAAATGATCGGCCGACAACGGACCGACACTACGGGGATGGACGCATGAGCCTTGAAAACGAACACATGATTGTGGTCGACGATCTGCACAAGCATTTTGGCGGATTTCGTGCTGTGGATGGCGCAACGCTGACGATTGACCGGGGTTCCATCACAGGCTTGATCGGGCCAAACGGGGCTGGAAAAACCACTCTTTTCAATGTGATCGCCGGCGTTCTTGCACCAACTTCGGGGCGTGTTCTGATGGATGGTGAGAACATCACCGGGCTGCCACCGCATGAATTGTTTCACAAAGGTCTGCTGCGTACCTTTCAGATTGCCCATGAATTTTCATCGATGACCTGTCGGGAAAACCTGATGATGGTGCCGGGCAATCAATCCGGTGAGACCTTGTGGAACACATGGTTTGGCACAAAACGCATCGCAGACGAGGAACGCGCCCTGCGCGCCAAGGCCGACGAGGTGTTGGAATTCTTGACAGTGGAACATCTGGCCGACCAGAAAGCGGGTCAGATTTCGGGCGGGCAGAAGAAATTGCTGGAGCTTGGCCGCACCATGATGGTCGATGCCAAGATCGTGTTTCTGGATGAGGTTGGCGCGGGCGTGAACCGCACCCTGCTCAATACCATTGGCGATGCGATCATCCGGCTCAATCAGGAACGCGGCTATACCTTTGTAGTGATCGAACACGACATGGAATTTATCGGGCGCCTGTGTGATCCGGTGATCTGCATGGCCGAGGGCCATGTGCTGGCCGAGGGCACATTGGCAGAGATCAAAGCAAATGAGCAGGTGATCGAGGCTTATCTCGGTACCGGTCTCAAGAACAAGGACAAGGTGGGCGCATGAATTTGCGTGCCCTGAGCATCGCAGGTGCTGCGGCGATCGCCCTGCCCCATGCGGCGGCGGCCTGTGCGCAATTGACTGAAAATGTCTGGATGTGTGATCGCGATACCGCTTGGGAAGGGGCCGCATGGGACACTGCGGGCGACGGATCAACGCTTATTCTGGGCAATCTGGCACTGAGTTTTACCGAAGAATGGCCGGGATTTAAGATTGGCGATGACCTTGCCACGCTTGAGGAACGCTATGCCACATACGCTGAATGGATCGCGGCCGATGGCGACGCCCCGCTTGAGGTGTTCCAGAACGATCGTCTGACATATGGCAGCGGCAGCGCGGTTCGGTCGATCCAAAGAGACGCCCTTGAGGGGGACACGTTCTTAAGCGCTGTGATGTTGGCCGAGGTCGGCGCGTCGCGGATCATGCTGTACCTTGATGCGCCCGAAACCACCGATATTGCCAACATGGATACCCTGTCGCGGAGCGTTTTGGCGTTACTCCATGACAACTGCGCGGATCCGATTTCCTGCGCGGATGATTACCAGCGGCCTGATCCGGCTGCGAATGAAAGAGGCTGAAATGAGCGACGCTTATAGTGACCGCGGCAACAAGGACCTGTCGATTGGCAATCCCAAGGGGCAAGGCAGTGTCATCCCAAGATCGAGCGGTGAAAGCTTTGCCGCCCCCGGTGGTCCCTTCCTGATTGGCGAAGGGATGACGGCAGGGTATGGCAATGGCCCCGATATCCTGCACGATTGTACCATCGCAGTGGATCAGGGCGAGATTGCGGTGATCGTCGGCCCCAATGGCGCGGGGAAATCGACCGGCATGAAGGCGGTTTTTGGCATGCTTGATATGCGTAAAGGTCATGTACGGCTGGACGGCGAAGATATCACCAACCTGTCGCCGCAAGACCGCGTTGGCAAGGGGATGGGATTTGTCCCGCAGACCTCGAATATTTTTACCTCGATGACGGTAGAAGAGAACCTTGAAATGGGTGCCTTTATTCGTCGCGATGACTTTAGCGATACCATGGCGCAGGTCTATGACCTGTTCCCGATCCTCAAGGAAAAGCGCTATCAGGCGGCGGGCGAGTTGTCGGGCGGTCAGCGCCAGCAGGTCGCCGTGGGCCGCGCGCTGATGACGCAGCCCAAGGTGCTGATGCTGGATGAACCGACGGCAGGGGTCAGCCCGATTGTGATGGATGAACTTTTTGACCGCATCATCGAGGTGGCGCGCACCGGGATACCAATCCTGATGGTCGAACAAAACGCCCGCCAAGCGCTTGAGATTGCTGATAAAGGCTATGTTCTGGTGCAAGGGGCGAATGGGTACACAGGGACCGGCAAGGAACTTTTGGCCAACCCCGAAGTCCGCAAATCGTTTTTGGGGGGCTGAGGTATGGACCTACTCAACGCAATCATAGCGCTCGCAAACTATGTTCTCATTCCGGGCATCGCTTATGGATCGCAACTGGCCCTTGGAGCGCTGGGTGTCACGCTTGTCTACGGCATTCTGCGGTTTTCCAACTTTGCCCATGGTGACACGATGGCGATGGGGGCGATGGCTACGGTCTTGATGACTTGGCTGTTCCAAAGCTGGGGGATCAGCCTTGGTCCGCTGCCCACCGCCCTGCTTGCCCTGCCCTTTGGTATCTTGTTCGCAATTGGTTTGCTGCTGGGGACGGACCGCGCGGTTTATCGCTTTTACCGGGACAAAAAGGCCAAGCCGGTGATTTTGG
Organism: Sulfitobacter sediminivivens; assembly: GCF_042611115.2. Taxonomy (NCBI): domain Bacteria; kingdom Pseudomonadati; phylum Pseudomonadota; class Alphaproteobacteria; order Rhodobacterales; family Roseobacteraceae; genus Sulfitobacter; species Sulfitobacter sediminivivens. Next base: position 170,712 of record NZ_JBHGAR020000005.1, read on the forward strand.
TCATCGTCAGTCTGGGTGTCACATTCATCTACAATGGCATCACACGGTTTATCATTGGCGCGGATGATCAGAACTTCCTTGATGGTGAACGCTTCATCATTTCGGCGCGTGATTTCAAGACGTTGACCGGGCTTGAAGAAGGATTGTCGATCAAGACCACCCAAGCCATCACCGTGATCACCGCGATTGCGGTTGTGGCACTGCTGTTCTGGTTTCTGAACAAAACCCGCTCGGGTAAATCCATGCGTGCCTATTCCGACAACGAGGATCTGGCGCTGCTGTCGGGCATCAACCCTGAACGCGTCGTGATGATCACCTGGATCATCGTGGCAACGCTGGCGACGATTGCCGGGGTGCTTTATGGGCTTGATAAATCGTTCAAACCCTTCACGTATTTCCAGCTTTTGCTGCCGATCTTTGCGGCCGCCATTGTGGGCGGGTTGGGCAATCCTCTGGGGGCCATTGCGGGTGGTTTTGTGATCGCGTTTTCCGAAGTTACCATCACCTATGCTTGGAAAAAGGTGCTGGTCTACGCCATGCCGGAAAGCCTTGAGCCCAGCGGTCTGGTGCAGCTTCTCAGCACCGATTACAAATTCGCGGTCAGCTTTGTCATTCTGCTGATTGTGCTGTTGATCAAGCCCACGGGCCTATTCAAGGGGCAGTCCACATGAGCCAGATCCAAAAAAACTCTTTGTTGTTCGCGATCATCGCGGCGCTGATCCTCTATGTAGGGTTTTCGAGCAGTTGGAATTCGGCGCTGCTGATCATCGCAATGGGGCTGATTTCATCGATCATGGCGCTTGGCGTCAACCTGCAATGGGGGTTTGCCGGACTGTTCAACGTGGGCATCATGGGCTTTGTCGCACTTGGCGGTCTGGCCGCCGTGCTGGTGGGCATGCCTCGCACGGAAGGCGCATGGTCGGGGGGTGGTTTTGCGATAGTCGGCGCGTTGCTATTGGGGGCGGGCACTGTAGTCGCAGCGGTCCTGATGATGAAGAAGATGCGGCCGGGCTGGACCCGGAACCTTTCAGTCATCGCCGTTCTTGTGGTGGGTTTCTTTGTGTTTCGGGCGTTTCTTGACCCGGCGGTGGAACGTGTCGAGGCGATCAACCCCGCCGCGACCGGGTATTTGGGCGGCCTGGGTCTGCCGGTCTTGATCGCCTGGCCGGTGGGTGGGTTGTTTGCCGCTGCCGCCGCCTGGCTGATTGGCAAGACAGCGCTTGGGCTGCGGTCAGATTATCTGGCGATTGCCACGCTGGGGATTGCCGAGATCATCATCGCCGTGCTCAAGAACGAAGATTGGCTGACGCGCGGTGTTAAGAACGTCATCGGCGTGCCGCGCCCAGTGCCCTATGAAATTGATCTGCAAAACAGCGCCAGCTTTGTTGAAACGGCTGCACGCATGGGCTTTGATCCGGTTGAAGGATCAACGCTTTGGGTCAAGGTTCTTTACATCGCGCTTTTTGCTGCGGTGTTGTTGATCCTGCTGTGGCTCAGTCAACGGGCATTGCATTCGCCATGGGGCCGCATGCTGCGTGCCATTCGCGATAATGAAGTGGCCGCCGAAGCGATGGGCAAAGACGTGACCGCGCGCCATCTGCAGGTGTTTGTTCTGGGCTCTGCGATCTGCGGGATTGCGGGCGCAATGATGACCACGATGGATGGACAGTTGACACCCGGCACCTATCAGCCGCTGCGCTTTACGTTCTTGATCTGGGTGATGGTGATTGTCGGCGGATCGGGTAACAACTTTGGTGCTGTGCTTGGCGGGTTCCTCATCTGGTTCCTGTGGGTTCAGGTCGAACCGATGGGCCTGTGGCTGATGAATGTGATTACCTATGGCATGGCAGACGGATCGGCGCTTAAGGCACACCTGATTGAGAGTGCGGCGCACATGCGGTTGCTGACAATGGGGCTGGTGTTGCTTTTGGTGCTCAGGTTCAGCCCGCGTGGCCTGATCCCTGAGAAGTAGGCATTTCAGCCAGATCCGGTGTGGGTTTGGCTGATGTTGCTTATGTGTATTTTAAGAACAATGAATTGGGGGTCAGCGCCCCTTGAACAATCCACCCAGAATGCCGCGTACGATGCGGCGTCCTGTGGTGCCCTTAAGCTCTTTGATGACGACAGACGCGATGGCCCCGCCGAACCCTTCGTCAGCTTTGCGCCGGGGCGCGCGGGAGGTCGAGCGTCCGACCCCTTTGCCCGCGTAGCGCCGGGCGCTGTTGAATTCGCGCAAGGAAGGTGTGGCGTCTTCGCTTTGGGCCGCCTCTTCGGCAGCCGCTGCGGCTTTTGCTGCCTCATCCGCGCGCTTTTTCAGCATCTCAAAGGCGGATTCGCGATCAAGGCGGGTCTCGTATTTGCCGCCCATGGCTGAGGTGGCCATCAGCGCTGCGCGTTCTGCTGGATCGATGGGTCCAAGCTGCGAAGAGGGCGGGCGGACCAGCGTGCGTTCAACAATGCCCGGCACGCCTTTTTTCTGCAAAAAGGAGGTCACCGCTTCGCCGACGCCGACTTCTCTGATGGCCTCTTCGGTATCAAAGCGTGGGTTTTCGCGATAGGTCTGGGCGGCCATGCGCAGCTCTTTTTGGTCTTTGGCGGTAAAGGCGCGCAAGGCGTGTTGCACCCGGTTGCCCAGTTGGCCCAGAATGTCATCAGGCACATCGGCTGGATTTTGGGTGATGAAATAGACCCCCACGCCTTTGGAGCGGATCAGGCGGGCCACCTGTTCGACCTTGTCAACAAGCGCCTTGGGCGCATCCTCAAACAGCAGATGCGCCTCATCAAAGAAGAACACCAATTTGGGCTTTTCGGGGTCGCCCACTTCAGGCAGTTCTTCAAAGAGTTCGGACAAGAGCCAGAGCAGGAAAGTCGCATAGAGTTTGGGGGCCTGCATCAGCTGATCGGCGGCCAGGATGTTGATGAACCCACGCCCGTCGATGTCGGTGCGCATCAGGTCGCTGAGTGCCAGGGCGGGTTCGCCAAACAGGTCGGCCGCCCCCTGGTTTTCGAGGACAAGCAAGCGGCGTTGAATTGTCCCGACAGAAGCCGTCGAGACATTGCCATAGCGCAGCGAAAGGTCTTTGGCGTTTTCACCGATCCAGACCAGCAGAGCCTGCAGGTCCTTGAGATCAAGCAGAGGCAACCCATCCTCATCAGCCACGCGAAAGGCGATGTTCAGAATGCCTTCCTGGGCCTCGCTCAGGCCCAGAAGCTGACCGAGCAACAACGGTCCCATTTCGGAAACTGTGGTGCGCACCGGGTGGCCTTGGGTGCCAAACAGATCCCAGAACGTGACCGGGAAGGCACCGTAAGCATAATCCTCAAACCCAATCTTTTGGGCGCGTTCCATAAAAGGCGTGTGCAATTTGTGATCTGCACTGCCGGATTTTGCGAGGCCTGACAGGTCGCCTTTGACGTCAGACAAAAATACCGGCACGCCTTGGGCGGCAAATCCTTCGGCGAGGATCTGTAGGGTAACAGTCTTGCCGGTGCCGGTGGCCCCCGCAATCAACCCATGTCGGTTTGCATAACCGATGCTCAGAAACTGCTGCGTTTCGTAATCCGTCCCGCCACCGCCGATAAAGATGTCTTGTGTCACAATAATTCCCCTCGTACCTGCATGGCACCGATCCGTTCCGGCAGAGCATACAAACTTAACCTTTGCACGCCATAGTCTATTTGTTCCTGCCCGACATGTCCTCGTTCGGGTCGGGACACTTCCTCCCTGTCAGACTGGCCGTGCCTTCGGGTACGGCCTTTTTTTGAGACTGAAGCGTTGTGCCAAATGTGATCGAAATGGGGCATCTTTTTTGTTGACCGATGACATATCGTTTCGTAACGTCCGCTCAATAAGTCGGCACAGTCCGATGGGGAGATCAGAAGAACGTGAAAGAGGGTGCTTTGCGCCCTCTTTTTCATTTGCGGATGGCGGCTTGTCGGGGCGCAGGACAATCGGCGTTAATCCACTTTCGAGGGTGCAAATTGACTGATCCCCACTGACATTGGTTTGTGGGCATGGTAGAGGGTCGCAACGCAACAGAACTGGAACTGATATGAGCAAGTTTTTGACCACCCTGCCGCTGTGTGCAGCCCTTGCACTAATGATGCCAATGGCGTCTTTTGCCCAAACGGCGACGGTAACCCCTGCTGAAACAACCGAAGAACAAGATGCCACGCCCGCAACCGGTGCCAGCGGTACTGCGGCTGATATCGAAGACCAGCTGAGCCTTGGCGAAGATGCCAACAAGGACCCGGAACTGGGCAAGCCCTATACCAAAGAAGTGATCGGCGCCTGGGAAATGCGTTGCATCAAGACCGAGGAAGAGGTTGACCCCTGCCAGATGTATCAATTGCTGGACGACGGTGAAGGATCACCTGTCGCTGAGGTATCCCTGTTCCGTCTGGCAGAGGGCGGCAAGGCCGAGGCTGGTGCGACAGTTGTTGTGCCGCTTGAAACCTCCCTGCCCCAGCAGTTGACCGTATCGGTCGATAAGAACAAATCGCGCCGCTATCCTTTTGCGTTTTGCAATCCTGTTGGGTGTTATGTGCGTTTGGGTCTGACCAAGGAAGACGTGGCGTCTTTCAAACGTGGAAATTCGGCGGTGATCACGATTGTTCCGGCACTCGCACCGGATCAGAAGGTTGAACTGGAACTGTCGCTTGAGGGCTTTACCGCCAGCTATGACAAGGTCTCTGTGATTGAGCAGTAATGCAAAGCGCCAGATCTGAAACATGCAAAGGCCGTCACATTGGGGCGGCCTTTTGCTTTGCGTACCATCGCCGGGGCGTCAGCCCAGAGATCGCAAGGCCAGAACCGCGTTCATTCCGCCAAATGCAAACGCATTGCTGATCGCCACTTTGACTTTCACCTCGCGCGCCTCGTTTGGGACCACGTCAAGGGCGCATTCAGGGTCTGGTTCCTGATAGCCGATCGTCGGTGCGATCACCCCGTCGCGCAGTGCCATGATGCAGGCCAGCAGTTCAACCGCACCTGTCCCGCCGATCAGATGTCCGTGCATGGATTTGGTTGAGCTGATCATCAACCGGTCCGCATGCGGGCCGAACACATCTGCGACAGCGGCACATTCGGTCTTGTCGTTGGCCGCCGTGCCGGTGCCATGCGCGTTGATATAGCCGACCTCATCAAAGTTGATGCACGCATCCCTGAGCGCCCCGATCATTGCCCGAGCGGCACCCGCCTTGGAGGGCATCACGATGTCGCTGGCATCCGAAGACATGGCAAACCCAGCGACCTCACACAAGATATCGGCACCGCGTTTTTTCGCATGTTCATATTCCTCGAAAACAAATACGCCCGCCCCTTCGCCCTGCACCATGCCATTGCGGTTGGCCGAAAACGGACGGCAGGCGTCGCGTGACATCACCCGCAGGCCTTCCCACGCCTTGACGCCACCGAAACACAACATCGATTCAGATCCGCCCGTGACCATTGCCGGTGCCATGCCAGAGCGCACCATCGAAAATGCCTGTGCCATCGCGTGATTTGACGATGCACAGGCGGTTGAAACGGTGAATGACGGGCCTTTGAGGTTCCATTCCATGCTGACGTGGCTGGCCGCGGCGTTGTTCATCAGTTTTGGTACCACAAAGGGATGGACCCGGTTCTTGCCCTCTTCATACACGGCTCTGTAATTGTCGTCCCAAGTGGAGACACCGCCCCCGGCCGTGCCCAGCACCACGCCTGATCTTGCGGCCAACTCGCCGTGAAATCTTAGGCCGGATTGTTCGATCGCTTCCTTTGCGGCGGCCAGTGTAAATTGCGTAAACCGATCATAAAGCGAGATTTGCTGGCGGTTATAGCGCCCCTCGGCCTCGAACCCACGCACCTGTCCACCGATCTGGATCGACAAACGGTCGACATCGCGAAAGTCCAGAGGTCCAATGCCGCACACGCCTTCTTGCATCGCGGCAAGCGTGGCCGGGACCGAATGACCAAGCGCGTTGATCGTCCCTGCCCCGGTGATCACCACGCGCTTCATGACGTCAGCCTTGTTCGGTCTTCAACCGTTCGATGCCCGCAATGATGCTGGACACGGTTGAAATGTCAAAATCGGAGTCAGACGGATTGTTGGCGTTGAACGGCACCGAGATGTCAAAAGCTTCTTCAATGGCGAATATGCTTTCAACCAGCCCCAGACTGTCGATGCCAAGGCTTTCCAATGTGGAGTCAAGCGTGACGTCTTGAGGTTCCAGAACAGCTTGTTCCGCGATGATTGCGATCACCTGATCTTTGATGCTCATGCCGGGTCCAACCTTGATCTGTCCATTGTTCTGGTGGGTTCTATACCTGTGATCTAGTCACCCTTGATGGATTTTGAAACCGCCTTTTTCAGGTCTGCGACATCGCGCAGCAGGTGTGGCAGACGGCGCATCGCCTTGTAGCTTTCGACCTGCCTGTCCATTTGCGTCGCAGGATAGCCCAGCATGGTGCGGCCTGCGGGGACGTTTGACATCAATTTGGTGCCACCACCTGCGATGACCCCGTCGCCGATGGTGATGTTGTCGCTGACCCCGGATTGTCCGCCCAATACAACATTGTCGCCCACCACCGACGATCCGGCCACCCCAGCCTGTCCGCACAAAAGGCAATTGCGCCCGATGATGACGTTGTGACCCAGCTGCACCTGATTGTCGAACTTGGTGCCGTCGCCGATGCGGGTGTCCCGAATGGTGCCATTGTCGATGGTGCAACCCATGCCAATCTCGACATCGTCGCCAATTGTGACGGCACCGACTGAATGAATGCGGGTCCACGGCTGCGCCTTTGCACCGCCCTGATCCCCCAAGGTGGTGCGGACATTTTCAACAGCACTTTGCTCTGCTGTGACAAAGGAAAAACCATCACCGCCAATCCGTGCTCCGGGCTGGGCGATAAAGTTGGCACCGATGGTGACGCGGGCAGCGATGCTGACCTGCTCGCGCAAAAATGCATTTTCGCCAATGGTTGTGTCGACCCCGACAAAACAATGCGGACCAATGACACTGCCCGCCCCGATACGTGCCCCGGCCGAGATGATGGCCAAGGGGCCAACGCTGACGTTTGCGCCCAATTGGGCGGCATCATCAATGACAGCTGTGGGGTGAATGCCGGGGGCAAACCCCTGCCCCTTGTCCAATATCCGCGTAAGCCCAGCCATGGCATAGCGCGGACGGGATGGAAATATCGCAGCCTTGAGGCCAAGCGCCTGCCAATCTGCATCGGGCCACAGCATCGCAATCTGCGCCCGCCCCTTGGAAAGGCCATCTGCGTACTTTGGGTCCATCGCAAGAGCAAGATCATCCGGCCCGGCGTCTTGTGGCTCAGCCGCCCGAGCGATCACAAGGTCTGTGTCCCCAAATGCCTCTGCACCAAGCGCTTTGGCAATTTCACTGACAGTATAGGTCATTCTGGCATCCCCGGCGTTACCGGGGCAGAATTACCCCTGAACGCCGCCCATTGCCACCCCTGCCTTTGACAAGGCATCCCAAATTCGCGCATCGCGGCCGTAAACATCCGCACGGTATTCGGTGTGCCCCCGCGCATTTGTAACTGCCGTGCGGTAAATGATGTGCACCGGCACCGGGTCCACCAAATTGATGCGCTGCTCACGGCCTGTTCCCAGCACTGATTTGAATTCCCCCTCAGGATCGGATGTCTGCGCGGCAAGCAGCGCATAGGCGAAATCAAACGGGTCCGCGAGGCGGATACAACCGTGGCTGAACGCGCGCACGTCGCGGGCAAACAGGCTTTTGGACGGGGTGTCATGCAAATAGATATTATGCTTGTTCGGGAACATGAATTTCACCAACCCAAGGGCATTGCCGCGGCTGGGGGGCTGGCGCATTGAAAATGGGAAATTGCGCGCGCTGTATTGGCTGAAATTCACCGCACCGCGGTTCACTTTGCGTCCCCGGCTGTCGGTAATTTCAATATGGCCCGCCGCATTCGGATTGCGTTTGAGCGCTGGCAGATATTCCTTGGTCACGATGGAGCGCGGCACATACCAGCTTGGGTTCACCACCATGAATTCCATCACATCGGAAAACTCAGGTGTCGGTCTGTCGCTGGTGTTTGCCCCAACAACCGACCGGGTCCGAAAGGTCACGACCCCATCGTCAACAATCTTGGCTGTGAAATCAGGGATATTCACCAAAATATGCCGTTTGCCCCGTTCAGTGTTGAACCAGCGCTCACGTTCCAGCGCAACCATCACCGATTGCAAACGCTGTTCAACGCCTATGTTGATCTGCTTCATCGTCTCAGCACCGGCTTTTCCATCGGCGTTCAGGCCATGGGCAATCTGGAATTGTTGCACAGCGTCCGTCAGCGCCGGATCATAGGTCATGCTGTTGGACCGGCTCATGTAATCCATTGCAATCAACCGGTTGCGCAAGGCCACAACTGCATTGCCCTGATCGCCGGGTTCAAGGGATTTGGCCGGCACAACTGGCCCCCAGCCGCCTTGGGACAGCAGCTGTTCCATCGCCATTTTTTCTTTCAAAAGAGCGTTGTATTCCAGACTATGGGGCGGAAGTGACCGAAAGAAGGACGCAGGTTTGGCATTGACCAGCCCCGTCAGATAGGCGGTGCGATCACGGTATGGAATATCCCGAACAATCCGGGGGTCGATCCGTTTCGGGATCAGGACGCCTGTCTGGATATCGCGGGCGTATTGCAGAAAAACCCGGCTCATTTCGACCTCTGCCAGACCACGGTCACGGGGGGACCGCACCTCCCGAAGGGTCGCGAGCAACCCGGCGGGATCATAGCGGGCCACGGGCAATCCATGCGATGCGGCACTTTCGATGGCGCGTATCAACTCTGCACGGCGGGCACGATCCGCTTCACCGGGCCCGGTCCAGACGGGTTTATATCCATTGGACTGATAAAACGCAGCGATGTCTTTGTCCCGCGAGGCGGCCTCTGACACCGCCTGCTTAAACGCGGTGACTTGCGCAGTGACGGGTCCGGGCGCGAAAAATACCACTGCGGACAAAATCAAAACTGTTAGAAATGCACTGCTACGAACTACTTTGGAATCGCTTTTCACGTATTCCCCCAAAAATATATGAACACCATTTGTTCCTGATTTTTCGGGAATGTCATTCGGCAAGTCCATTCACTTTTCACGTTACCAGCCAAACAAGGGCCAACGTGATGCGAAAAAAGCACCCGTCAGCCGTTCATTTCCGGGCCGTTGATCAAATTTTGCGCAAAAATTCGCCTAAATCTGCTTTGCGATTGAACCATTCCGATTCAGCGCTTGGTTCAAGAATCACCGTATGTAATAAGCATGTTGCATCTGGGGATGAGATGAAGTGCCCATGTAACATCAAGGGTACGTTTAGGCAGACGACGGGACAGAAACACATGACTAGCAACAGCTCTTCGGGCATGACTCGGCGCGCGCTTCTCGGCGCATTCGCGGCAACCACAATAACAGCAGCACCAACATTCGCAAATGCAGCAGGTTTTCTGCGGGGTGCTGGTGATATTCGTCGTATCCGCATGTATTCTGGCCGCACGGGTGAACGCATCGACATGATCTATTGGATTGAAGGCCAGTACATCAAGGACGCTGTCAAAGAAGTGAACTATTTCATGCGCGACTGGCGCACCGATGGGGTGAAATCCATTGATTTGCGCACCGTCGACATCATGGCGGCGTCTCACAATCTGCTGGGTGTGAACGAACCTTACATGTTGCTGTCCGGCTATCGCAGCCCACAAACGAACGCGATGTTGCGCTCACGCTCTCGTGGCGTTGCCAAAAATTCCCTTCACATGCGTGGTCAGGCCGCCGATTTGCGCCTGTCGTCGCGGTCCGTCCACCAGATGGCAAAGGCCGCAGTTGCCTGCCACGGTGGCGGCGTTGGCCGGTACTCCGGTTCGAATTTCGTCCACATGGATTGTGGTGTTGTGCGGTCTTGGGGCGGCTAAGAACCTCGCTCAATGCCGAGCCTGAAAACAAGCGCCTTCGGGCGCTTTTTTTTTTGTGTCCGGAAATTGCGTTCAGGTTACGAGGTAAAGTTCCCCATGTCGGTTATGGAGGTGAAGTGGGCTTTGGCCGCTGTCCCGAAATTGTTTGCACTTGGGAACCATTCCGGACTGTGTCCAGCAGTGGTCAAAAGTCTCATCCCGCATCGGCGTCTGGCAGGTTCACCTGATCTTCTATTGGAACTGATTTCTGTAGTGCGACGGGGAGGTTCTGATCTGCCTTAGAAAGGCGCGCCGCATACGCTCATCGTCATCAAACCCGCACTTTGATGCGATGCTCTTGATGCCCAATTTGGTTGTTACCAACATTTCGCGCGCTGCATCTACCCGGATTGTCTCAATGGACTTTGCGGGGGATGTGCCCATCGTCGCCGTGTACAATCGCGAGAAATTTCGTGCACTCATGCCGCATTTCTCAGCCATGTCATCCACCGAAATATGCTGCGAAAGGTTCAGTTTAACCCAATCGTGCAAATGCTGAAATCGCCCCTCAGCATCAAGGGATTGCCGGTCAAGCTCTGGACTGAACTGTGACTGCCCTCCAGAACGCACCATCGGGGTAATCAGCGAACGGGCCATTTCAATCGCTGCTGGCTTGCCGAGGTCTTCTTCGATGATGCCCAGTGCCATGTCGATGCCGGCGGTGATGCCCGCAGATGTCCAGACATTCCCGTCCTTGATATAGATGGGGTCCATTTCGACGTGGACTGCCGGGTTGTCCTTGGCCAGTCGTTCACAATCTTCCCAATGAGTCACGGCGCGGCGGCCGTCCAGCAAACCCGCTGCCGCAATAACAAGTGCGCCGGAACACACAGAGCATACCCGCATGGATCGGTCAGCCAATTGCCGGATCTGCCTCAGAAAAACAACATCCTGAGCCGCTGAGAGTGCACCATCCCCGCCGACAACCACCAATGTATGAATAGAGGTGTCCTTGGGCTTGCGCAGCCACACGTCGATCAGGTCACTGTCGATTTCCAGGATTGTATTGGTGTCTATGCGCCCGCCTGAACGGGACACCACATGTGTGTGGTAAGCCGGACCAGATTTGGGGTCTTTACGTGCATGGGTGAAAACCTGCAGGGGGCCAACAAGATCGAGAAGAACGATGTTTGGATAGACAACGAACACGACATCCATCTGTACCGATGTCGAAAATACGGGATTGGCAGAAAAAGAGGCCATGTTGTCATTCATGCCATACGCGAAATGATTAATCTACCCTCATACTCATCACACAAAGGAAAGAACCATGCTGATCTTAAAACCAAACTGTGAATGTTGTGACGTTGATCTTAAGCCCGACAGCTTGGAGGCGCGCACCTGCTCGTTCGAATGCACGTTCTGCAAAGACTGCGCTGAGACCCGCTTTGACAACATCTGCCCCAACTGTGGCGGAGAGTTGCTGCGCCGCCCGATCCGCCCGGCAAGACACCTCATCAAGAACCCGGCGTCCAAAGATCGCTTCGTAAAAGCACATGCGGCGTCTGCAGATTTGTAGTGCCAGAGAGAAGGAAGAAACCATGAAATCCATTGCTGCACTCGTTTTCCCTGGTTTTGAAACGCTTGATTACTTTGGTCCCATAGAAATGCTGGGTGGTTTTGGGGAACAGACGCACATAATAACAGTCGCCAAAGGCCGTGATCCGGTGCCGAGTGTTCATGGTCAGAAGATCGTTGTGGACAAGACAATCGCTGAAAAGAATGACTATGATCTGTTGTTAATCCCCGGTGGCGTTTCAGCGTTGGCTGCGGCCAAGGACCAGGAACTGATGGACTGGATCAGACAGGTATCGGCGACCGCAGAACGGGTGATGGCCGTGTGTACCGGTTCTGTCGTTTTAGGGATGACGGGCGTATTGGATGGCCGCAAAGCAACAACCAACAAGCTTGATTTCAACAACACAGTCCATCTTGCACCGAACGTCGATTGGGTAAAACAAGCCCGCTGGGTGAAAGACGGTAAATTCTTTACCTCTTCGGGTGTTTCAGCAGGCATGGATATGGCGTTGGCTGTGATGGCGGACCTGTACGGAATGGACATGGCCGAAAGATTGGCTTTGAGCAGCGAGTATGAATGGCACAAGGACCCAAACCGAGATCCCTTCGCACAATTGGCAGGCCTGATCTGAAGGAGCGGCTATCGTGCGGCTGTAGAAATTCGGTCAGACAGGGCGCAACCCGGACCTTGAACAACTGTTGATGAGGTCACACGCCCACGGTGACATGAAGTGCTCTGTCCTGGTGCGAAAACCGATGGTCTGAAAGATGGTGAACCCAGCTGGATTCGAACCAGCGACCTCTGCCTTCGGAGGGCAGCGCTCTATCCAGCTGAGCTATGGGTCCACACGGGGCGGTATAGCCAGCCTGCCCTGCCCCTGCAATCCCGAATTCAGCAGCCCGCGCGCTTCAGGCAAACAGATCATGCGCCAATTCAAGCGCGTCGACCAGCACATCCACTTCGGCTTGCGTATTATAAAGACCAAAGGAGGCGCGGCATGTGGCGCTGACCCCCATATGGTCCATCAAAGGGGCCGCACAATGCTGACCGGCGCGCACTGCGACGCCCTTTTTGTCAAGGATGGTTGAAATGTCATGGGCGTGTGCCGCACCGTCCAGGATAAAGCTAAAGATCGCGGCCTTGTCAGGGGTCGTCCCCTGCACCTGCAACCAATTGAGCCCGGCCAGTTTCGACACCGCATAGTCGCGCAGGGTATCTTCATGGGCCGCGATATTCGCCATACCGAGGTCCATCATGTAATCAAGCGCGACCCCAAGACCGATGGTTTGCACGATACCGGGGGTTCCGGCCTCGAACTTCATGGGCGGGTCGTTGTAGGTCACAGCTTCTTTGCTCACCTCGCGGATCATATCGCCCCCCCCCATGAACGGGCGCATTTCAGCCATTCGTTCGGATTTGACAAAGATCGCACCAGAGCCGGACGGCCCATAAAGCTTGTGACCGGTAATTGCATAGAAATCACAGTCCAGATCCTGAATATCGACTGGCATATGCACTGCAGCCTGCGAGCCATCGACCAATACCGGCACATCTTTTTTGTGGGCGGCAGCAATGATGGTTTTCACATCAACTTTGGTGCCTAACACGTTCGAAAGGTGGGTAATTGCGATCAGTTTGGTCTTGGGGGTAATGGCATCGATGACCGCCTGCGGGTCCAGTGCGCCGGTGGAATCCACATCGACCCATTTCAACACGACGCCTTGCCGTTCACGTAGAAAATGCCAGGGCACGATATTGGCGTGATGCTCCATCACGCTGAGGATAATCTCATCACCCGCCTGCATGCGCGGCATCGCCCAGCCATAAGCGATTGTGTTGATCCCCTCGGTGGTGCCGGAATTAAGGATAATTTCATCCTCTGACTTGGCGTTCAAAAACTTGGCCACAGTGCCACGCACGGCCTCGTATTTGTCCGTTGCCAGATTAGAAAGATAGTGCAAGCCTCTGTGAACGTTTGAATATTCATTGGAATAGGCGTTGGTAATCGCATCGATTACCACTTGCGGCTTTTGCGCCGACGCGCCGTTATCCAGATAGGTCAGCGGTTTGCCGTTCACTTCGCGGGACAGGATTGGAAATTGGCTGCGTATCAGATCGATGTCATACATTGCTCAAAACTCCTTGGGCGGCCAGCCCGATCAGTGACAGCATAATGCCCAGCCCCAGCACAAGACCAACTGCACCGATGATCAAAACCGCGGCCGCATGGCCAATCGTGGGCAAGCTGAGGGCCGCGGTGATGAAGTTCAGCAATATCCATAAGCCCCAGACCGCAATGGCGAGTGAGAGAATAAGGGCCAGCGATGGCACAATAACAGTCAGCACCAGGACCCCGATTTGAGCCACAGCGCGAAGCACCTGAAGCCAGACCACAAGGGCAAGTACGTCGCCCAATGAACCCTGCCCGCCGATTGCCAATCCTGCCCAGTAGATTGCGTGCACATAGACGACCATTGTTCCTGCGAGCAGCACGTAAAGCACAAGGGGCGAGTTAAAATAGCTGGGTAAGGGCATGTCGGGCTGTGCCATCTGGACCAGCAGGACAACGACAAAAGTATTTAAGACAGCCACAAGCCCAAGGGCTGTCCAAAGCACATCACGGCTCAGCTGCCATTCAATGATCTGCGCGGCGGCAAGGCGCGGGGCGCGTAGGGTGGTCTGCACCAACGGAAGAAACTCATCGCCAGTCATATCGTTCGGCCTTGTGCGGTTAAAAGTCCCGAAATCCAAAACCAGCCGAAGACACAGAGCCATAGAATGCCGACAACCTGCAACTGAATGCCCGGCCCGATCAACCCCGCGACCAAACCCAGCAATAGCAAGACAGGTGTCGACGCCAGAAGTGACCAAAAGAGAGTCAGGCGGATGTCGAAACCACTGACACCGGCGCGCGCCACCCGCGACAACACCCAAACAGCCGCAGCAAAGGCGTACATCAGCAAGGGCATGATAAAGATCCATAAAAATGCGCTCCAATACAGGCGCACGGCCAATGGCCCTTCGGGGTCAAGCTGGGCCTCTCTGGCTTGAAACGGGCTTGCCGCGACAAATATCAACAGCCCCGACAGCAACAGAAACAACAAGGCACGCACCTCGTTGCGGCCCTGGCTGAGGAACCGGCGCATCACGGTTGAAGGGCCACGATAGGTGGCAAAAATGTCTTGGGTCAGTGCCATCAGCCAGTGCGACGATCCAGCCAAGAGGCTAGCCGCCCATTGATCTCATCGCGCAGGGATTCCGCCTCAATCTCTTCGACCGCCTCGGCAAGAAATGACAGCGTCAGCAGATTTGTTGCCTCTGCTTTGGTGATGCCACGTGCGCGCAAATAAAACAGCGCTTCCTCGTCAAGCGCACCTGATGTTGAGCCGTGCGAACAGGCCACATCATCGGCATAAATTTCCAGCTCGGGCTTGGCGAGAAATTGGCTGTCGCCGTCCAGCAGCAGCGCCTGGCTGATCTGATAGCCATCGGTCTTCTGCGCCCCGGCTTTGACAAGGATCTTGCCCTGAAAAACGCCGGTTGCGCCGTTGCGCAGCACCTTTTTGAACACCTGACGGCTTTCGCAATTAACCGCGTCGTGGGTGACAAAAACGGTGTCGTCATGGTGGAAATCACCGTCGCCAACGCAGGCCCCGGCCACGGTCGCCGATGCGTCATTACCAGCCATTTCGATCACACATTCATTGCGCGTCAGAACGCCGTTTGCCGTGAGTGTGAAGGATTTGAACAGGGATTCTGCACCCAAACGGGCAAAAATATGGGTGGCGGCGCGGCGTTCATGGTCACGGCCTTGGGCGCGGATGTGGTGAAACTTTGCCGTGTCGGCAATCTCGACTTCCATCACCTTGTTGAACCGCGCCGCTGCGGGCCCATTTTCAAGCAGAGTCAGTTCGGTGCCTGCATCCAGCTTGATCAGATGGTGTAGGATCACATCCGAGGTTTCAGAGCCGTGCACGTAAATCAAACTCACAGGTTTGCTGGGCTTTCCGGTCACGTGGATCAACACCCCGTCGGTTGCAAAGGCGGTGTTGAGCGCGGCCAATGGGCGCGCCACGGGTGATTGCCCGCGTGCCTCAAGCGTTCCGTAGAGATCACGCGCCCAATGAAGGTCACTGTCTGCTTTCGCCAGCCGTTCAATTGTCAGGCCTTCAAGCGCCAGATCGTCCGAGGCATTCGCGTCGAATACGCCATCAACAAACACAACCTTCAATCGGTCGATGTCGTCAAAAAGGGGCAATTCGTCATGGAGAAACACAGCTGCCTGGTTTGCGGTGGCCTGGGTCAAGGTGTCAGGCCGGGTGTATTTCCAATATTCATCCCGCCGCGTCGGCAGGCCCATGGTGTGCAAACGCGCCAGCGCATCTTCGCGGGCGGACCGCGACCAGCCCTTGGCGGGCATATTCAACCCGTCGATCACGGCCCCGAGGGGTATTGTTTTTTCAACAGCAGCAGTCATTACGCCACCTCGGCCAGGATATCAGCGTAGCCGTTATTTTCGACCTCAATCGCCAATTCCGGCCCGCCGGTTTTCACGATACGGCCATCTGCCATGATGTGAACCACATCCGGTTTGATGTGATCGAGCAGACGCTGATAGTGGGTGATCACCAGAAAGCCGCGACCGGTGGACCGCAGCGCGTTCACACCATCCGCCACCAGTTTCATCGCATCAACGTCAAGGCCGGAATCAGTTTCGTCCAGAATGCACATCTTGGGTTCCAACATCGCCATCTGCAGAATTTCATTGCGTTTTTTCTCGCCGCCCGAAAACCCCATGTTGACGGGCCGCTTGAGCATATCCGCGTCGATCTTGAGCTCCTTGGCCTTGGCACGGATCACCTTGAGGAATTCTGCTGCTGACATTTCATCCTCGCCGCGCGCCTTGCGCTGTGCATTCACGGCTGTGCGCAGGAAGGTCATGTTGCCGACACCGGGAATTTCAACAGGGTACTGGAATGCAAGGAACAGTCCCGCTGCTGCGCGTTCTTCGGGTTCCATTTCCAGCAGATCGTGCCCTTCCAAAGTTGCAGTTCCCGAGGTGACTTCATAGCCGCCCTTGCCGGCCAACACATAGCTGAGCGTGGACTTGCCCGACCCGTTTGGACCCATGATCGCGTGCACTTTTCCGGCCTCGACCTCCAGATCAAGTCCTTTGAGGATTTGCTTGTCTTCTTCTTCCAGTTTCACGTTCAGGTTCTTGATGCTCAGCATGTCTCGTCTCCTTGGTGGCGCGCTGCGCCAAAGTTCTAATGAGGTAGGGGCCGATCAGCCCTGTTGTTGCTTGCGCAACAGAAAGTTTTTGTTGGTGGTATAGCGCTTGAACGTGTCGATCACGTCATAGCCGTGTTTTTCGACCCAATCATCAAAGGCGGCGTAATTCTCTTGATCCACTTCGATCAGGATCATCGGTGCGCAGCGGGTGATGGTTTCCTGCAAGCCACGCAGGGCCAGCATTTCCATACCTTCGACATCGATCTTTACGAAATCAGGCGTGTCATCTGCCATTGCTTCGTCGCCTGTGATGGTTTCGATATCGCCCTCTCCAGCCTGCATCCGCGCAGCGCCAAGATTGCGCTTTCGTTTGGTCATCCCAAAACCATCCGCTTTCTCGTCCGACACGCCAAAACCAATGTGCCGCAGATCGAAAACTCCGCTGAATTCGTTCAACACAACATTCGCCAGCAGCAGTTTGTACGCCAGTGGATTGGGCTCGAACGGGATGATTTTCTTAGGCTGCAGGAACGCTGCGACAAAAAGGCTGTGGTTGCCGATGTTGGACCCGATATCGACAAAAGTGCCGCCTTGCGGAAAATGCGCCTTGATCATCGCCAGTTCTGGTTCTTCGTAAAAAGCCCCCCCGCGATTGCTGCGCTGGATCGGATCGGCAATGCGATCCGATGCAAAGCGGAACGTATGCCCATCAATTTGACATACCGCGACATCAATGTCGGGAATGACCACAGGCTTGCCCTTTCGGATCGCCCAACGGATCGCATTCAGATCAACGGTTTCGCGTACCCGGTTCATTAACCGACGGACCCTTCCAAAGAGATCGCAACAAGGGCCTGTGCTTCCATCGCAAATTCCATCGGCAGCGCCTGCAACACGTCCTTGCAGAAGCCATTGACCACCAGTGCCACGGCTTCTTCCTCGTCCATGCCACGCGACCGGCAATAGAACAGCTGATCGTCGTCGACTTTGGATGTGGTCGCCTCGTGCTCAACCCGGCTGGAATTGTTCTTGACCTCGATGTAAGGCACCGTGTGCGCCCCACATTTGTCGCCGATCAACAGGCTGTCGCATTGGGTATAGTTGCGCGATTCGCGCGCTTTGGGGTGCATGCTGACCAGCCCCCTATAGGTGTTTTGCGCCTTGCCCGCCGAAATCCCCTTTGAGACGATGCGCGACTTGGTGCGCTTGCCCAGATGGATCATCTTGGTGCCGGTATCGGCCTGCTGCATGTTGTTGGCGATGGCAATGGAATAGAACTCGCCCTGCGCGTCATCGCCGCGCAGAATGCAGCTTGGGTATTTCCACGTCACCGCAGACCCGGTTTCAACCTGTGTCCACATCACCTTGGCGCGGTCGCCCCGGCAATCGGCGCGTTTGGTAACGAAATTATAGATGCCGCCCTTGCCGTTTTCATCACCGGGATACCAGTTCTGAACAGTCGAGTATTTCACTTCGGCATCTTCTTCGATGATAATCTCGACCACGGCGGCGTGGAGTTGTGATTCATCGCGCTGGGGTGCCGTACAGCCCTCAAGGTAGCTGACGTAAGATCCCTTGTCGGCGATGATCAGCGTGCGTTCAAACTGTCCGGTGTTCTCGGCGTTGATGCGGAAATAGGTGCTCAGTTCCATCGGGCAACGCACGCCCGGCGGCACATAGACAAACGATCCGTCTGAGAACACGGCAGAGTTCAGCGTTGCATAAAAATTGTCTGACACCGGGACAACAGACCCCAGATATTTGCGCACCAACTCTGGGTGCTCGCGGATCGCCTCAGAGATTGAACAGAAGATGACCCCGGCTTTCTTCAGCTCTTCCTGAAACGTCGTCCCAACCGATACAGAATCAAATACCGCGTCCACAGCGACCTTGCGGCCTTCTGCTGGTGCGTCTTCTGCCCCTTCGACCCCGGCCAAGATCATCTGTTCCTTCAACGGGATACCCAGTTTTTTATAGGTTTCGAGAAGTTTGGGGTCCACGTCGTCCAGCGATTTGGGTTTATCAATCATGCTGACAGGGCGCGCATAGTAATACTGATCCTGGAAATTGATCTCAGGATAATCAACCATCGCCCAAGTTGGTTCTTTCTTGGTCAACCAACGATCATAGGCGGCCAGACGCCATTCCAGCATCCATTCAGGTTCTTCATTTTTCTCCGAGATCAGTTTGACGATATCGGGGGACAGACCCTTGGGCGCATATTCCATTTCGATGTCGGTGGCCCAGCCGTATTTGTACTTGCCGCCCACTTCACGCACGGCATCTACGGTGTCCTGATCCACGCCTTCTTTGACGTCATCATGCTGGTCTGTGATCACAGTATCCAAGGTCTCGTTTCCTTATCCCGCCAGCCGCATTTACGCGGCTCGCTGCTCGTGTTTCTTTAACTTTGCGGTCCAGGTATCGGCAAACCGCAGCACATCATCGCGTTTCGTATCGAGGCCCAAAGACACGCGGATCGCGCTTGCTGCCTCCGTTTCATCATATCCCATCGCGCGCAAGACCGCGCTCGCGCGCACCTTGCCCGATGAACAGGCGGACCCCGCCGAAATGGCAAAGCCAGACAAATCCATTTGCATCACCTGCGTTTCGCCTTTCCACCCCGGCGTGAGGATGCAGGAGGTATTGGGCAGACGGTCCGCACCTTTCCCTACAAAAATAGTCGCCTTTGTCGAAGCCTCAAGGGCCTCTTCCAACAAATCGCGCAAAACAGCAACCTCTTGCCAGCGGCCAGACACCACATCACGCGCTGCGGCCCCGGCTGCTGCACCAAAACCTGCGATCCCGATGAGGTTTTCGGTGCCAGAGCGGCGGCCCATTTCCTGTCCGCCGCCCTTGATCTGCACAGGCACGTCCTGACCGCGCCGCAAGACCAATGCGCCGATTCCTTTGGGCCCCCCTAGCTTGTGGGCAGACACCAGCGCCATGCGCACACCGGAGCCCATAAAATCAACCGCCAGCTTGCCAAAACCCTGGGTCATGTCACTGACCGCCAAGCCGGTTGGCAGGTCTTGCAGCACGCCGGTTTCTGAGTTGGCCCATTGCAAGGTCGCAGTAGCAGGATCATCAACATCGACCCGTCCCTGGGCGCTTACAGCCAAATCCTCAACCGTCCACGCACGCACTGCGTCATGTTCAATCGCGGCACCGTGCAACCTGCGGCCCGATAATGCCAAGCCTGCTGCTTCGGTTGCACCGGATGTGAAAACGATGTCTGCCCCATCGGCCCCCAATGCCGCCGCCACTTGCGCACGGGCCTTTTCAATCAGCGCTTTTGCCG
Organism: Sulfitobacter sediminivivens; assembly: GCF_042611115.2. Lineage (NCBI taxonomy): Bacteria > Pseudomonadati > Pseudomonadota > Alphaproteobacteria > Rhodobacterales > Roseobacteraceae > Sulfitobacter > Sulfitobacter sediminivivens. The sequence goes on from NZ_JBHGAR020000005.1 coordinate 190,743, forward strand.
CGCGTCCTTCGGCATGCACCGATGACGGATTGCCCACCACATCCATTGTCGCCCCCATCGCGCTGCGTGCCTCGGCCCGCAATGGCGTGGTGGCGTTGTGATCAAGATATACCCGGGTCATTCATCTACCACCGCAAATAGATTTGGCACAGCGGGACATGGCACAAGCCCGTTCGAGATCACATCTGACAACCGGGTCTGGTGCAAAAACACATAGACATGCGCGCTCAGCCCCTCCCAGAGACGGTTGGTCATGGATTGGGCGCGGCTGCCCGATGACCCGCCAGAGGCACCTGCCCCTTTGTGCATCGCATCCAATGTCTCATCCACCGCCGCCAACACGTCAACGACGCGGATTTCCGAGGCCGGACGCCCCAAACGGTACCCGCCACCCGGCCCGCGCACGGATGTCACAAGATCGGCGCGCCGCAGTTTCACAAAAAGCTGTTCAAGATAGGGCAATGAAATCGACTGCCGCTCTGCAATGTCACCCAAAGACACCAGCGCATCGCCCGGCTGCAAGGCGATATCGGCCAGTGCGACCATGGCATAACGTCCTTTGGTTGACAGCTTCATCGCTCGTTACCCCCATTTGCGCCTGCGTTGATTGACGCGGGCGCGCGAAATGCCTAAGTGCTTGGTCAAGCCCCGCAAATTCTGCGGACCCAAGATTAGAACCGTTCTAAGGTGCCTTAGCGAATTAGTCAACTATTCGGCAGTACCATAAGAGCCCCCAAACAGGGACGCACATGCCCGAGGTAATTTTTCCCGGACCCGAAGGCCGCCTCGAAGGCCGCTATCATCCACAAAAAGAACGCGATGCGCCGATTGCCATCGTGTTGCATCCGCATCCGCAGTTTGGCGGGACGATGAACCACAAGGTTGTCTATAACCTGCATTATGCCTTTTATAACATGGGCTTCACCGTGTTGCGGTTTAACTTCCGTGGTGTTGGTCGCAGTCAAGGTGAATACGATCAGGGCATTGGCGAGCTTTCAGATGCGGCCAGCGCGCTGGATTATCTACAGTCCATGAACAACAATTCGAAACACTGCTGGGTGGCGGGTTTCAGCTTTGGTGCATGGATCGGGATGCAGCTTTTAATGCGCCGTCCGGAAATCACCGGGTTCATTTCCGTGGCGCCACCCGCGAATATGTATGATTTCAGCTTCCTCGCCCCCTGCCCGGCCTCCGGTCTTGTGATCAATGGCACCGCTGACCGCGTGGCACCGCCCGCGGACACGGTGAACCTGGTTAACAAACTACACGAGCAAAAAGGCATCACGATTACCCATCAGGAAGTCGAAGGTGCCGGGCATTTCTTTGAAGAGCCTCATATGGACACTTTGATCAACTCCACGACGGACTATGTGAAACGGCGCCTGACAGAGACCTCGCGCTAATGTCAGACCCCGTAGTTATCGAAATGGCCAATAAACTGGCCGAGGATTGCCTGTCTGTGCAGGCCAAGATTGGCGACGATCGTTTGTTCATGAAGGTCGGGGAAGTTCTGGGGGCGTCGTCGCAAACACTTGAAGAAGCATTTCTGACAGCGATCCGCACCCGAATGGCGGAATTGCAGGGCCGTGCGTTCTTGAAAAAGACGCTGTTGGATCACGAGGCCAAAAAGCCGAAACCGGAATGACCGCACGGCTTGAGCAGCAGATTGCCTTTCTGAACGAGGCAGACAAGCTCAAGTCCATCGTGCGGGGCACAACGCTTTGCGATACGTCGCGCTATGAAAATTCCGCCGAACATTCCTGGCATCTAACGCTCTATGCGCTGGTGCTGGCCGATCAGGCCGGACCGGAAGTGGATATCAACCGGGTCATTCGCATGCTGATCCTGCACGATCTGGTCGAGATTGATGCAGGCGACAATCCGATCTTTGGCACCCATGACCCTGTCACGACATACAATCAGGAACAGGAGGCGGCAGACCGACTGTTCGGTCTTTTGCCCGATGATCTGCGCGACGACCTTCGCATGATCTGGGAGGAATTCGAGGCCGCTGAAACCCCGGCAGCCCGATTTGCCAAATCCCTGGACAGGTTCCAGCCCCCGATGCAGAATCTGGCCTCGGGCGGGGGGTCTTGGGTCACATATGACGTCACCTATGACCAGTTCGAGGCCAAGGTGGGGCGCAAGATCGAAATCGGGGCGCCGGGTCTTTTCGACTATGCCCGCCGACGGGTCCGGGCGTGGTTCGACAAACGTCGGTAAAGCAGCGGCAGGGATTGTTCGCACAGATCTGTCCAGGAAAAACGGCCAATGTCACAGTCTTTTTGGCGGTTTAGGTCCACCCAAAAGAGGTCTGCGCACGGTATACCTTGGTATACCTACTTTCGCTTCGCGCGATTCTGGGCTAGTGCCAGACCAACACGCCAGCCAAGGAGAGACATATGTCCAAGATCAAGGTAGAGAACCCCATTGTCGAGCTTGACGGTGATGAAATGACCCGGATCATCTGGGATTTCATCAAGAAAAAGCTGATCCTGCCCTATCTGGACGTTGATCTGAAATATTACGACCTCGGCATTCAGGCGCGTGATGACACAGACGACCAGATCACCGTGGATTCTGCCGAAGCGATCAAAAAATACGGCGTTGGTGTCAAATGTGCGACCATCACACCGGACGAGGCGCGGGTCGAGGAATTTGGCCTCAAGAAGATGTGGCGTTCGCCCAACGGCACCATTCGCAACATCCTCGGCGGTGTGATTTTCCGCCAGCCCATCATCTGCAAGAACGTGCCGCGTCTTGTCCCCGGCTGGACCAAACCGATTGTTGTGGGCCGCCACGCCTTTGGAGATCAATACCGTGCGACCGACTTCAAATTTCCCGGTGCGGGCAAGCTGACTATCAAATTCGTCGGCGAAGACGGTACCGAGATCGAACATGAGGTGTTTGACGCGCCGGATTCCGGTGTCGTCATGGCAATGTATAATCTGGATAAGTCCATCATCGATTTTGCCCGCGCATCGATGAATTATGCGCTGAACCTCAAGTGGCCGCTTTATCTGTCGACGAAAAACACGATCCTCAAGCAATATGACGGTCGTTTTCTGGAGCTGTTTCAGCAAATCTTTAATGCGGAGTTTGCCGACAAGTTCAAGGCGGCGGGCATCACGTACGAACACCGCCTGATCGACGATATGGTCGCCTGTGCGATGAAATGGAATGGCGGCTATGTATGGGCCTGCAAGAACTATGATGGCGATGTGCAGTCTGACACAGTGGCGCAGGGTTTTGGCTCGCTGGGCCTGATGACCTCCATTCTGATGACCCCTGATGGGAAAACGGTTGAGGCCGAGGCGGCGCACGGCACTGTGACGCGTCATTATCGTCAGCATCAAAAGGGCGAAGAAACCTCCACCAACTCAATCGCGTCGATCTATGCCTGGACGGGTGGCCTGAAGCATCGGGGCAAGCTTGACGGCAATACCGCGCTGATCAATTTTGCCGAGACGCTGGAAAAGGTGGTCGTCGACACGGTTGAAAGCGGCGATATGACCAAGGATCTCGCATTGCTGGTCGGACCTGATCAGAAATGGATGACCACGATGGGCTTTTTGGAAAAGGTGGATGAGAACCTGAACAAGGCGCTCAAAGGTTAGAAAAATAAGGGGCCGCGATTTGCGGCCCCAGTCACATCTTTAAGGATGCTGCCGGTTCAGGCGGCGTTACTCATTACTGATGGCTGAAACGGCAAAACCTCGCATGCCGTCGGGGTAAAAAGGCAAAAGCTGCCCTTTGGCACCTCGATCCAATCGCCAAATGCTGTGTCATAGGGTTCTGACACCACGGCCCATCCCTGCCAGTCCGCGTTCCATTGGTAAAATAGCGACGGTGCCAGATGGTCCGACGCATAGCGGACCGCGAACAGCGTTTCACCGTCAGACAGTGCCGCGGTCATCCGGATGTGCGGACCCTGTCCGGATTTACGCGAGAGCGCCTCAAACTGGGCCACGGCATTTTCCAACGCGGCCTTTGGATCCGCATCCAGTCCCAAACCATGGGCCACCAAAAACAGGGCCTCGCTGTCTGTGGCCCCTCTGCGGTGGGGATAAAGATCATCCAGAATCAGCGCTTCGGCATGGCGGCGAAAGCCGTCGAACCCGCCAACCTGACCGTTGTGCATGAACGACCAATTGCCCTGCACAAACGGATGGCAATTGTTGCGGCTGGTCGCCGTGCCGGTTGACGCGCGCACATGCGCCAGAAACAGACGGGCCTGAACCTGTTCTGCCAGTGATTTCAAATTTGGGTCAGACCACGCAGGATAGACATCGCGGTATTGGCCGGGGTTCGGGCGGTCCCCATACCAGGCCAGCCCAAAACCATCCGCATTGATTGCGGTTTTGCACTTTGATGCCTCGCGCGATTGGTGGATCAATGAATGGTCGGGCGCGGTCAGAATTTCACTCAGGTAAAGCGGCCGACCCTGCCACGCCGCCCAACGGCACATGATTACTGGCCCCGGTTGTGCGTACGTGCATAAAGTTTTGCGATGATGCCACTGGCGGTTTTTTCACACAGGCATGGAATGAAAGCATGCACCAATGCCGCACCGGCAGCAGTGAACAACAAACCGGAGAATTTCAACGCAAAGGCCATATGCTGAAAAAATGTTTCATCGACTTTTGCGGGGTGGTCCAGAAATACACGTGCGATCATGGTTTGCTCTCCTCATAGGGTGTTTTGGCTTGCTGAGGGCAAACTATGCCAAGGTGGCCGTGAATATTTCCCAAAGATACGGGCATATCGCTTGCTTCCGAGATATTTTCCCACAATAATCCGCTTCATGTTGAATATTGATGATATTGACCGCCGTATTCTGAAAGAACTGCAACGCGATGCAGGCCAATCGCTTGATACACTGGGCGAGGCTGTGCATCTGTCGCGCAATGCCTGTTGGCGGCGTATCCGTGCGCTTGAGGCATCTGGCGTGATCAAGGGGCGCGTGACCTTGCTGGATGCGGCGAAATTGGGTCTTGGACTGACCGTGTTCATGCAGATACGTACAAACGCCCATGCGCCAGATTGGCTTAACACTTTCAAAAAAGCCACGCAGGACATGCCGGAGATATTAAGCGTCTTTCGGATGAGTGGCGATCTGGACTATCTGATCCGGGCGCGGGTTGCGGACATGGCCGGGTATGACCAACTTTATCAATCGCTGATCCGCAAGGTGCCGTTGTCAGATGTCTCGGCCAGCTTTGTCATGGAAGAGATCAAAGAAACCACGCAATTGCCAATATGAAAGAGGCCATATGCCCGCTTATCTGATCCTTGCGCTCGCCGTTCTGGCAGAAACCATCGGCACGACCGCGTTGCAGGCCTCGCAGCAATTTACCCGTCTTTTGCCGTCCATTCTGGTTGTCCTGGCTTATGCGGTGTCTTTCTATCTGCTGTCCATGACGCTCAAGGTGATGCCTGTGGGTGTCGTTTATGCGCTTTGGTCCGGCCTGGGGATCATTCTGATTGCCATCATCGGATTTGCGGTTTTTGGACAACGCCTTGATCTGCCTGCGTTGCTGGGTCTGGCGCTGATCATTTGCGGGATTGCTGTGATCCATCTGTTTTCTGACGCCACACCGCATTGAGGGGGAACCGTGCTGTGCGTGGCGCGTTGCCTTCCCATGTCAGAGATATTTGGACCACTTTGGGCGTCCCTGCCCGACCCGCTTCGCAATCAACTTGAAGGATATGCCACAGGGTTTTGGGCGCTGCTGCCTCAATTGATTCTGGCACTTCTGTTTATCATCTTCATCTGGGCTCTGATTAAGGTTCTGAAATGGATTTTGCCCCGGTCGCTCAGACGTGCGCGCATGCGGCGTGCGCTTGTTGATGTGATCATGATGTTGATCACGGTCGGCATCTGGCTTTTTGGCGTGTTGATTGCGGTCACTATCGCCTTTCCAACCATCACGCCGGGCAAAGCGCTGACCGCGCTTGGTGTTGGTGGTGTTGCCATCGGTTTTGCGTTCAAGGACGTGTTCGAGAATTTTCTCGCGGGTGTTCTGCTGTTGCTGCGCGAACCTTTTTCGATCGACGATTATATTGATTGCGAGGACATCGAAGGCCAGGTCGAAGAGATCACCATCCGCGACACCCATGTGCGTCAGACCGATGGCCAACTGGTAGTCGCGCCCAATGCGATGTTTTTCAAGAATCCCGTCACGATCCGCACCGCGCGCGACGTGCGCCGGACAACGATCATTTGTGGCGTCGCTTATAGTGAAGATGTCGATGCCGCCCGCGAGGTTATCGCAAATGCCGTGCGCAGCGTCGATGCGGTGCGCGACGATGTGCGCGATGTCGAGATTTTTGCACAGGAATTTGCCGACAGCGCGATCAATTTCGAGGTCACATGGTGGACCGGATCGCGGCCCATCGATATCAGGTCGAGCCGGGACAAGGTAGTGGCCGCCGTCAAACGCGCGCTGGACGACGCGGGCATCGAAATCCCCTTCCCCTATCGCACGTTGACCTTCAAAGAGCCGCTGCCGCTGACCCGTGGCGGCACAGAAAGCAAGGATCCGGACGCGGACGCGGCGGAATAAGTTTTTTTACTGGCCTTTGCTGCACCCGCACGGTATGGGCGCGGCAACTCCCTTTAAAAGGCCGATCCCATGGACATGCGCAACATCGCAATCATCGCACACGTTGACCACGGCAAGACAACGCTGGTCGACGAACTGCTGAAACAATCCGGTACCTACCGGGACAATCAAGCGACCACCGAGCGCGCCATGGACAGTAATGACCTTGAGCGTGAACGCGGCATTACCATCTTTGCCAAGCCCACTTCAGTGGAATGGAAGGGCGTGCGCATCAACATCGTCGATACTCCCGGCCACGCCGATTTCGGTGGCGAAGTGGAACGCATCCTGTCGATGGTCGATGGTGTTGTGCTGCTGGTGGACGCCGCCGAAGGGCCGATGCCACAGACCAAATTTGTAACCTCCAAGGCGCTTGCACTGGGCCTGCGCCCGATCGTGGTGCTGAACAAGGTCGACAAGGCAGATGCAGAACCCGACCGCGCGCTGGACGAGTGTTTTGACCTCTTTGCGAACCTGGGTGCGGATGATGATCAGCTTGATTTCCCGTCCATGTACGCCTCTGGCCGCAATGGCTGGGCCGATATGGAGCTGGACGGGCCGCGCAAGGATCTGTCTGCATTGTTCGACCTGATTGTGGAGCATGTCAAAGCGCCCAAGCAGCTGGCCGATATTGATAAGCCGTTCACGATGCTGGCCACCACATTGGGTGCCGATCCGTTTATCGGTCGGATGCTGACGGGCCGGGTAGAGACGGGCCGCCTCAAGGCGGGTGAGCAGGTCAAAGCCCTGTCGCGCGACGGCGAATTGATAGAAAACTTCCGAGTGACCAAGATCATGGCGTTTCGCGGTCTCAGCCAGCAGGCCATTGATGTGGCCGAAGCGGGCGATATCGTGTCGATCGCGGGCATGTCCAAAGCCACGGTTGCCGACAGTATCGTTGCGCAATCGGTGACAGACGCCCTGCCCGCGCAACCGATCGACCCACCAACCATCACAGTGACCTTTGGCATCAACGACAGCCCATTGGCAGGCCGTGACGGCAAGAAAGTACAATCGCGGGTCATCCGCGAACGGCTGATGAAAGAAGCGGAATCAAACGTCGCGATCAAGATCAGCGACACCCCCGGCGGCGAAGCGTTCGAAGTTGCTGGCCGCGGCGAATTGCAGATGGGCGTGTTGATCGAAAACATGCGCCGCGAAGGGTTTGAGCTGTCGGTCTCGCGCCCGCAGGTACTGTTTCGTGATATTGACGGCGTGCGTCATGAGCCCATCGAAGAAGCCACAATTGACGTGGATGACGAATACTCAGGTGCCGTGATTGAGAAGATCACCGGCCCCCGCAAAGGTGAGTTGGTCGAGATGAAGCCAGCCGGTGCTGGCAAGACCCGCATCGTCGCCCATGTGCCCTCGCGTGGGCTGATCGGTTATCACGGCGAATTCCTGACGGACACCCGTGGCACGGGCGTTCTGAACCGGGTCTTCCACACCTGGGCACCGCACAAGGGTCCGATTCCGGGCCGCCGTGCCGGCGTTCTGATCTCAATGGAAAATGGCACAGCGGTATCTTACGCGCTCTGGAAGCTAGAAGAGCGTGGCAAATTCTTCATCGGTGCGCAGACGGACGTCTATCAAGGCATGATCATTGGCGAACACAGCCGTGAGAATGATCTGGAAGTGAACCCGCTGAAGGGCAAGCAACTGACCAACGTGCGGGCCTCTGGTACGGACGAAGCCGTCCGTTTGACCACACCCGTTACCTTGTCGCTGGAACAGGCCATTGCCTATGTCGATGATGATGAACTGGTCGAAGTCACGCCCAATGCAATCCGGTTGCGCAAGCGCTATCTGGATCCGCACGAGCGCAAGCGGATGTCTAAAGCGAGCTGATGTATTCTGGGTTGAGGGGGCTTTTGCCCCCTCAATTGCTACAAGGGCTGGTTTCCCAGATGACCGGGAAAAATGTCTACTCGTTGGTCTCGATGATCATCAATTCACGTTCCGATGCGCCACGGGCGTGGCTTAAAGCCGCCTGATAAGCATCTGAATGATAACATTTCTCGGCTGTTTCGACATCGGGAAAACGCGCCACTACATTACGCGGACGTGCCTTGCCTTCAAGCTGAACAAACCGACCGCCACGGGCGATAAATTCGCCGCCGTGATCGGCAATCGCAACGGTCGCCCCGGCGGCGTATTTCTTGTATGCCTCTTCGTCGGTGACGGTCACATGTGCAATCCAGAGTGCGCCCATTGGTCTATCCTTTCAGAATGGTTTCAGCAGCGACAATAGCCGCTTCTGCGTTTTCAGCGCTTGGACCACCGCCCTGCGCCATGTCAGGTCGGCCACCACCGCCCTTGCCGCCCAGTTCAGCCACCGCCGCCTTGAGAACATCAACAGCGGAAAAGCGGTCCGTCAGATCGTCTGTAACACCGGATGCCACGGCAGCCTTGCCGCCTGCATCCGCAATCAACAGCACCACGCCTGAGCCCAGTTTCGCCTTATGTTCATCCACCAGCGCCGGCAAATCCTTGCCCGTCACGCCCGTCAGAACCTGAGCGATGAATTTGATCCCGCCGATGTCGCGCGCCTCAACCGGCGCGGCACCGCCACCAGACATCGCCAGTTCACGGCGCAGTTGCGCAAGTTCGTTGCTGAGCGATTTGCGTTCCTCAATCAACGCACGCACCCGATCCGGCACGTCCGTTACGGATGTCTTGAGCGCCTCGGAAACGCGCTGCAATGCTTCTTGCTGATCGCGCAGCCAGATCATCGCGTCGGCACCGGTCAGCGCTTCGATCCGGCGCACACCATTGCTGATGGCACTATCACCGAGCAGGACAAACGCCCCGATATCGCCGGTCTGGCGCACATGTGTCCCGCCGCACAATTCCAGTGAATAGGTGGCTTTGTCTGCACCCTTGCCAGAACCGGCCTGCTGACCCATCGACACCACGCGTACTTCATCACCGTATTTTTCACCAAAGAGCGCCTGCGCCCCCAGCGCACGTGCATCGTCCGGGGTCATGATGCGGGTTTCAACCGGCGCGTTCTGACGGATATACGCGTTCACTTCGCGCTCAACCTTGGTCAATTCATCCGCACGCATCGCCTTTGTATGGCTGAAATCAAAGCGCAAGCGGTCTGCAGCGTTCAGGGATCCGCGCTGTGCCACATGCTCACCCAATGCGCCGCGCAGGGCCTCGTGGAGCAAATGCGTCGCCGAGTGGTTGGCACGAATGGCGGTCCGCCGCGCGTGATCAACGGTCAGAACGGCATCCTGACCGGGTTCAACCTCGCCCTCAATCACCTGACCGATATGGGCAAAGACGCCTGCGGTCTTGCGCGTATCTGTGACGTTAACCGTTCCGGTTTCGGTCTTGATCACGCCGGTATCGCCCACCTGCCCGCCGGATTCGGCATAAAATGGCGACTGGTTCAGGGCAATCTGCACACTGTCGCCCTTCGACGCTTTGTCGGCGATTGCCCCATCCAGGATGATCGCTGCAATCTGACCTTCCGCCGTTTCGGTGTCATACCCCAGAAAATCGGTGGTGCCGTGTTTGTCGGCGACATCAAACCACACGGTTGCATCCGCCGCCTCACCCGATCCTGACCATGCCGCGCGGGCCTTGGCCTTTTGGGCGGCCATGGCGGTGTCGAACCCTGCCGTGTCCACGCCGCGCCCCTGCTCGCGCAGTGCGTCCTGCGTCAGGTCCAGCGGGAAACCGAATGTGTCGTATAGCTTGAAGGCGGCATCGCCGGGCAGAGCCGCGCCGTCAGGCAGGGCGCTGACCTCGTCTTCAAGTAGCTTAAGGCCCCGTTCCAGCGTCGTCTTGAACCGTGTTTCTTCCAGCTCAAGCGTCTCGGTGATCAAGGCCTGTGCCCTGCCAAGCTCCGGATAGGCGGACCCCATCTGTTGCACAAGTGCAGGCACCAATTTGTACATCAGCGGATCTTTGGCCCCTAACAAATGCGCGTGCCGCATGGCGCGGCGCATGATCCGGCGCAGCACATATCCCCGCCCGTCATTTGCAGGCATCACCCCATCCGCAATCAGAAACGAGGTGGAGCGCAGATGATCCGCGATCACCCGGTGATGCACATTGCCGGTTTCAAACGGATCAACGCCCAAAGCATGGCCGCTTGCTTCGATCAGGCTGCGGAACAGGTCGGTGTCGTAGTTATCATGCTTGCCCTGAAGCAGCGCACCAATCCGTTCCAGTCCCATCCCTGTGTCGATGGATTGCATGTCGAGCGGGCGCATCGTGCCGTCGGCGAATTGTTCATTCTGCATGAAAACGATGTTCCAGATCTCGATGAATCGGTCCCCGTCCTCGTCCGGGCTGCCCGGAGGGCCACCCGGAATATGATCGCCATGGTCATAGAAAATTTCAGTGCATGGTCCGCAGGGGCCGGTTGGGCCCATCCGCCAGAAATTGTCATCCGTGGCAATGCGGATGATCCGCTCATCGGGCAGGTTTGCGACTTTCTTCCAGATGTCGGCAGCTTCATCGTCCGTGTGGTACACCGTCACTAAGAGCCGCGTGGGGTCGATCCCGAAGTCTTCAATCAGCAGCTCCCAGGCAAAAGCAATTGCTTCAGCTTTGAAATAGTCGCCAAAACTGAAGTTGCCCAGCATCTCAAAAAACGTGTGATGGCGCGCTGTGTATCCGACATTGTCCAGATCGTTGTGCTTGCCGCCGGCACGGACACATTTCTGGGCGGTCGTCGCGCGATTGTAGTCACGGGTTTCAAGCCCGGTGAACAGGTTTTTGAACTGCACCATCCCCGAATTGGCAAACATCAGGGTCGGGTCATTGCGCGGCACAAGCGGGCCAGAGGGCTGGACGGAATGGCCCTGCTTTTCGAAGTAGGTCAAAAAGGTGGATCGGATGTCGTTAAGGGTCTTCATGTCTGGGCCTTCCGGGGCAAGTATCGGCATTCAAATACCCTTGGCACCCCGCGCTGTCCACAGCCTGACCGCACGAAAAAGGCGCCCCCTTGTGGGACGCCCTTTAATGGTACTGATCAAAACTGGCCCCGGGGTGAATTTGAAGCCGGTCAAAGTGGATTTATGCCTCAAGAATGTCGATATCTTCTTTCTCGGAGCCGTTGAAATCAAGGCCATGCGCGGCACGGATCTTGTCTTCGATCTCCATCGCCATCGCCTCGTTGTCCTTCAGGAACTGTTTGGCGTTTTCACGGCCCTGCCCGATGCGTTCGTCGCCATAGCTGAACCAGGATCCCGATTTATCGACCACACCCACTTTGACACCCAGATCAAGCAATTCGCCCATCTTTGAGATGCCTTCGCCATACATGATGTCAAACTCAACCTGCTTGAAGGGTGCTGCGACCTTGTTCTTCACAACCTTGACGCGGGTTGCATTGCCGACGACCTCATCGCGGTCCTTGAGTGCGCCGATCCGGCGAATATCAAGGCGGACAGAGGAATAGAATTTCAACGCATTGCCGCCACTTGTCGTCTCGGGAGAACCGAACATAACGCCGATTTTCATACGGATCTGGTTGATGAAGATGACCATGCAGTTGGACCTGCTGATCGAACCGGTCAGCTTGCGCATGGCCTGACTCATCAGGCGGGCCTGAACACCAACGCTGCTGTCGCCCATGTCGCCTTCCAACTCTGACTTGGGTGTCAGGGCCGCCACGGAATCGACGACTACCATGTTGACGGCACCAGACCGCACCAGCGTGTCGGTGATTTCGAGCGCCTGTTCGCCGGTGTCGGGTTGCGAAATCAGCAACTCGTCAATGTCGATGCCAAGTTTCTTCGCGTATTGCGGGTCAAGCGCATGTTCCGCGTCCACAAATGCGCAGACGCCACCGGCCTTTTGCTGTTCTGCGATACAATGCAGGGTCAGCGTGGTTTTACCTGATGATTCAGGTCCGTAAATCTCGATGATCCGCCCCATCGGCAGACCGCCAATGCCAAGCGCGATATCAAGGCCCAGCGATCCGGTTGAGCTTGAGGTGATATCCTGAATCGCGCCCTCAGCCCCCAGCTTCATGATGGAGCCTTTGCCGAACTGACGTTCAATCTGTGCCAGTGCGCTATCAAGCGCCTTTTGCTTTTCCGCGGTTTTTTTGCTGTCCATTGTCAAAAGATCTGCCGTTGCCATTTTGCCTATTCCCTTAGTGTCACAGTGCACCGCCTGCTACAATCGCCGATGGGCCACTCGATTTTTGTTCTTCTAATGTTCCTTATGAGATCAAAAGGAGAACATTTCAACCAAATTAATTCATTCCTTATCTTTTTCCCATCAAGGTTAAGAAGTAGTTTACAAACTCACGTGATGTCGTTTGATGCAGGAGTGTTCGCTAAGTGCTGGTTTTTTTTAAAGAACGTCTGGCCTTTTTGTCGGTGCCAAAAACCGGGACGACTGCCTATGAGACGGCATTGGCCCCACGTGCCGATATGGTGATCTCTGAACCACCGATGCTGAAACACGCGCCGGTGTATCGCTATAATCGATTCATTCGTCCGATGTTTCTCAAAGTGTGCGATGCTGAGCTTGAGCTGATGGCGGTGATGCGCGAACCGGTGTCATGGTTAGGCAGTTGGTATCGCTATCGACAACGGCCCTTCATGAAAGACAAGCCAAACAACACCTTTGGGATCAGCTTTGATGAATTTGTACTGGCCTATATGAAGGGTGACAAACCGGGATTTGCAGATGTTGGCAGCCAGCTTAACTTCATGAAAAGCCAGCCCAACGGCACCGGGATTACCCATTATTTTCGATATGAAGATCAGCCACGCTTGCAGGCGTTTTTGAAAGAGCGGCTGGACGTTAAATTCTCCCTGACCCAGGAAAATGTCTCGCCGCAGATGGACCTGAACTTGTCAGCCGATGTGGAAATGCGGTTCAAACGTAAGTGCGCGGATGAATTTGCGCTCTATGACAGCATCGGTTGATGTCCAAAGTCAGAACCTTAGTGAAGTTGTTGATGAACCGTATCGGTAAGATCATTTAACGAAAACGGTTTGGGCAGGAACACTGAATTTGGGATTTTGGTCTGTTCTTCGCCAAAACTATCCTCGGCATAACCCGATACAAACACCACTCTGACATCCGGTCGGTCTTTGAGCGCCTCGCGGACCCAACTGGGGCCATCCATGCCCGGCATCACAACATCCGTGACAAAGACGTCGATGTTCAGGCTTTCATCTTCGAGGGTTTTCAAGGCCGCCTCTGCTGAGTCGGCCTCCAGAACAGTGTAGCCACGCAGGCGCAAGGCACGGCTGGCAAAGGCGCGCACCGGGGCCTCGTCTTCGACAAGCAGTATGACGCCATCAGCATGTTTCGGGGCGCTGCGCGGTGTTTTTACCACCACGGGTTTCTCCTCGGGTGGCTGCACGTCAAGCACCTGAAAATAAAGCGTAAAGGAGGTGCCAATCCCCAGTGTGGAATCCGCGAAAATGAAACCGCCAGTTTGTTTCACGATCCCATATGCGGTTGATAGGCCCAGACCTGTCCCCTCGCCCGTGCGTTTGGTCGTAAAAAACGGCTCAAACACTTTTTGCAGTTTGTCAGGCGGGATACCGACACCATCATCGTTGACCTGAACAGTCACATATTGCCCCGCAGGGACAGTTACCCGGTCGCGCACCAATGGTTCTGTCAGGGTGGTGCATTCGGTGATGATCCTGATCTCGCCACCCGCAGGCATCGCATCGCGCGCATTGACGACGAGGTTCATCAAGACCTGTTCCAACTGCCGCTTGTCGGCCCGGATCGGTTTGAGGACCGGGTCATGGCTGAGCGTCAGGGTCACTTTTTCTCCGACCAGCCGGTTGAGCAGATGTGTGAGATCCGCAAGCGTGTCGCGCATATCAAGCGTTTCCGGCCGCAATGTCTGTTTGCGCGAGAACGCCAGCAACTGACCGACCAGCGCCGCCGCGCGGTTGGCGTTCTGGTTGATCTGGACAAGATCGCCATAGTCCGGATCGCCCTGATCGTGTCGCAGCAGCAAAAGATCGCAATGGCCCGAAATTGCCGTCAGAAGGTTATTGAAATCATGTGCAACGCCCCCTGCCAACTGGCCAATGGCCTGCATCTTCTGGCTCTGCACAAATTGCGCTTCAAGGGATTTCAATTCGGTCGCGTCATGCAGGACGGCGATCAGGGACTGTTTGCCCTCCTCCGTAATGCTGTTCAGCGTGACCTGCACAAAAACTTCGCGATCGGTGCGCGACAGGCGCAAAAATTCGGACTTCTGAACGGACCTGCCTGCCAATGTATCGCTCAGCCAATCTGATATGGACCTGCCCAGACCCTCCATCAACTGCGAGAGATGGACATCGGTGCTCAGCGATACACCGATCAGCTTGGCAGCCATCCGATTAAACGACAAAACCGCCCCATCGGGGGCCACCTTGATCATCGGGACCGGCAATTCTTGAAAAACCTGCCAGCCCTTTCCGACGTCCTGACCATCGGGGGCGGGCAGCAGATAAAGCGCCCTGCGCCCAGCCCCCGCCGGAACCTCAGCAACAAGCGCCATTTTTGGGCCTTCAGCAGTGGTAATTTCTATCGGGACTCCGGGCACAACAGGCAGCCCGGTAAAGACCCGGTCGAGTGATTTGACCCGCGTGCCCATCAGCAGGCGCGCTGCATCATTCATGAACAAAATAACGTCCCCGCGCCCCGCCATCAGCATCGGCAATTGCACACCGTCGCCGGAAATGCGCGGTGCCTGACGCTCGGCAATCTGTTCGATTCGCCAGACATAGCCGTCTGGCCCCATTTCATGGACGGACAACCGTATGTGACCGCTGCGGGTGAGGATGTCTTCGCGGGCGGCACCGTTTGCCGTCGCGCGCGCCTGAAGACGGAACAAGATACCACCGGGATTGGCAAACTGGGTGTCCAGAACACTGGCAAGTGTCTGCCTGTTAGCCGCTTTAAACTGGGCTTTTGCAGCTGCATTTTGCGAAATGACCCGCCCGTCGCCGGTTGCCACAATACCGGGTGCGGTGTCTTTCTCGATGAAATCCGCGACCACATCAAATACATTGCTTTGCTTGCGGTTTCGGAGGCCAGACAAGAATTGCGTGATCACCGCTGCTGTGAACAAGGCCACAGCGCTTGCAGTGAGACCCAGTGTGGCCGCGTTGTAAGGGGCAACAATCGCAAATATTCCAACGACGAAAGCCAACAATATTAAGATTCTGACCCGGCCATAGGATCGGGACACGACGCGCGGCGGCTGATTGTCCTGGTTGGTTTCTTTATGCAAAGCCGTCCCCGATCTACGCGAATCTTACCAACAGTTACGCGCACTAAGGGTTAATCAGCCTTTAACCAAGGCACACTTTACACGCTTTGGTTGAGTATGCGCAGCGTTACGCTCGGGTCAAGTGTGCTGTGAAAAAGCCATCGCCGTGATCATCAACCGCATAGCGGTGTGAAAACACGGTCTGCCATCCCGGGTTCCGGGCAAGAAAGGCATCAACGCGGTCTTCGTTTTCTGACTTGAAGACTGAACAGGTGGCATAGGCCAGAATTCCGTATAGGGCTGTCAAAGTGGCTGCCTTGTCCAGAATGTCATCTTGTATTTGGGTAAGAGATTGCAATCGATCCGGCGTCAGGGTCCATTTCCCTTCGGCTGCACGGCGCCATGCGCCCGACCCTGAACAGGGCGCATCACAGAGCACCACGTCATAGGGGGCATGCGTGCTCAGATCGTCAGTCTCAACCTGAATCACGCCGGCGGCGGCCCGTGCCGTCCGGGTCGGCAGGTCAGCCATGCGGCTGGTATCGATATCATGGGCAAAAACCTGTCGGCTTTTATCCATCGCCAGGGCCAGCGCCTTGCCACCGCCGCCGGTGCAATAATCAAGCACTTTGCCGCCCCTTGTTAGCGCCGCCACGACAGCTTGGCTGGCGGCATCCTGCAACTCGACGTAACCATCTGAATAGGCTGCAGAATTTCGTATCTTGCGCGCGCCTTGGGTCACCGTCAGGGCCGAGTTTGCCAATGGATTATCAGTAGTTTCAATCCCCTGTTCGCGCAGCATTTCCTGAGCCTTTGCACGGGTGGTTTTCGCAAGATTGACCCGCAACGTGATCGGCGCGCGGCTTTGCAATGCAAGGGCTGCGGCGGCGGCATCGTTGCCCAGTGAGGTCTGAAAGAGCGGGATCATCCAATCCGGCAGGTTCCACAGAATTTGCGGATCGGTTGGTGGGTCCGGAAAGTCGGCTTCGGCTTCACTCAAGGGGCTCGGCGCATGACCTAGCGCATCAAACAGGGACGCAATATCAGCACCCTGGTGGTGCAGAAGCCCGATCATCAAGGCGCGTGCATTATCAGATCCGCCGTAATACGCCGCTGTTTTACGGGTGCGCAAAACATCGAACACGTGATCCCGGATCGCGGCGCGGTCTTTGGACCCTGCAAAGCGGCTGCGACGCGCCCACCGTGTCAGCGCCTGCTCCGCTGCCAACCCGCCTGCCATGTCGTCCAACACTTCGATGGCTGCGGCCACACGCGCGCCAGGTGTCATTGTTTATGCATCACTTGAATAATGACTTGCATGTGGCTGAATATAAACATTTATCCGGCCCGATAGTTTGGAGATTCGCGGGTGATCTGCACATCATGCACGTGGCTTTCTTTCAGGCCAGCACCGGTGATTTTCACAAAGGAGCAGTTTTTGCGCATCTCTGCGACAGTGGCACAACCGGTATAGCCCATCGCCGCCCGCAGCCCGCCGACCATCTGGTGCACCACGGCGGCGGCACTCCCTTTATAGGCGACCTGCCCTTCGATGCCTTCGGGGACCAGCTTGTCGCTGGCGGCATCACTTTGAAAATACCGATCTGCCGATCCGCTGGCCATCGCACCAAGACTGCCCATGCCGCGAAAGCTCTTAAAGCTGCGGCCCTGATACAGAATCACATCGCCCGGCGATTCGTCGGTGCCCGCAATCATCGAGCCGACCATCGCGCAGGACGCGCCCGCCGCGATTGCTTTGGCGAAGTCACCGGAGAATTTGATGCCGCCATCTGCAATGACCGGGATATCGCCCGCGGCCTCGGCGCAGTCCATGATCGCGGTCAACTGCGGCACACCCACACCGGCCACCATCCGCGTGGTGCAGATGGAACCGGGTCCGATGCCGACCTTGATGGCATCCGCCCCTGCATCAATCAACGCACGCGTGGCGGCCCCTGTGGCCACGTTGCCTGCGACGACCTGTACTTCGTTGCTGAGCGTTTTGGCGCGTTCAACGGCGCGCGCAACCCCTTCGGAATGGCCGTGCGCGGTATCAATCACAATCATATCCACGCCCGCTTCGACCAGCGCCTGAGAGCGTTCAAAACCTGCGTCACCCACCGTTGTCGCGGCGGCAACCCGCAAACGGCCCAACGCATCTTTGCACGCCGTGGGGTTCAAAACCGCCTGTTCGGTGTCTTTGAGCGTCAACAACCCGGTCAATTTGCCGGATTTGTCGGTGATCAACAGTTTTTCAATCCGGCGCGCCTTCATGAGGCTTATAGCCTCTTCCCGGTCCGCAGGTTCGTGCAGAATGGCCAGATTATCTGTGGACATCATCGCCTTAACGGGTGTGCGGTCATCAGAGGCAAACCGCATGTCGCGGTTCGTGACGATGCCTACAACACGGCCAGATCCATCCACCACGGGAAACCCGGTGACGCTGTAACGTTCTTGCAAAGCCTTGGCGTCGGCCAGCGTTTGATCGGCTGTCAGAGTAATGGGGTTATAGACAATCCCGCTTTCAAATCGCTTGACCCGGCGCACCTCGCGGGCTTGTTCGTCGATTGACAGATTACGATGTATCACGCCCATTCCGCCGGCCTGCGCCATGGCAATGGCCATGGGTCCTTCGGTCACGGTGTCCATGGCCGAGCTCAGCAGCGGGATGTTCAACGCAATTGATTGGGTGACAAATGTACGGGTATCCGCCGTTGACGGCAGCACCGAGGACGCACCCGGAACCAGCAATACATCATCAAAGGTCAGTGCCTCACGAATCTCCATCATACACCTCTGGGTAATGGTTTTTATTTGGGTTCATTTGGCGGTTTGCTATTTCACGGATGCGACGGGATGCCAAGGGCTGTTGCCGGGAATTCAGCGTTGTCACGGGTGGCGGAGCCGTGTGCGAACAGTTGGCAGTCGGCGTTGGTCCACAAGAAGCACCAAAGATGGCGCGGCAGACGCATTATTTGCCGCTCATTGCCTTTCGCCTGCCGTGCTTGACGCTATGGTGACGAAAAGTGTTTGAGGACAGAGATCTATGAGCAGCGATCCACTGGTGATTTTCACCCCATCGGGCAAGCGCGGGCATTTCGCAGTCGGGACCCCGATCCTAACGGCCGCGCGACAACTGGGCGTTGATTTGGATTCGGTGTGTGGTGGTCGCGGGATCTGCTCCAAATGTCAGATCACCCCAAGCTATGGTGAGTTTTCCAAGCACAAGGTGACCGTGCGTGACGATGCCCTGTCGGCATGGAATTCGGTTGAACAACGTTACAAGGACAAACGCGGACTGATTGAGGGCCGCCGTCTAGGCTGTCAGGCGACGGTTCAGGGCGATGTGGTGATCGACGTGCCACCTGAAAGTCAGGTGCACAAGCAGGTGGTGCGCAAGCGGGCGGAAGCGCGTGAGATCGTGCTGAACCCGTCAACCAAGCTCTTTTATGTTGAGGTGGCAGAGCCGGACATGCACGACCCTTCCGGTGATCTGGAACGGCTGCGCGATGCCCTGCGCGATCAATGGGATCTGGAGAAGGTCAACGCCGATCTTAACATTCTGCAGGTGATGCAACCGGTATTGCGCAAGGGCAATTGGAAGGTCACCGTCGCCCTGCATCTGGGCGATGCAGAGAACCCGCCACGGATCATGCACATCTGGCCGGGCTATTACGAAGGGACAGTTTACGGCGTCGCGGTCGATTTGGGCTCTACCACCATTGCGGCGCATCTGTGTGACCTGCAAACAGGCGAAGTCGTCGCCTCGTCCGGGGTGATGAACCCGCAGATCCGCTTTGGCGAAGACCTGATGAGCCGGGTCAGCTATTCCATGATGAACCCGTCGGGTGCCAATGAAATGACCCGCGCGGTGCGGGAGGGCATGAATGGGCTTTTCTCGCAGATTGCGACTGAGGCGGGTGTCGACAAAGACCTGATCGTGGACGCGGTTTTTGTCTGCAATCCGGTCATGCACCACTTGTTTCTGGGCATTGATCCTTTTGAATTGGGACAGGCCCCTTTTGCGCTGGCGACATCCAATGCCATGCGCCTGCGTGCCGATGATCTGGAGCTCAACATCCACCCCTCGGCACGGGTCTATTTCTTGCCCTGCATCGCGGGACATGTAGGTGCCGATGCCGCCGCAGTCGCGCTGAGCGAAGCACCAGACAAATCCGAAGATTTGGTTTTGGTTGTCGATGTGGGCACCAACGCCGAGATTTTGCTCGGCAACAAGGACAAGGTGCTGGCGTGTTCGTCGCCCACCGGCCCTGCATTCGAGGGCGCTCAGATATCGTCGGGGCAACGTGCCGCACCGGGTGCCATTGAGCGGGTCGAGATTGACCCCGTGACCAAGATTGCACGCTTCAAAGTCATCGGTTCAGACCTGTGGTCGGATGAGGATCGTTTTCAAGATGCGATTGCCACCACCGGTGTCACCGGTATTTGCGGGTCTGGCATCATCGAAATGGTGGCCGAAATGCGCCTGCACGGGATTGTCGATGCGCCGGGGTTGATCGGCACGTCCGAACAGACCGGATCGCCGAACGTTTTCGAAGACGGGCGCACCAATTCTTATCTGGTCTATGACGGAACAGATGCGGGTGGCCCCAGAATCACCGTGACCAACCGCGACATTCGCGAAATCCAGATGGCCAAGGCAGCGCTTTATTCGGGTGCCCGGCTGTTGATGGACAAATTCGGCGTGGACAAGGTGGACCGTGTGGTGCTGGCCGGTGCTTTTGGCGCGCATATTTCGCCCAAACACGCGATGATCCTTGGCATGATCCCGGATGCGCCGCTCGACAAGGTCACCTCGGCGGGCAATGCCGCTGGCACCGGCGCGCGGATTGCCTTGTTGAATACTCTGGCACGCGCCGAAATTGAAGAAACCGTGCGCGCGATCCACAAGGTTGAAACCGCAATTGAGCCACGCTTTCAGGAGCATTTTGTGAACGCATCTGCCATTCCGAACGCGGTTGAACCGTTTCCGATATTGAACAGCATCGTGACGCTGCCAACTGCGACATTCAACACTGGTGGCGGCGACAGCAGACGCAGGCGGCGGCCAGCATGAGCGGTTCAAACGCAGATCAGGCCGAATTCTGGCGCTCTGATGCCGGGGATAAATGGGTGGCGTGGCAGGCGGCGCTGGATCGGCTCATGCAACCGGTTTTGGATGGTGTTCTGGCGCGCGCGAACCTGATGAAAGGTCAGGTCGTGCTCGATATTGGATGCGGCACAGGTGCCAGCACCTTGCAGGCCGCCGAAATGGTTGGCGCAACCGGACGGGTTCATGGACTTGATATATCCCCGACCATGCTGGCGCGTGCACGGGATCGCGCCCAAGATATGGATAACGTCGCATTCATTGAGGCGGATGCGGCCGAATTCGACTTTGAACCGGCCCTTTATGATCAGATGATATCGCGGTTTGGCACGATGTTTTTTGCCGACGCGGTTGGTGCATTTTTCAACATGCGCAAGGCAATGCGGCCCGGTGCCGGGATGTCATGCGCCAGTTGGGGCGCGATTGCGAACAACCCGTGGTTTACCTACAGCGCCGTCGCCGCAAAGGCCGTGCTTGGCGCGCCTCCGGCTGTTGATCCCGATGCGCCCGGCCCGTTTTCAATGCGCGATCCTGAGCGGGTACGCGCCGTTCTGGAACAGGCTGGGTTTGAAGACATCAGGGTCGCTGTTTGCCCCTTGGACCTGACGCCACAGGGCACCCGGCGCGACGTTGCAGAACTTGCTGTCAATGTGGGCCCTGCCGGGCGCACCATTTTGCATTTTAACGGAACGGACGCGGATCGGGATGCCATCAGCGCTCGGCTTTTCGACAGCTATGCGCCCTTTGAAACACCAGATGGGCTGCGCGTTCCGGCAGAGATCGTTTTCTTTCAGGCCAAGGCCCCCTGAACCTGAGTTGGTCTTGACGCTCGCAGGCCAAATCAATATCTGCTGAGCTTAGAGCGGGTATGGTGAAAAGGTATCACGGCAGCTTCCCAAGCTTTAGTTACGAGTTCGATTCTCGTTACCCGCTCCAATTCGCTCAAGATCAGCCGCTTCGTCATCGGGTGCCCGCGCCAATGCGGTCTTGGTTTGCAACAACATGTCGAGAAACTGTGTGCCGGAGGCCAATCTGGCCCTGACTTCGGCGATTTTTGCGTCAAGAAACGCCTGTCCGTCTATCGCATCGGGGTCCTGGGCCATGAATTGCCCTAGGAAAACAGTGATGTCGGCGATGCTCAACCCTGCTGCCTGAGCGTCGCGAATGATATCCAGCGTCAACAATACGTCCTCGGGATATATGCGATAGCTGTTTGCCGCATCCGGGTCGACTGCGGATTGGATCAATCCGTGGCGTTCATAGAATCGGATGGTGTCGCGGCTGACCTGCGCGCGTTTTGACAGTTCTCCGATGCGCATATGACCCTCAAAGCATTGACAATGGTCCATTGTTTATACAAGATATCATTGATGTGTACAAGGGGAGCATTGGAATGGCCAAAAATTGTCAAAGCTGCGGAATGCCCCTGTCCAAGGATCCGCAGGCCGGTGGTACGGAGGCCGATGGCAGCCACAGCACGACCTATTGTTCGCTTTGCTATGATCAGGGCGCATTTCGCCATACCGGCGTTAGCGTTGATGAATTTCAGGCCGAATGCGTTGCGGCATTGCAGAGATCGGGCATGCCCAAATTCATGGCGTGGATGTTCACGCGCGGCATCCCCAAGCTGGATCGCTGGCGCGGCTGATCAGCCCATCAAGACATCGCCGAACTGATCGCGCAGATTGCGTTTGAGAACTTTACCCGTGGCATTACGGGGCAAAACGTCAGTAAAAACAACTTTGTCCGGCAACTGCCATTTGGCGATCTTGCCTTCGAAGATGGCCAAAACCTCTGCTTCAGTGGGCTGCGCACCCTCGGCCTTGACCGCCACCAGCACCGGGCGTTCATCCCATTTGGGGTGCTTTGCCCCGATTACAGCGGCATCGGTCAAATCCGGGTGGGCGATGGCAATGTTTTCGAGTTCCACAGAACTGATCCATTCGCCCCCGGATTTGATGATATCCTTGGAGCGGTCTTTGATGGTGATATATCCATCGGCATCCATCGTCGCGACATCGCCGGTATCAAACCAGCCTTTTGTCAGCGTTTCCTCAGAGGTCGAACGAAAATACGCGTCTAGGATCCAATGCCCCCGGGTCATCAGATCGCCTTGCGCCTTGCCATCCTGCGGCAGCGGCTTTCCGTCTTTATCCCATATCTCAAGCTCTACGCCATAGACCGCCCTGCCCTGATTTTCGCGCAGCTTGTGCTTGTCCTCGGTCGGCAAATCCCGGTGTTTGGCCAAAGGTTGGTTCACGGTGCCCAAGGGCGACATTTCGGTCATCCCCCAGGCATGGATCACTTCGACATCATAGGTGTCGCGGAATGCTGCAATCATGGACGGTGGACAGGCTGATCCGCCCACAACTGTACGGTTGAGGCTGGCAAGGCTGCTCTTGGCGGCTTTTGCAGCACCCAAAAGGCCCAGCCAGATCGTCGGCACGCCGAGCGCCACCGTTACTTTGTGGTCGTCAATCAGCCCAACAAGCGACGCACCATCCAGCCCCGGTCCCGGCAACACCAGCCGCGCCCCGACCATCGCGCAGGCATAGGGCGAGCCCCAAGCGTTCACATGGAACATGGGCACCACCATCAACGCAACGTCCATTGCGGAAAAACCAATGCTGTCAGCAAGGTTTGAGCCAAAACTATGCAGCACAGTTGAGCGATGAGAATAAAGAACACCCTTTGGATTGCCGGTGGTTCCCGATGTATAACAAAGGCTTGAGGCGCAGTTTTCATCCAGATCGGGCCAGCGATAATCAACGTCACCCGTTGCCAGCAGATCATCATAGGCAATGATGCCCGGCAAGGCATCGGCGGCATCGCCCGCCTCGTCCTCCATCAGCACAATATGGTCCAGATGCGCCAGCTTGTCGCGGATAGCAGCCACAAGCGGCACAAAGGTTTTGTCGATGAACAGCACCTTATCTTCGGCATGGTTCAGAATATAAACCAGCTGTTCGGGAAAAAGCCGCGGGTTTATAGTATGACAGACAAATCCACCGCCCGGAGCGCCAAAATAGATCTCAAGATGTCGGCGATTGTTCCACGCAATGGTTCCGCAGCGGGCATGGGCGCTCAGCCCCAGTTTGCCCAGAGCGCTGGCCAACCGGCGGGCATTCGATCCCACCTGCCCCCATGTAGTATTTTCCACATCGCCACTTGTGTTTACCGATACAATTCCGCCACCCGCATGATAGCGTTCGGCGTGGGCCATCAGGCTCGAAATCAGCAGCGGTTGCGTCATCATCTGGCCAAGCATCGCGGATCCTCCGTTGGGGTGCATGGCTCAGATTGGCCAAAGCCAGACGCTCTTGCAAGCGTGGCGTGCGCGGCCTACTCATTTGACATGACATTGCTCTATCACACCCCCCTTGATCCAGAACAGCAACGCGCACTTGGCATTACCACTTCGCAGCCGCTGGCGATGGCCGATCAGGTGCGGTTTTCTGAGCTTGATGTGCTGAACCACGTCAACAACGCGGTCTATATGGAATGGTTTGAACGGTTACGCATACGTTATGTGCAGGATTGGGGATTGTCCAAGTATGACGATGCCAGCGACCCGCGCATTGTGATCCGGTCCGGGACCATCCACTACCGTCAGGAAATGCGGATGGATGAGAATTACGTGACCACCTGCGGCTGCACCGCCTACCGCAGCACCTCATTTTCACTGCTTCAGCAACTGTGGTCCGGGGGCACATTGCGGGCGTCCTTTAATTGTGTGCTGGTGCTGTTAGAACCGGATGGGTCGGGCCGCTATGCGATACCCCCTGCAGTGCAAAGCCGGTTTGAAGCGATTGATGGTGCCGTGCGCGACGTATGAATTTCAAGGGAGACCAGAATGAGTGTGACAGTCAGGCCGGTTGCGGCGCAGGATCGCAGCGCTTGGGATATCCTTTATCAAGGCTATGCTACGTTCTACAAAGTTGATCAGACAGCAGATATGCGCGACCGTGTGTTTGGCTGGCTGATGGATGCGTCCCATGAAACCAGTGGTTTGGTGGCGCAGGATGCGCAGGGTAAATTGATTGGGCTGACGCATTATCGCCCCTTTGCAAGCCCCCTGCGCGCGGCCACAAGTTGCTTTCTTGATGATCTTTTTGTGGACCCTGACGCCCGTGGCAGCGGCGCGGCGCAGGCGTTGATCAATGGTGTGGCCGAGGTTGCGCGGACAAAAGGATGGGCCGTTGTGCGATGGATCACGGCGGATGACAACTACCGGGGGCGCGGTGTCTATGACACACTGGCGACCCGCACCATGTGGATCACCTATGATATGAAGCCGTGACACTGGTGCCGCACGTCCGCGATTTACCTAAGATCAGTTCAGGTGGCCTCGCCATCTTCCGCCTCAAGAAAGCCAGAGCATGAATTTTCTGCAAATCACCTCGTTGTTGATTGTCCTCGCGGGCGGATTTGGGGCGATCAATTATCTGTTTCTCAAATTGCCCTCTGCCATTGGTATTCTGGTGGTGTCCCTGCTGGCCTCATTCGGGCTTTTGGCGCTGGATCTGGTTTGGCCCGCGCTCAACATCGCGGACACCGTGCGCGGCATTGTGACGGGCATCGATTTTTCCGAAGCCCTGCTTGAGGGCATGTTGGGTCTGTTGCTTTTTGCCGGGGCTTTGCACGTCAAACTTAGCGATCTGCGTGCGGAATGGATCACGGTGTTTTTGATGGCCACGCTGGGTATTGCGCTGTCCACAATAATCGTAGGCTTTGGGTTTTCATGGCTTACGGGCATGCCGTTGTTGCTGGCGCTGGTGTTTGGCGCACTGATTTCTCCCACCGATCCTGTTGCCGTTCTGGGCGTGTTGCGCGAGGCCGATCTGCCCAAAACGTTAGAGACCAAGATCGCGGGCGAAAGCCTGTTCAACGACGGCGTGGGCTATGTCGTGTTTCTGGTGCTGGTTGGTCTGGCTTTCCCGGGCGATGCGCATGGTGCTGATACCAGCAGCCCGCTTGCGGGGGCTGCATTGCTTTTTGTCCAAGAGGCGCTTGGCGGCGCGGTCCTTGGCCTTGTCTTGGGGTGGCTCACCTTCCGTGTGATGCGGCGGATTGATGATTATTCGCTTGAAGTGTTGCTGACGCTGGGGCTGGCCTTTGGGGGGTACGAATTGGCCGTCTGGCTGCATGTTTCGGCACCCATTATGGCAGTCTGTGCGGGTTTGCTGATTGGTGATGTGGGCACAGCCAAGGGCATGTCTGAAATCACGCGACAGTATGTGGAAGGCTTTTGGAAGTTAATCGACGAGATTTTGAATGCCGTTTTATTCTTGCTCATCGGGTTCGAAGTCTTTGCGGTCGCGTTTTCAGGTGATGTGATCCTGACCGGGATCGCGACGATCTTTATCGCCCTGCTGGCCCGTCTGGTGGCTGTTGCCGTTCCGATCAGTTTGCTGCGCCCGTTTCGCACGTTCAGTCAGGGCGTAACGCCGATCATGACTTGGGGCGGACTAAAGGGCGGTATTTCGGTTGCCCTGGCCTTGTCCCTGCCCGAAAGCGAATGGAAGCCGGTAATCCTGACCTGCACCTATATCGTGGTGGTGTTTTCGATCATCGTTCAGGGTCTGACGGTGGCCCCATTGGCCAACCGCGTGGGCCGCGCGCCTGATCTGGTGTGAAGGACCAAAACCTGCGCGCGAAGCCGTTCAGCCGCTGTGTTTGAGAACATAGTCCACCAGACTGGCGGTAGAGCCGTCTTTGCCGGTCGTCGGTTCGACACCCTCGACAACAGGGCCGAGCGATGTGGCCAGTTCCTTGCCCAGTTCCACCCCCCACTGGTCATAGGAATTGATGCCAAGAATAACCCCTTCGACGAAAACGCGATGTTCATAAAGGGCAACGATCTGACCCAAAGTGTAAGGATCCAGCAGCGGATATACCAAGGTGGTTGACGGGCGATTGCCAGGGAAAACGCGGTGTTGGGCCTGACGCTCCTGCTCGGCCCCGGTCAGACCTTTGGCGGCCATCATCTTGCTGGCCTCGCCAAAGGACCGGCCCCGCATCAGCGCCTCAGACTGGGCAAGGCAATTTGCCACAAGCAGTTTATGATGGTGGGTCAGTTCAGGCTCATGCCCATTTGCGGCCACCAGAAATTCGCAGGGAATGATACGCGTGCCCTGATGGATCAGTTGATAAAACGCGTGCTGCCCGTTGGTGCCAACAACACCCCAGACGACAGGACCGGTGTGATGATCCACGGGGGTGCCATCGATCTGCACGGATTTGCCGTTTGATTCCATCTCAAGCTGCTGCAGATACGCGGGCAGATAGGCCAGCCGCTGATCATAGGGCAGCACGGCGCGGGTGGCATAATCGCAGATCTGGTTGTGCCAGATGCCTACAAGGGCCAGCATCATTGGCATATTCTCAAGCGGATCGGCGACGCGGAAATGCGTGTCCATTGCCTGCGCCCCGCGCAAGAATGCGTCAAAGCCTTTGGGACCAATGGCAATCATCACCGACAGGCCAATGGGCCCCCAGACGGAATAACGCCCGCCAACCCAATCTTCGAAACCAAAGACCTGATCGGGATCAATACCAAAATCAGCGGTCTTTTCCTCAGCTGTGCTGAGCGCTGCAAACTGGACCTTGGGATCGCCGCCGTGGTCGATCATCCATGCTTTGGCGGTGCGGGCGTTGGTCATGGTTTCGATGGTGGTAAAGGTTTTGGAAGCGACGATCACAAGCGTGGTTTTTGCATCAAGCCCCCGCAATGTATCGGCGATCTGCGCGCCATCGACGTTTGACACGAAATGGCAGCGCGGACCGTCGTGATAGGGGCTGAGCGCGGCTGTGGCCATCGCAGGCCCAAGGTCAGAGCCGCCAATCCCGATGTTCACCACATCTGTTGTGTCGCTTGCGCGTATCTTATTGGCAAAGGCGCGCATTGCCGCCAGCGTATCAAGGACACCGGGCATCACGTCTTGGCCGTCCACCATCACCGGGCCGCCATCAAGATTGCGCAAGGCGGTGTGCAGAACCGCGCGGCCTTCGGTCTCGTTGATTTCGGCACCGGCAAACATCGCGTCGCGCTTGGCCGCAACACCCGCATGTTCCGCCAGTTTGACCAGGTCGGCGCGGGTGTCTCGGTCAATATTGGTCTTGGCATAGTCAAACCGCATATTCGCTGTCTCAACCACGAAATCCGAGGCACGGTCGTCTTCCTCGAAAAGCGCCAGCAACGGCCGGTCTGCCACAGCATTCTGGCGGCTTTTCAGACTTTTCCAGATGTCCATGTTGTTCACTCCGCCCAATGTATCTCTGTGTCATGCAGAACTGTGGCAATCGGGGCCTGTTCTGGTGGCAAGGATCGCGCCTTCTCCAAAGCATCGCGCTTGTCGGTGCCAAATATGACCAGATGTTTGGCCATCGCCCCTTGCAGCACATGGCCGGGCAGTGTGACGCGGGCAATATCATGGCCCTTTGGCATGATCGGGCAGAGCAGTGGCGCATTCGCTGCAAGGGCCGCATCCAGACCTTCGGCCCCCGGAAACAGCGATGCGGTGTGCATGTCCGCGCCCATGCCAAGCATCAATACGGAAATGGGCAACTCGTCCTTCAGACTTTTGGCGACCTGCGCGCTGCCCTCGGATGGGTCCAGCCCCGGTTGATAGAACGGCACAAATGTCGCCGCCGCTGCATCGTTCACCAGCAAACGCTCCCGGATCAGCCCCGCATTGGATTGGGCGTGATCCTGCGGCACCCAGCGTTCATCGGTCAACATGACATGGACACGGTCCCACTCGATGTCAGTGCCACACAGCAAATCAAAGATCGGGCCGGGTGTTGTTCCGCCCGGCACCGCGAAGGACGCAAATTCATGGACCAACAGGCAATTTTTCAATTCACTGGCCAACATATCAGCGACGTTCATCGCCAACATCTCTCTGTCTGCGTATTCGATGATTTTCACGACTAAACCTTTCGCCATTCACGGCCATCCCGCCGCATCAATTCCGTTGACACCGTCGGCCCGTCAGAACCGCTGTCATAGGGTTTGGGCACATCATTGCGCGCCTCCCAGCCCTGGATCAAGGGATCGGTCCATGCCCAGGCCGCCTCAACCTCGTCGCCGCGCATGAACAAAGTCTGATTGCCACGGATCACATCCATGATCAGACGTTCATAGGCATCTACATGATCTGCGTCCTGATCGCCCAACGCGTCCGCAAAGGTCATATCAAGCGGCACGTCAATCAGGCGCATGCCACCGGGGCCCGGTTCCTTGATGGTCACGCCCAGTGTGATGCCCTCGTTGGGCTGCAACCGGATCGACAACACATTGCGGTGCCTTCCGGCGTCTTCCGCAAAGATCGAGTGTGGGGTTTCCTTGAACACCACGGTTATTTCTGAACTGCGCGCTGACATCCGTTTGCCGGTGCGCAGATAGAAAGGTGTCCCGGCCCACCGCCAGTTGCTGATTTTCGCTTTGAGCGCCACAAAGCTTTCAGTGTGGCTGCGCGGGTCATTGACGGCAGTGCGATAATCGGGGTTTTCAGTCTCGTTTCCAACTTCCGCCAGATATTGTCCGCGCGCTATATGGTGCGGTTCAACGGGATCAAGTGCGCGAATGACCTTGAGTTTTTCATCGCGCACCGCATCAGGATCAAAGCGCGCGGGTGGTTCCATCGCGATCAGGCACAAAAGTTGCATCAGGTGGTTCTGAACCATATCGCGCATCGCGCCTGACTTGTCGTAATATTCGCCCCTGCCCCCCACGCCAACCGTTTCGGCAACCGTGATCTGGATGTGATCGACGTATTGTGCGTTCCATAATGGCTCAAACAGCATGTTGCCGAACCGCACTGCCATCAGGTTTTGCACGGTCTCTTTGCCAAGATAGTGGTCAATGCGATAAATCTGGCTTTCTGCAAAATAGGTGGCCAAAGTCTTGTTGAGGGCGCGCGCCGTTTCAAGATCGCGACCAAAGGGTTTTTCGACCACGATCCGGCTTTCGTGATCGGCCATGCCCCAGTGTTGCAGACGCTCGGCCAGATCCCCGAATAGCGAAGGCGAAACTGAGAAATAATAGGCTTCTACCCTGTCCGTTCCGGACATCTTTTCCTGAAGCTCCGCCCAGCCTTTTTCGCCGCGTGCGTCAATGGATATATAATCAATTTGCTGCAGGAATTTTTCGAGGGTTGTCCCCTCACAGGCGAACTCTCCGCCAAATTCACTGATCGCGTCAGAAACCATCGCGCGGTACGCTGCAGTGTCCATGTCTGTGCGCGCGGCTCCCACGATTCTTGCATCGGCCGGCATTTGCCCGGCACAGAAACGACGAAACAATCCCGGCAGGATTTTGCGGCGGGCCAGATCCCCAGTGCCGCCAAAAATGACCAGATCAAATGGATCGACTGGAATAACGCGAGAGACCATGTGGAGAACCCTTGTTACGCCCAATTGGGCCGCTGTTAGCGCAAACATACCCTATTTTCTGCGCTTCACAAGTCTGTGCACATCCCTTTGCGGCACTTTTATTCGCACCACTTCTAGCGTAGCACACTCAACGATAGCATAAGGTACGGGGCAAGGACCAACCATGAAAGATTTGCAGGCGTCAGATACAGCAGCAAATTTCGGCAAATTTCAGGACCCCGACGTGACCGCCAAAGGCGAGGCCCGCGCGACCGTATCGCTGAAAGACCCGCAAACGCTTTGGTTTAACACCGGGACGCTGTGCAACATTGAATGTGTGAACTGCTATATCGAAAGCAGCCCCACCAATGATGCACTGGTCTATATCACCGCCGACGAGGTCGCCGCGTATCTGGATCAGATTGAAAACCGCAAATGGCCGGTAAAGGAGATCGCTTTCACCGGGGGTGAACCGTTCATGAACCCTCAAATGATCGACATGACAGAGGCCGCCTTGGCGCGCGGATACGAGGTTTTGATCCTCACAAACGCCATGCGTCCGATGATGCGGAAAAATATGCAAAACGGGCTGGTGCGGCTTGAAAAGACCTATCCGGGAAAGATGACCCTGCGGATATCAGTCGATCATTTCCGCGCTGATTTGCACGATGCCGAACGGGGGGATGGTGCGTTTCAAAGGACCCTGACCGGTATGAAATGGTTGCGCGATCATGGGTTCCGGATGGCGGTAGCCGGCCGGTCCGTTTTTGGGGACAGCGATGCATCAAGCCGTGAAGGGTATTCTGCATTTTTTTCCGAACATGGGTTTGATATTGACGCGCAAAACTCTGGTATGACGGTGTTGTTTCCTGAAATGGATGAAACGGTGGAAGTGCCGGAAATCACCACCGGCTGTTGGGACATCTTGAATAAATCCCCCAGCACGATCATGTGTGCATCGTCGCGTATGGTGGTCAAACGCAAGGGTGCCGCAAAACCTGTCGTGCTGGCGTGTACGTTGCTGCCCTATTCGCCTGAATTTGAACTTGGCGAAACGCTTGAGCAGGCCGAGCGTGACGTGTCATTGAACCACCCGCATTGCGCCAAGTTTTGTGTGCTTGGCGGGGCCAGTTGTTCGGCCTGATCCGTCGCTAGTGCAGCGTGAATTCGCCAACCTGATTGTGCCATTCCCCAGAGGATAGCAGTTTGCGATGGCTGAACCGCACCGAATGCAGGGAGCCCTCAATTTCGGACTGCCAAAATTCGACAAATTTGAAGAGTTCAGGATGATCCGGGGCGATGTCGTATTCCTGCCAGACGAAACTGTTCAGCACATGGGTAAAATCAGGCATATGATAGAAGAATTCCGCGGTGGTAAGCCCATAGCCTTTGAGCATCAATTCGGTTTCTGATCGGGGCATAATAAACCTCCTTAGCTGTGATCCCCCCATTCAGAATGCCAGCAAATATTTACTTTTCAATGAAAACAATATGTTGTCACTGTGATGTTACTGACTTCGGTGTGTTTTGGCCACAGGCATTGCACCTCATATGCCCATTCTGCTATAGAAAACCCCAAGATATAGAGCAGTGATAAAGCTAGGCCAATGACGTGAACGATACGCCGGATACCCCTGAAAACGATGAAGAAAATATGCCTGAACGCCCCATCTTTGATGGGCCATCGGTCAGCATCGAACACGAAATGCGCACTTCCTATCTGGATTATGCCATGTCGGTCATCGTCAGCCGTGCCATTCCAGACCTGCGCGATGGTCTGAAGCCGGTCCATCGTCGGATCATTTATTCGATGTACGAAAAGGGCATTACCCACGACAAAACATATCGTAAATCGGCAAAATCGGTTGGCGATGTAATGGGTTCGTATCACCCGCACGGTGATTCAGCGATTTACGATGCGCTTGTGCGGATGGCGCAGGATTTCTCGATGTCGGTGCCGCTGATTGATGGTCAGGGCAACTTTGGGTCCATGGACGGCGATTCTGCTGCGGCGATGCGGTATACTGAGTCGCGGCTGGACAAGGTCGCGTCGTACATGACCAGTGATCTGGACAAAGACACTGTCGATTTCATGGACAACTACGATGGCAAGGAGCGCGAACCATCGGTGCTGCCGTCGCGTTTCCCGAACATGCTGGTGAATGGTGCTGGCGGGATTGCGGTTGGTATGGCCACCAACATTCCACCGCACAATCTAGGTGAAGTTATCGATGCCTGTCAGGCGTTGATCGAAGACCCAGATTTGACCACGGAACAGTTGATCGAATATGTCCCAGGCCCCGACTTTCCGACGGGTGGTATCATGTTGGGCCGGTCCGGTGCGCGCAAAGCCTATCTTGAAGGGCGCGGCAGCGTGATCATTCGTGCCAAAACGCGGGTTGAGGAAATCCGCAAGGACCGCTGGGCCATCGTCATCGACGAGATACCCTATCAGGTCAACAAATCCGCGATGATCGAAAAGATCGCTGAACAGGTGCGTGAAAAGAAAATCGACGGCATTGCCCATGTTCAGGACGAAAGTGACCGCAACGGCGTGCGCGTGGTGATTGAACTCAAACGCGATGCAACGGCCGAAGTGGTGATGAACCAATTGTTCCGCTTCACCCAGATGCAGACCTATTTTGGCTGTAATATGCTGGCGCTCAACGGCGGTCGGCCCGAAACATTGACGCTGCGCAAGTTCCTGACCGCGTTCATTGATTTCCGCGAAGACGTGGTGGCGCGCCGCACCGCGTTCCTGCTGCGCAAGGCACGTGAGCGCAGCCATATCTTGTGTGGTCTGGCCGTGGCAGTGACCAACATTGACGAGGTGGTCGCCAGCATCCGGTCATCTGCGGATGCCGCGGAGGCCCGTGAAAAGCTGATGACCCGGCGCTGGCCTGCGCGCGATATCCTGCCCTACATCGCGCTGATTGACGATCCGACCCACACGGCGAATGACGATGGCACCTATAACCTGTCCGAAGCCCAGGCCCGCGCCATTTTGGAACTGCGGTTGCAGCGCCTGACCCAGATCGGTGTCAAGGAAGTTACCGATGAACTGGAAGAACTTGCCTCTAAGATCAAGGAATATCTTGAGATTTTGGGCAGCCGTGAACGGATCATGAGCATCATCGCGGATGAGCTGAAAGAGGTCCGTGACCTCTTTGCCGTGCCGCGCCGCACCGAGATTGTGGAATGGTCCGGCGACATGGAAGACGAAGACCTGATCGCGCGCGAAGACATGGTCGTGACCGTCACCTCCGGCGGCTACATCAAACGCACGCCTTTGGCCGATTTCCGCAGCCAGCGTCGCGGTGGCAAGGGTGTGTCGGGCATGGCCACCAAGGAAGAAGACGTGGTAACCACGCTTTTTGTCGCCAATACCCATACGCAACTGTTGTTCTTTACGACCGACGGTATGGTCTACAAGCTCAAGACGTGGCGCCTGCCGCAAGGGGGACGCACGTCGAAAGGCAAGGCGATTGTGAACATCCTGCCGATTCCGACAGGTGTCAGCATTGCCGCGATCATGCCGGTGGACCGCGCCGAGGATGAGTGGGACGATTTGCAGGTGGTGTTTGCCACATCGGCAGGCACTGTTCGCCGCAACAAGCTGAGTGATTTCACCAATGTGATGCGCAATGGCAAGATCGCGATGAAGTTCGAGGATGACCACGCCGATACCACGCTGATCAATGCACGGATCGCGTCCAATGATGATGACGTGATGCTGGTCACAAACTCTGGACGAGCAATCCGGTTCCGCGCAACAGATGTGCGGGTATTCAATTCACGCGCTTCCGTAGGTGTGCGCGGCATCAAGTTGAACGGTAAAGACAAAGTGGTGTCCATGTCGATCATCCGCCATTTCGATGCAACATCTGATGAACGGCAAGCCTATCTCAAGATGCGCCGTGCGGTCGCCGGGCTGGCCGATGATGCAGACATGTCTGACGAAGAAGAGATCAACGCAAACGCGACAATTTCACCCGACAAATATGCGGAAATGTCCGCCGTTGAGAACCTGATCCTGACGATTAGCGCCAAGGGCGCGGGCAAGCTCAGCTCCAGTCACGACTATCCTTTGCGCGGGCGCGGAGGCCTTGGCGTCACGGCGATGGACAAGGCGATGCGCGGCGGTGACATTGTTGCGTCCTTCCCCGTCGAGATGGATGATCAGATCATGCTGGCCACTTCCAAAGGCCAATCCATCCGGGTGCCGGTTGAGGGTATTTCGTTCCGCTCGCGCAGTGCTGGTGGCGTCAAGGTTTTTGATACCGGCAAAGGTGAAGTCGTCGTCAGCGTGGCATGGATTGCCGATCAGGGCGACGAGGTTGAGGAACTGAATGTGGAACCTGAGGCTTAACCGAACGGCGGGATCGCGCAGCGACCTTTGCAGCTACGCAAAAGGCCGGCAGAAATAAGCAGAGCGGTGGCATTGAGCCAAGCGCCCTGCTGTAGCGTGCCAAATTGGCGCGGGAAACGCGCAAATCCAACCGTTTCTGCCTTATAACGCGTAAATGTCCGCAAACTTGTCTTTGAGGTAAGAAAGCAGCGGTGCCTCTGATGGCTCAACCCCCGCAGCGCGGGCAATCACATCACGCGGCTCATAGAGCCCACCATGAATCTGCACATTCTCGCGCAGCCATGATGTTGCACTGCTGGTGTCGCCCTGGGAAAGTTCATCATCCAGCCCCGGCACCGCCTTTCGCAGCGCCTCATTCAGACATCCGGCGTAGACATTGCCCAGACTATACGTCGGGAAATACCCTATCAGACCGACTGCCCAATGCACGTCCTGCAAGACGCCGTCAGACGGGCGGTCGACGGCAAAGCCAAAGTCAGCCTCAAACCGGTCATTCCATGCCGCCTCAAGGTCATCGACCTGCAGATCATGGGTGATCAATGCACGTTCCAGATCAAAGCGCATCAGCACATGCAGGTTATATTGCAGTTCGTCAGCCTCGGTTCGGATGAACCCGTCCGAGACCCGATTAACGATGCGGTAGAAGGTTTCCGTGTCAGCCACGCCGAAATCACCAAAGGCGTCTTTCATCTGGCCGAATAGCCAGCCGGTAAAGGCACGGCTGCGGCCCAACTGGTTTTCGTAGATACGGCTTTGGCTTTCATGCACACCCATCGACACGCCACGCCCCAAAGGCGTCAGCAGGTAGTCAGGGTGGATGCCCTGTTCATAGGCGGCATGGCCGACCTCATGAATGGTGGAATAAAGGCAGTTGAACGGGTCCAGTTCGTTGGTGCGCGTGGTGATGCGCACATCAAGGCCGCCACCGGACGAGAACGGATGCACAGCCTTGTCCACGCGGCCCCTGCTCATGTCATAGCCAAAGGTCTTGGCCAATTGCCGCGTCAGTTTCATCTGCGCGCCTTCGTCAAACACGCCCTCCAGCACGGGCGGCGCTTCCGCCTCGCGCACTGCGGCACGCAGCGCGCTTAGTTCAGGACGAAGGGCCCCGAACATCGCCGCCAGATCAGCGCCAGTGGTGCCCGGTTCGTAGTCTTCCAGCATCGCGTCATAGACATCACCGCCCGCGGAAAGGGCCTGACCCTCTTCGCGCTTTAGCCCGATAACTTCCGTCAACGTTGGGGCAAAAGATGCGAAATTGTCCTTCGCACGGGCGTCTGCCCAGATGCCCTGGGCTTCGGATGTCACCCGCGCAATGCGGGCGGCCAATTGGGCGGGTACTTTGCTTGCGCGGTCATAGCTGCGCTGAATAAGACGCATATTGGCGCGGCCCACATCATCCAAAGTTGTCTGATCAATACCTGACAACCAATCGCCGACGCGCGGGTCAACGCGGCGGGCGTGCAACATGCTTTCCATTGCCGCCATTTCTTCACCGCGCTGCGGGGCGGCGGCACGGGGCATCACGGTTTCCTGATCCCAGCCCAGGCGCCCAGCCACCTGCGACAGGGCTTCGGTTTCGCGTTGAAATGCCATCAGATCGTCATATGCAGTCATGGTTTTGTTCCTCTCAGAGATGTGGCGATCGGATAGGCGCTCAGGAACCGCGCCCTCAGGATAAGCACCCACAGGACCACAGCCAGAGCCTGATGACAAAGGGCGATGTGAACAGGGGCGGCATAAAGAACGGTGGTGATACCCAATACCACTTGCAGGGCCAAAGCTGCCATCACCGCATTGAAGGCAAATCGCGTATGGGGGTGGGCCGATTTGCGCCCCCGCAACCAAACGACAATACCAAATGCAAGCAGCAGGTAGCCCATAACGCGGTGGATGAATTGCACCAGACCGGGGTTCTCAAAGAAATTGCGCCAGCCGGGGGTCAGATCAAACGCATCGGGCGGGAAAAACTGCCCCTGCATGAGCGGCCAGTCGACAAAATACCGGCCCGCATCAATTCCTGCGACCAGCGCACCGATCAGGATTTGCAGAAACGCGAAATGCAGCAGCCCGGTGGCAAGGCCAAATTGCCGGTTCTCCTTTGCGCGGCGTGCCTGCATCAGGTCACGTTCGGACCGGCCCAGCATCAGCGTGTACCAGGTGATGAAGCCCAGAATGACAAAAGCCAGCCCCAGATGGGTGGCCAGTCGGTAGCTCGCCACATCTGTGGTCCCTGCCCCGGTTGTGATACCGGATGCGACCATCCACCATCCGATTGCCCCCTGGGCACCGCCAAGCGCGCCCAGTAACAGCAATCGTCCGGTCCAGCCTGTGGGGATTTGTTTGCGCAGCAAAAACCAGAAAAAACCCATGGCCCAGACCAGACCGATCACCCGGCCCAGTTGCCGGTGGCCCCATTCCCACCAATAGATGCGTTTGAAATCGGCCAGTTGCATCCATGAATTCTGCACCTGAAATTCGTCAATCTCTTGGTATTTGGCAAATTCAGATTGCCAGTCTGCGTCATTCATCGGCGGCAGCGCCCCGGTGATGGGGCGCCATTCGGTGATCGACAGGCCAGAATCCGTCAGACGTGTTGCACCGCCAACAGCGATCATCACAAACACCAGTGCAAAAAGGATCATCAACCAGATGCGAATGGCCCCGCGCGCGCCGCCCTGCCCGCGGTCAATCACGCCGGTCGCCACCACAGGTCGCGCGGCCTCGGGTGTGCCGACTTCCTCAAATAACTTGCGTTTTTCTGCCATTGGCGGGCCTCATATTTCAGCTTTCCTTGATAGGTAGGCCACCACAGCGCGAAGGTCTAGTCGCGCTCTTTCCAACGTACCATTTGCCGCATCATGCCATGCAGCATCTGCACGTCTGCACGGGTCAGCGGCATCCGCGACCACATGTTGCGCAGGTTCATCTTCATTGAGGTGGCCTTGTGTTCGGGGAAAAAGAACCCGGCCTCGTTCAGGCGGTCCTCGAAATGCGCGCCCAGATGCTCGATCTCACTGTTGTTGGCCCAATCTGTGCCTGCCATCTCAACCGTTTGCGCCGTCACATGGCCTTGCGCGCGCATCCATTCATACCCAGTCAGCAACACGCATTGCGCAAGGTTCAGTGAGGCAAAATTCGGATTGACCGGCACCGAGATGATCGCGTTCGCTCGCGCGATATCGTCGTTTTCCAACCCCGCCCGTTCGGGTCCAAAAAGCACCGCAACCCGCTGTCCAGACGCAATGCGTGTCGCGGCTTCTTTCATTGCGGCCTCGGGGCTGAACACGGGTTTGGTCAGGTCACGTCCCCGCGCCGTGGTGGCAAATACATAATTGCAGTCCCCCAAAGCAGAGGGCAGATCCTCAAACAGGGCCGCCTCGTCCAGCAACCGCCCGGCCCCGGACGCCAGCGCGTCAGCCGCCGGATTGGGCCAGCCATCGCGCGGGGCCACCAGCCGCATGTGATCAAGGCCAAAGTTCCACATCGCACGCGCCGCCGCCCCGATGTTTTCGCCCATCTGCGGGCGCACCAGAACAAAGGCCGGGATCATGGGGGGCTGTGTCGTTTCTGTCATGCCCGCCTCTTACGCGCCGCACCCCGGTATCGCAAGAACGCCTTGGCATCGTGTTTCAATAGACGTTTTCTTTTTGCCCACCTTCGGCTAGGGACTGATTAAGAGAACCAAAGGACTTTGAGCATGGACACGCCCGAGCAGCCGCAGATCTATCTGATCACCCCGCCCGAGATTGAACTCAGCAGCTTTCCCAGCACTTTGGCCGCTGTTTTGGACGCCCATCCGATTGCCTGTGTGCGCCTTGCCCTGTCAACAAAGGATGAAGACCGTCTGAGCCGCGCCGCCGATGCGCTGCGCGAAGTGACCCATGCCCGCGATGTGGCACTGGTGATCAGCGATCATTTGCTGTTGGTCGAACGGCTGGGTCTGGACGGCGTGCACCTGAGCGATGGGGCGCGGTCGGTGCGCTATACCCGCAAGGAACTGGGCGACGACGCGATTGTCGGCAGCTTTTGTGGCACCTCGCGTCACGAGGGCATGGCGGCGGGCGAAGCAGGTGCGGATTACGTCAGCTTTGGCCCTGTGCAGGCCAGCACACTGGGCGATGGCAGCTTTGCCGAACTGGACCTGTTTCAATGGTGGTCTGAGGTGATCGAAGTCCCGGTCGTGGCCGAAGGCGCGCTCGACGAGGGTATGGTGCGAACACTGACGCCTTTTACTGACTTCTTTGGACTTGGCGACGAGATATGGCAGGCCGACGATCCAAGGGCCGCTCTGAAGACCCTGATTGCGGCGATGGCGTAAGGCGCTTCAGAAAAACGCCCGCTCTATGAACCAGTAGGCTCCGACACCGGCGATCACGCAAGACGCGGGTATCGAAACCAGGCGGCGGTACCACGCCCGCCTGATTGCCCAGCCCACCAGAAAAAAGGCGATGGCGATTACCGTCAACTGGCCGAACTCAACACCAATGTTGAACCCGACAAGTGCCGGGATAAACTGCCCCTCAGGCAAGCCAAACTCGCCAAGCACGGAAGCAAAACCAAGCCCATGCAACAACCCAAACCCAAAGACCACCAAGGGCCGCCACCGGGTCAGTCCCGACGTAAAGACGTTTTCAATCGCCACATAGGTGATGGATGCCGCAATCAGCGGCTCCACAATCGAGGCCGGCACAGACACCCAGCCCATCGCCCCCAGGGCCAATGTCACTGTGTGTGCCAAAGTGAATGCCGAGATCTGCCAGATCAGCGGGCGCAGATGGGTGGAGAGAAAGAACAGCCCCAGCACGAATAGAATATGATCCAATCCTTTGGGTAGAATGTGATCAAAGCCTACAGGGATATAGCTTACGAATGCTTGCCAAGTGGTCTGTTCGCCACCGCCACCAAGGTCAATTTCGGGGCTGGTTTCGCCGCCGCTCAAATAACCGGTAAAAGGTTCTTCCACACCCTGCTGGCGCAGTACCATCGCACCTGCACCTATAGGCCAAGTGATTGTGACGTTGCCTGCGTTCTTTGATACGTTGCCAACCAGCCGCCATGTAGAGATGCGCGGCAATTCAATGTCGACGTCCTCAGGGATATCCAGAGATGCCGCGCGCAGGGTTACAGGCGTGCCGTCCACAACTACCAGCGGCACCGCGTTCCAGCGGGTCAGCAGATCAGGTGCGCGGGCGGCAATATCTTCGCCGGACAGGGCGCGCAGGGCGTCGTAATCGTCGGCATTCTCAGCGTTATTCGTGTCATCAACTGTATCGAGATCGATACCAGCCAGAAAAGTTTCCACATTCAGACGCAGATCAAGGGAAAGCTGCCCATCTTTCACTGTCATGTCACCAATGGTCGGCTGCACTTCGTGGGCGTTCACAATGGTGCCATAGATCAACAGCATGCTTGACAAAACGGCCAACAAGGCCAGCTTTGCCCTATCCCTAAAGAAAGTTTTTGCCATGCTCTTGTCCCGTCTGCTGCTTGTCGCCTCTTGCGCCCTACCGCTTACGCCTGCGGCTGCACATGAATACTGGATTGAACCTCAGGCGTATCAAGTGGCACCGGGCGACACAATCCAGGCGGACTTCAAAAATGGTCAGAATTTTGCCGGGATCAGCCTGTCGTATTTTGACCGCAGCAGCACGCGGTTTGAGACGGTCTTTGATGGCCAGGTCAATCCAGTCGCCGCACGCGCCGGGGATTCGCCGGCATTGCAGTTGGATGCCCTGAATGCGGACGGCCTGTTGGTGGTGGTCCATGAGACAGCGCCGTCAACGCTTACCTATAAGGAATGGGAGAAGTTTCTTAAGTTCGCAACGCACAAGGATTTTCCCAATGCCGCGACAGACCACATCGCAAATGGCTGGTCGCAGGAGAAATTCAAGGAAAGCTATACCCGTCATGTCAAAGCTCTGATCGGGGTGGGCAGCGGGCCAGGCGCTGATGCGGCGCAAGGGCTCACAACCGAATTCGTTGCGCTGAGCAACCCCTATGCCGCGGGGTTTGACGGACAAATGTCGGTGGCATTGCGCTATCAGGGTCAGCCGCGCCCGGATGCCCAAATTGAGGTCTTTGATCGGTCCCCGGATGACAGCGTGGCCATCACACTGCACCGCACCGATGCGATGGGCGAGGCGACGATTCCCGTGACACCCGGACACGACTATCTCTTTGATGCGGTGGTTCTGCGCCCTGTCCCTGAGGCCGCTGACGACCCCGAAGAGCCGGTTTGGGAAACGCTTTGGGCGGCGCTGACTTTTGCGGTACCGCAATAAGCCTGCTTGCATGACCCCCACAGGCCCGGCTAAATCCGGGACATGACTGACACACCTGATATTTTATGCATCGGCTCTGTCCTTTGGGATGTCATTGGCCGATCTGAAACGGCAATGCGCCAAGGCTCTGACATGCCGGGACGGATCACGCGATTGCCCGGTGGTGTTGCGCTTAATATTGGCATGGCGCTTGCGCGCTTTGGCCTTACGCCTGCGTTGCTCAGCGCGGTGGGCCGTGACGCTGAAGGCGATGAGTTGATTCGCGCTTGTGCCACACGCGGGTTGATCACCGATTACGTCTATCGCTCCGATGATCTGCCCACAGACCGCTACATGGCCGTCGAAGGCGCGAACGGGTTGATCGCAGCGATCGCAGACGCCCATTCGCTGGAGGCGGCGGGTGACAAGATTTTGCGACCCCTGTCGGATGGCACCCTGCCTGCGCCCTACACTGGCGCGATTGCGCTGGATGGCAATCTGACGCTCGATCTGTTGTCTCAGGTGGCGCGCAGCCCCTTGATGGCAAAAGCGGATCTGCGTGTGGCCCCGGCATCCCCCGGCAAGGCCCTGCGGCTTAGCCCGTTTGTGCAAGCCCGGCGCGGCACGCTTTATGTGAACCTCGAAGAGGCCGGGCTGTTGTGTCAGACCGGATTTACCGATTCCACGCAGGCCGCGACTGGTTTGCTGGCCCGTGGGGCGGCACGTGCGGTTGTGACCAACGGCGGCAACCCCGCCACTCTGGCCCAGGGCAGTGATGTCATTACACAAAGCCCGCCGCCTGTGCATGTTGCCCGT
Source organism: Sulfitobacter sediminivivens (assembly GCF_042611115.2). Taxonomy (NCBI): domain Bacteria; kingdom Pseudomonadati; phylum Pseudomonadota; class Alphaproteobacteria; order Rhodobacterales; family Roseobacteraceae; genus Sulfitobacter; species Sulfitobacter sediminivivens. Next base: position 232,486 of record NZ_JBHGAR020000005.1, read on the forward strand.
GTCACTGGTGCTGGCGATACGTTCATGGCGGCGCATATTGCCGCCGAACTGAAAGGTCAAAGTGCTGCTGATGCTCTGCACGATGCGCTGCAGGCCGCCGCCCTTTATGTATCTGGAGAGACCAAAATATGAGTTATTTTCCCATGACCTTCAGCGCCGAAGTGGCCAAGGCCCGCAAGGACGGGACGCCCATTGTAGCGTTGGAAAGCACCATCATCACCCATGGCATGCCCTATCCGCAAAATCTTGAGGTCGCTCAGCAGGTCGAGGCCGATGTGCGCGCATCCGGCGCGACACCTGCGACCATCGCCGTGATCAACGGCGTGTTACACATCGGGCTGGACGCGGATCAGCTCAGTGGCCTGGCGCAGGCCAAAGGTGTGGCAAAGCTCAGCCGGGCAGATATGGCCGTGTGCATTGCATCGGGCCGAACAGGGGCGACGACCGTGGCGGCCACAATGATCGCGGCCCATCTGGCGGGCATCGCTGTTTTTGCCACGGGCGGCATCGGTGGTGTGCACAAAGGGGCCGAAAGCAGTTTTGATATCTCGGCCGACCTGATGGAGCTGGGCCTGACACCTGTGACTGTGGTTGCCGCCGGGGCCAAGGCCATTCTGGACGTCGCCAAGACGCTTGAGGTCCTCGAAACCCAAGGGGTTCCGGTGATTGCCTTCGGCCAGGACAGCTTTCCAGCATTTTGGAGCGCGACTTCACCGCTCAAGGCACCGTTGCGGATGGACGACCCTGCCGACATTGCAAAGGCGCATAAAATCCGCGCTGCTTTGGGCCTGCCTGGGGGACAACTGGTCGCGAACCCGATCCCGAAAGACGCCGAAATCCCTGCTGCTGACCTTGCACCGGTGATTGCCCAAGCCCATAGGGACGCAAATGTCCATGGGATAAGCGGCAAGGCAGTCACGCCCTATCTGTTGCAACGGATATTTGAACTGACGGAGGGGCGGTCACTGACCGCGAATATCGCTGTGGTGCGCAACAATGCACGGTTGGCGTCGCAGATTGCGGCATATTTGAACGCTGAATAAAGCTATTACACACTGTTGATGGCTCGGTTATTGTAGCAGGCCACCAAAACACCTAGCTATAGTGGATTATAATACGGACAACGACCATCCATGAACACGCCCTTTGATACTGAACAACCGGTCCACCCCCGACGCAGTCTAATCGGTCGGCTGCGCGCGTCATTTCTGACGGGTCTGGTGGTTATTGCGCCGGTTGGCCTGACCATGTGGCTGATCTGGACAGTGGTCGGCTGGATCGACGGTTGGGTGTTGCCGCTGGTGCCCAAGGCCTATCACCCAGACCGGATGATCCAGGACTTCTTTGGCCTCGATCCGTCGTCGCAGATCAACGTGCGCGGTCTGGGCGTTTTGATTTTCTTGATCTTTACGATCATCGTGGGGTTTACCGCCAAGGGCCTTTTGGGTCGCTCTTTTATCAGGTTCGCGGAAAGCCTTGTTGAACGCACCCCGGTGGTGCGTACGATCTATTCGGGGATCAAACAGATTTCCGAGACGATCTTTGCCCAATCGGAGCGCAGCTTTGAAACGGCCTGTCTGATCGAATACCCGCGGCGGGGCATCTGGGCGCTTGGATTCATATCGACCAGTGCCAAGGGCGAAGTGGCCGAAAAATCGGACCCTTCGGGTGAAGTGATGTCGGTCTTTTTACCAACCACGCCCAACCCCACGTCCGGCTTTTTGCTGTTTGTTCCCAAGAAAGATGTTATTGAACTGGACATGAGCGTTGAGGATTCCGCGAAACTGGTGATTTCAGCCGGGCTTGTCTATCCAAGCGGATTGCCCGATCCGAATGGCCAGCAGGATCTGGTGCAACTGATGGAAAACGTCGAAGCCAAGGAAAAGCAGAAGACCGAAGAAACCGTCAACTGAACATTTCGGGTAAATCAACGGAACTGCGCTTGCCGATATCCTGGCCATGTTTGGCCAGAAACTGATCCGCCGCCTCAAATCCTGCGTCTTTGAGGCTGGCAATGACAGCTGGGTTTGGCGTCATTTTGGTCGCCACTGACAGTTGTTCCATCAGCGCATCATCTGCGATCATATGGATGTTGACCCGAGCCATCTTTCCTTGCGGGATTGTGCCATCGCTCAGCAGCCTTTGCACAAATTCGATGGCGCGCAGTTCTCGCAGCAAGCTTGAATTAAAGCTGATCTCGTTGATCCGGTTCTGGATCTGTTGCGGTGTCTTGGGGATGCTGTCGCGCTCAAGTGGATTGATGTTGATCACCACAATATCGTCGGGCAAATCATTGCCAAAAAAGGGAAAAAGCGCGGGATTCCCGGTATATCCTCCATCCCAGAATGCTTCGCGGCGCCCGGTGCTGGGGTCGTCAATCTCAACGGCCTGAAATACCGTTGGCAGGCAGGCCGATGCCATCAAAGCTTGGGGGGTGATTTCATCGCCACTGAAAACCTTGATCTTGCCATTGCGGACCCGCGTGGCGCAGACAAACAACAAAGGACCAACCCTGTTACACACTTTCTCGTAGTCAAACTTTGCCACGATATCGGACAGAGGATTGCGGTAGAACGGCCCGTAGGCATAGGGCGACGTGATACTGGTCAGGGTGTTCGACAGCGCCTGCGGCAAGGAATATTCCATCGCCTGACTTAAGGCCCCAACCCCAAAAGGAGCCATCCAATATGCCATGCGCAGATCTCTCACGCCTGACACCTGTGCCCACAGCCACGCCAGATTTTCGCGCGCGCTGTCCCGACCGCCGGTGATCATTCCGGCCTTGAGCGCAGCACCATTCAATGCCCCTGCTGATGTCCCCGATATCCCGCAAATCTCAATGTCACCGTCTTGCAGCAACCGGTCGAGCGCACCCCAAGTGAAAGCACCGTGCGCGCCACCCCCCTGAAGCGCGAGGTTGATGCGTTTTTTGCCCATTTACAGCGCCGTCCATCCGCCATCAACACTGATCGTCGTGCCGGTGATCTGAGCTGCCGCATGAGAGCATAGGAAGGTCGCGGTGCCGCCCATCTGTTCAACCGTTGCAAATTCCTTGCTGGGCTGGCGGGTCAGCATCACGTTCTCGATGACCTCTTCGCGGGTCATGTTGTATTCTTTCATCGTGTCGGGGATCTGCTTTTCCACGATTGGGGTCAGCACATAGCCCGGACAGATCGCGTTGCAGGTGATGTCTTCTTTGGCCGTCTCAAGGGCCGTGGTCTTGGTCAACCCGACAATACCGTGTTTTGCCGCGATATAGGCCGCCTTGAAGGGCGACGCGGTCAGCCCGTGCGCCGAGGCGATGTTGATCACCCTGCCCCAGCCCGCGTCGCGCATCATCGGCAGGGCAATAGCGGTGGTATGAAACGCCGATGACATGTTGATCGCGATAATGGCATCCCATTTCTCAACCGGGAAATCGGGGATCGGGGCGACATGTTGAATACCGGCGTTGTTCACCAGAATATCACAGACACCTGCGTCTTTGATCAGTTGGCGGCATTGGTCGCGCTTGGACATGTCGGCTTTGATGTAGCGCGCCTTGACCCCGGTCTCGTCCCCGATTTTTTTGGCGATTGCGTGATCATCGTCATTATCGGTGAAAGAGTTCAGCACAATATCCGCGCCAGCGCGGGCCAGTTCCCATGCTATACCAAGGCCAATGCCAGAGTTTGATCCGGTGATCACCGCGGTTTTACCGCTGAGGTCGATAGTATAGGCCATGGGTCTTTTCCTTGTCTTTATGCTGCATGTGCATCATGCCGTGCCGCACACGCAAAGGGAACGCACAATTGCGTGG
>NZ_JBHGAR020000006.1:0-192137 GCF_042611115.2 Sulfitobacter sediminivivens
TGGCAAAGCCCGGTCGCCTTCGAACGGAAAGTGGCTTAAACGAGCACTTGGGGCGGCACGAAAGCGCGACAGGTCCAATTTGTACTTGTAGAACGACGCTGTGCTGATGCCGTGCTTCCGGCAAACCTCAGCCGTTGGCACGCCGCCCTCCTGCTCCTTAATCATCCCGATGATCTGTTCTTCTGAGAACCGTGACTTCTTAATATTCCATCTCCAATGCTTGGGAAGGATCCTACTCAAAAGTAGAGTAGTTTTAAGGTCACAGATCAAAGGCAAAATCTAATCGTTACGATTTTGTCGTGTTCGCATTTGCCGCTCCGGTTTGGCTCAGATCTCATTTCGAACGATCTTTGTACAATGCGGGCGGTTGAGCGTTGTTGGCGGCAAGCTGTTCATCGTGGCAACCCGTGTCCATACTCTGTCAGACGGCGTCATTTCTCCTGTCGTGGGTTTCGTAGTTTCGAGCGCCTTCATTATCCTTAAATTCTTCGACCATGTGCGCCGCTGGTTAACGATCGCCGGGTGGTTTCCTATCAGCGGTCAGGAAAAGATCAAGTGGCAGTTTGCCACATTGAGTGCTGCTTCACATCTGGTTCGCGGCGGTGCGATGCCTCAAATTGGGGAGGTTACGATGCGCCTGGAACCTAGACAGTTTGGACCCATTGGCCGCCCTATCTTGGCTCCTTTGTGTCTCGTGAGGCAACGCGCGCACGTGAAGGCCACCATGATTTTTGAAACAGGGGATTTCCATGCGGTCACGTTGCTTCACGGTAAAGATTAACTTGTGGCAAAATTATGTCGACGAATTTGTTAGAAACAATTTGTTGACTAACCAAATACAATCTAACGACCATCCCTTTCAGGCGGTTTGGATATCGCAAGCGATCGATGGTGCAGTGCTGCCCAAGGCTGACCGTTGCGGCGGATTAGTTTCAGACATCAAGAGGGTCGCTGTATTACAGCAGTGATCCGAAAAGACCTTTGATCAGACGGAGAAAAAACTGAAGAAATGCGCTGTTGTCTGTTGCGCAATGGTTGGCACAAATCAGTAATATTCATATTTATTACAGAGCCTTATGCCTATCTTCGGGTTGCTGTAAGAAGGCTGATACGCCGAGTGAATTCCGGCTGTGCCGCCGAGTTCCAAGCCATGTTGAACGAACGATAGCAAAGCTTAGGGTCACAATATATTTGCAGACCTTAAGAGTACTGATTGCTGATTCGTCTGCTGAAAATGAGCTTACCAACTCAAAGTTTAACTTAAGTTGGGCACTCTACTTTGAATTGCCGGTATCAGTTTGATCATACTCAATACGGAATAAATGGCGCTACCAAATCGGCATTGTGTCAAAAATGAGGCGCAATTGAGCTCGTTTCTTGACTTTAAAATACAATGGTTCACCCTCGCTCGCAGTGTTTGGAGTTGTTGTTCCAAATCTAAGAACGGTTTTTAGTAAACAGTTTAAGGAGTAACTATTCATGAAATACTCAGTATTTTTCAAAACAACAGTCGCTATTGCAAGTTTGGTCGCCTTCACCAGCAGCGCACCGAACGCCTCTCAGGCGCAACAGCGGCACAATATGTGTGAGCTTGATCAGCTTCCTGCCGGTTTTATTCAGCGCGTTAAATCGCGGCCTGATTTCGCAGACATTTTGAAGCGTATGTTCGTGGCCTGCCCTGAAGCTGCTTTGGCATTGACCGACGCCCCCACAGCATCAACCGACACAGCATCAATTCGGAATGATGACGCCGGACCGAAAGGTGACGATGGCGGCGGCAACAATAGCGGCGGCGGTGGCAACAACGGCGGTGGCGACAACAATGAAGGCGGTGGCGACGAAGGCGGCGAAGAACGTGATGAAAAAGAGCGTGACGGTGAAGAGCGCGGTGAAAAGGAGCGCGACGGTAAAGAACATGGTCAAAAGAAGCACGGTGGTAAAGAGCGCGGGGGCGAAGAACGGGACGATCGCGACTAACCGCTGCAATACCTGACACCTTACCCTTGTTCGGAGGCCATGATTGTCAATCCAACTGCTAAGTCACAGCGCTTTCTCAAGTCAGGAACGATGGCCTGTGTGGATTGAGATACATTCCGGACCGCGTCTTTGACAGATGCCAAGAAAATAGGAGGGAGCCACCTATGGCTTCCTCCTTTTGAATTACAAATCGACGCAAAATCGTCAGGCAGCTACTTTGACGCCGTGGGGCTCTCATTGATGACCCCGCCTGCCAGCACTGCATGCCACCTTCCAAGGGATGCGGGGTTTTGCAACTTCAGAAAAGTGTAGCCAGTTTTCTTCCACGGACGGATTTGCTTGTTCAGATTGTCCAGTACCAAATCGCCCTTCGACGTGCGCAAGACCAGTACTGCATGGCTTTGCAGGCGACGATCGAGAACTGTCGCGATCAATAGGTTTGATGAGGGTACGCCGTGCTCGATCAGGGTTTTCTTCTTGAGCAGGACAAAGTCCTCGCAATCACCGCCACGCGCAGTCGGTAAAGCCCAGTGTTCGTCTCGTCCGTATTGCACGCGGTCTTCGATCGTAGGGGTTTGCCGGTTTACCTTGTCGTTGACGTCCTTGGCCAAACGAAGCAATGCCCCGTCGCTCATCCGCGCTTGGCCAGTAGAGGCACAGACCCAGCTGTACTTTGAACACAGGCCCGAAAATCCGGCCGGTGCAGAAATTGAACTTTGCGGGACAAGAAACGGGCTGTTGCTTCCGGCCGCATAAGCAGGTGAAAAACTGATGAGGCAAATCGAAGAAGCCAAACCGAAAATTACCCGTGCAACACTCTTTTTGAGCCCACGGATCAATGACGAAAATGCACCGGACTTTTCTGGGCTGACAGAGTTCGACGTCTGGCGCGCAAGGCGGCCGAACGGCCAAAGACTTTGATGGCCGTGGGTTTTGCAGACATCGCCGATCATTTGTCTTCCTCTGTCTCGTTTCAGATTACGTTCTGAAATTCCCATGGAACTTAGGCCAAGATGTGTCGATAGTGTGGAGCCCAAGAGGCTTTATGCTGTAACCGTCCACTCGTTAATCTATGGTTTGGAAAATCATGAAAAAGGCCCTGACGATGCAAGGACCATGCGCCTGGCACGGCCAAGACGCTGCTTTACCAAGAAATTCCTGAACCCCATTTACCATACCCGCACCGAGATCCCTCGGCGTCACATTTTTATTATAAAAATCATAGGTTGCGGCTTGAATTTGCGCAATTGATGGCACCCGCGTTGGCGGAAACTTGCCTCCTGATCATCAGACACTCAAAATTTAGGTTCCCCAAGATGAGCGGCAAGGGACCAAGTTAGACTGATTCCGTTAAAGAAATCATAGGATTCTGGCGATCTTTGTCTGCAAAACGCGGCAGGATTTTTCTGATCTCAATCAGATCTCGATCGGGGACCTGGAAAGTAAAGAACCTTTGAACCGGCCCGAAATCTGACCAAGTTTTTACCGCGCGACAGTGCCGTTCACCTGGCCATCGCCGCATCGACGGCAGCTTCTTCGGCGATCATCGCCTCCAGTTGGCGTCGAAACCGCAATTGGCCACCGTCGATTGGCAGGTCGATGTGCGGGCTGGTCTTGGTGCTCATGCCTTTTTGCACGGCATTCAACACCGCGCGGTCCTCTTCAAATGCGTGTTGCACATCTTCGCTCATCATCTGGCTGAGTGCTGCGTCATTGGGCCGAATATTGCGCAGCTGGAACCAATAATAGCGGGTTTTTCCGGCCGTGGTCGGTGTCATGAAATTATAGCTGTCCATGATAAAGGTATTGGCATCCAGCGGCCCATCCGGCCCGCCGGTACCCGCCGGGGTGAACACAGCGCGGATCAATGCATGACTGGGATAGCGCACCTCGTAATGCTGCAAGCGGTCGCAATTGCCCTTGAACGCAATGACCTTCTTATAAAACGGGGCCGGTTCCACATCCAGCATCCACCGATGCACGATGACGCCCTGATCGGTCTTTTTCACCCGCAGCGGCGTGTCTTTGGTTGCTGCCTGACCAAAGCTGCTGCCATGGACCCAAGCCACATGGGTTGGGTCCAACAGGTTGTCACACATCAGCAGATAGTTGCAGTCCAGCTCCATCGCTTCACCGCGATTGATGCCCCAGGTCGGATCACCCCAGTTGGCGATCTCAAAGATTTCCTCTGGATCAGCCAGCACCGGATTGCCCATCCATATCCAGACCAGCCCGTATTTCTCATGGGTGGGATAGGCATGCACACGCGCTTCTGACGGGATCCGTCCGCCGGGTGCCCAGACACATTGGCCAACGCAATCAAACGTCAGCCCATGATAACCGCATTCGACGGTGTCACCCTTGATCCGACCCATGCTGAGCGGCAGCTTGCGGTGCGGACAGGCGTCATCAAGGGCAACAATATCGCCGCCTTGGGTGCGGAAGATGCAGACGTTTCGGCCCAAAACGGTGATTTGTGTCAGGTCACGGCCAATTTCGTGATCCCACGCCGCCACATACCACGCATTGTTCAGAAACATGCAACTACCCCAGAATACCCGGCAAATTCAGCCCGTTTTCACGCGCACAATCAAGAGCGATATCGTACCCCGCGTCCGCGTGCCGCATCACGCCGGTTGCCGGATCATTCCACAGCACCCGTGCGATCCGTTTGTCGGCTTCTTCGGTCCCATCACAACAGATCACCATGCCCGAATGCTGGCTGAACCCCATGCCAACCCCGCCACCATGGTGCAGCGAGACCCAAGTGGCCCCCGACGCGGTGTTCAACAGTGCATTCAGCAGCGGCCAGTCGCTGACCGCATCGCTGCCGTCTTGCATGGCTTCGGTTTCGCGGTTCGGGCTGGCCACGGAACCGGAATCCAGATGGTCCCGACCAATAACGATGGGCGCGCTAAGTTCGCCGGTGCGGACCATTTCGTTAAAGGCCAGCCCCAGTTTGTCGCGCAGGCCCAGACCGACCCAGCAAATCCGCGCGGGCAGCCCCTGAAAACTGATCCTTTCGCGCGCCATATCGAGCCATTTGTGCAGATGCGTGTCATCGGGGATCAATTCTTTGACCTTTTGGTCGGTCTTGTAAATATCCTCTGGGTCGCCAGACAGTGCAGCCCAGCGGAACGGCCCAATGCCCCGGCAAAAGAGCGGACGGATATAGGCCGGTACAAATCCGGGGAACGCGAAAGCGTTTTCGAGACCCTCATCCAATGCCACCTGTCGGATGTTGTTGCCATAATCCAACGTCGGCACACCTGCGTTCCAAAACTCGACCATTGCAGCGACGTGGGTTTTCATCGAAGCGCGGGCCGCCTTTTCCACCGCTTTGGGATCGCTCTCACGCTTGGCGCGCCACTGGCCCATCGTCCAGCCTTGGGGCAGGTAACCGTTCAACGGATCATGGGCCGATGTCTGGTCTGTGACCATGTCGGGGCGGATGCCGCCATTTCCCATGCGTTCCGCCAATTCAGGAAAAATATCCGCGGCGTTGCCCAGCAAGCCAACCGATTTAGCCTCGCCCGCCGCAGTCCATTTTTCGATCATCGCAAGTGCTTCATCCAGCGTCTCGGCCTTTTCATCAAGGTATTTCGTCCGCAGCCGAAAGTCGATTGAATCAGGATTACATTCCACCGCCAGACAACAGGCACCGGCCATGACGGCCGCCAAAGGCTGTGCGCCGCCCATGCCGCCAAGACCCCCGGTCAGGATCCATTTCCCGGTCAAATCGCCATCGTAATGCTGCCGCCCAGCCTCGACAAAAGTCTCATAAGTTCCCTGCACAATGCCTTGAGTTCCAATGTAAATCCATGATCCCGCAGTCATCTGGCCGTACATCGCAAGCCCGCGTTTATCGAGTTCGTTAAAGTGATCCCAATTGGCCCAGTGCGGCACCAGATTGCTATTTGCAATCAAAACCCTAGGTGCATTTTCATGGGTTTTGAACACGCCCACAGGCTTACCTGACTGCACCAACAGCGTCTCATCGCCCTCCAGATCGGTCAGAGCGGCGACAATCTGGTCGAAATCCTTCCACGTGCGCGCAGCACGGCCAATGCCGCCATAAACCACCAATTCGTGAGGGTTTTCAGCGACATCCGGGTGCAGATTGTTCATCAGCATCCGCATTGGGGCTTCGGTCATCCAACTTTTCGCAACGAGCTTGTTACCGGTCGCGGGAAAGATGTCGCGGGTGTTGTGGCGGGGATTGGTCATCGGATTTGCCTTTCATGAACGAGGTCGGTCAGGTCATTGAGAATCTTGTATAAAATCGGTCTGAGCCGCTCAGCTTTGTCACTGCGCCATCGCCAGGGGGGGCTTTCATCCATATAGGTGGATTGTGCCAGCTCCATCTGAATTGCGTGAATATTTTCAGTGGGTTGACCGTAGTGGCGCGTTGTCCATCCGCCCTTGAACCGGCCATTCAAGACGGAAGAATAGGCCTGTGCGGCCCTGCACCGGGTAGTCACGGATCTTTCCACCGAAAGTGAACAACTTGTGGACGCATTCGTACCAATGTTGAAATCTGGTAGGGTATCGTCAAACAAATAGGGGATAACTGACCGAATTGAGTGGCAATCATACAGGATCGCCATCCCGTGTTTCGCCTTCACGCGCGCCAGTTCTGTGGATAAGGCAGTGTGATATGGGGTGTGAAAGACCTCTTTGCGCCGTGCAACTTCGGCTGCGTCAGGCTCCTGACCCTCGGAGTAAATCGCTTCTCCGTCAAAATCGGTGAGCGGGCATAGGCCCGTGGTATTCTGGCCGGGATAAAGACTTGCATCATCCGGGCCCCGATTGACGTCGATGACATAGCGATGGATCGGCGTGCGCACGGTCGTAACATCGTGACCCAGGCCGTTGTAAAGACGGTCGATATGCCAGTCCGTATCGGCAAGCGCGCGACCCGTTTCGTTGAGCTTTTCCCAGATATCCTCCGGCACATCGGTGCCGGTATGCGGCAGGCCCAGAACAATTGGGCCGCCGCCCTGCACGACTTCGATCATTGTGCCGCCTCCACCAATGCGCCGGACCTCACCAGCAGCGTCGCACGCTCGATATCCGGCGCGAGATAGCGATCTTCGCCCAATGTGGCGATTTCCTTGCGCAACCGATCAATCACCGCTTGCAGTCGCGGTGATGTCGTCAGGGGCGCGCGCGTCTCGATGCCCTGGGCCGCGCACATCGCCTCGACGGCTTGAATGACCGCCAGATTGCGATTCATCCGGGCAAGGCGAAACGCCCCATGTGCCGCCATGCTGACATGATCTTCCTGATTGGCGGAGGTGGGTGTGCTGTCGGTCACGCAAGGGTTCGCCAGATGCTTGTTTTCGCTCATCAGCGCGGCGGTTGTCACCTCGGCAATCATGAAGCCCGAATTCAGACCCGGATCAGGTGTCAGAAATGGTGGTAAATCGTGGCTCAACGTTGGATCCACCATCAATGCCACGCGACGCTGGCCGATCGCACCAATCTCTGCAATCGCAAGGCCAATCATATCTGCGGCAAATCCAACCGGTTCTGCGTGAAAGTTGCCCCCTGAAACGATCAGCCCCTCGTCCACCAGGACCAGCGGGTTGTCCGTCACGGCGTTTGCTTCAATCTCCAATGTGCGGCCTGCTTGCCGGATCACATCCCACGCGGCCCCCACGACCTGTGGCTGACAGCGGATGCAATAGGGATCCTGCACACGCGTGTCGCCCTCCATGTGGCTTTCGCGTATCTGCGACCCGTCCATCAGCGCACGCATCTCGGCCGCCACGTCGATCTGACCTGCATGCCCGCGAAAGGCATGGATGTCGGCCACCAGCGGCGCGGTGGACCCCATGATTGCATCTGTGCTCAGCGCCGCAATAACCATCGAATTTTCGACAGCGTTTTGCGCTTCAAAAAACCCAGCCAGCGCGTTTGCGGTCGAAAACTGCGTCCCGTTGATCAGCGCAAGCCCCTCTTTTGGACCCAATACCACTGGCGTCAGACCGGCCTTGGCCAATGCCGCAGCGCCGTCCATTTCTGCGCCGCCATAAACCGCCCGGCCAGCCCCGATCATTGCAGCTGCCATATGGGCCAACGGTGCCAGATCACCGGACGCGCCCACAGACCCCTGCGCCGGGATCACCGGCAAGCAATCTGCGTTCAACATGTCTTGGATCAGCGCACATATTTCCCACCGCACGCCAGACGCGCCGCGCCCCAGCGACATGAGCTTGAGCACCATCATCAGCCGCGTCAGCGGCCCCGACAGCGCATCCCCGACGCCGCAACAGTGCGACAAAATCAGGTTGCGTTGCAGGGTTTCGGTGTCTTGCGGTGCGATCTTGCGGCTCGCCAGTTTGCCAAATCCGGTGTTCACACCATAGACGGCATCTGTACCTGCGGACGCACGGGCCACAAGTGCAGCGGCTTTTTCAACAGCGGGTTTTGCAGCACGGTCCAATTCAATGGGATCGCTGCCGCGCCAGATTTTCTCAAGTGCATCAAGGTGCACGGCCCCCGGTGTCAAGATCATGACAGCCCTCCAAAATAACGTTTGTGCAGGGGGTTAAACCCAATGCGATAAGCCAGTTCAGCCGGGTGAGCTACATCCCAGACGCATAAATCCGCACGCAGGCCCGCGGCGATTTGTCCGCAATCTTTCAATCCCAGCGCCTTGGCTGCATGTTGGGTGACCCCACGCAACGCCTCTTCGGGGGTCAGACGAAACAAGGTGCAGCCCATGTTCATCGCCAAGAGCACAGAAGCCATCGGCGATGAGCCGGGATTGCAGTCTGTGGCCAGCGCCATATCCACACCTGCCGCACGGAATGCATCCACCGGCGGCGCTTGGGTCTCGTGCAGCGTATAGTAAGCGCCGGGCAGAAGAACCGCGACGGTTCCAGCCTTGGCCAGAGCGCGCGCGTCTTGTTCATCTGCATATTCAACATGATCAACAGACAGTGCACCATGGCGCGCAGCAAGCTGTGTACCGCCCGTATTGGAAAGCTGCTCGGCATGCAGTTTGACGGGTAAATTAAGTTCATGTGATGCTTCAAATATACGCTCTATCTGTTTGATATCAAACGCAATGCCTTCACAAAACCCATCGACTGCATCAACCAGTCCTTCTGCATGTGCGGCGTGCATTGTTGGGATGCAAATGGCATCGATGTAATCATCCGCATTGCCCTCAAACCCCTTCGGCACCGCGTGCGCGCCGAGAAAGCTGGTCACGATGCGAACCGGGCGCAGTCTGGCGAGTGCGCGTGCGGCACGCAGCATCCGCAGCTCTGTTTCAAGGTCCAGCCCATAGCCAGATTTCACCTCAACCGTGGTCACCCCTTCAGCCATGAGCGCGTCCAATCGGGGCAAGGCGCTGGCAATCAACGCCTGTTCATCCGCCTGCCTTGTGGCAGTCACGGTCGCCACAATGCCACCCCCCGCGCGCGCCACGTCGGCATAGCTTGCCCCTTGCAAGCGCATTTCAAATTCACGCGCGCGATTGCCGCCGTAGACCAGATGGGTGTGACAATCAATCAGTGCCGGGGTGATCAAGCGACCCTGCATGTCATCAACAGGCATATCGGCATATTGCGCGGGCATGTCGGCCCCCGCCCAGATGATTTGACCTTGATCCATCACCACTGAACCCTGTGCGATCAAACCGTAATCTGCCCCGACCATCGTGGCCAGCGTCGCATTGCTCAGGATCTGCGGCATCAATTTTTCCTTTATTTGGTCGGTAGATTCTGATTATGTCTATACATATTCAGAATCCCTGCCATTACGTCAAGAGGAATCCATGACCACATTACATGCCAAACACGTGCTGCTCCCGGATGGCTGGGCAGATGACGTCACTTTGACCTTGTCGGATGGCCGGATTATGTCGCTCACGGGCGAAGCTGCGGATCTGAGTGTCGACATTCTGCTGCCGGCCCCCACCAACCTGCACAGCCATGCCTTTCAACGCGCGATGGCGGGGCTGACCGAACGCCGCGGGGCAGACAAGACAGACAGTTTTTGGAGTTGGCGACAACTCATGTTTCGATTTCTGGATCAATTGACGCCCGAGGATGTGCTGGCGATCACCGCACAGGTTCAAATGGAAATGCTCGAAGCGGGCTATGCGGCATCGGTCGAATTCCATTATTTGCATCACCAACCCGGCGGCGCGGCCTACGACGACCCGGCCGAAATGTCTGCGCGCATCTGTGCGGCAGCGGATCAGACCGGTATTGGCCTGACCTTGTTGCCGGTTCTGTATCAACAGGGCGGGGTTGATGGGCGCGCATTGGGGGCAGGCCAGATCAGGTTTGGCAACGACATAGACAGCTATATGACCGTGATGCAGGCCGCCGGGCACCTGATTGGCAACATGCCAGCGGACGCGCGTTTGGGCGTTGCCCCGCATTCTTTACGTGCTGTGACGCCGGACGCATTAAAGCATCTTCAGGCTTTTCAGGGGCCAATCCACATGCATTTGGCCGAACAGATAGCAGAGGTCGATGAGGTTGAGGCGGCCTATGGCGCACGACCTGTCACTTGGGCGCTGGAGAATTTGGATATCGATGCCCGCTGGTGCCTGATCCATTGCACCCAAATGTCCGACAAGGAAACGCGCAGTCTGGCGCAAACCGGGGCGGTCGCGGGACTTTGTCCAATCACTGAGAACTCGCTGGGGGATGGCATTTTCAACGGCGTGATCTGGGGCGAAGCAGCGGGAAAATGGGGCATCGGTTCTGACAGTAACATCTTGATTTCACTGAAAGAAGAGTTGCGAACGTTGGAATATTCCCAACGGTTGATGACGCATAATCGGGCCGTTATGGCCACTGCGAACAAATCTACCGGCCGGGCTCTTTATGACGGGGCATGTCAGGGTGGTGCACAGGCGGCAGAGCGCGAAAGTGGTGAAATCAAGGTGGGACAATGGGCCGACCTCATGGCATTGAACGGCGACGCAACAGATTTTATCGGGCGGCAATGTGACAGCATTCTAGACACCTGGATTTTTGCGGGGACAGACGCCAAAGTCAGCGATGTCTGGGCTGCCGGACGCCATGTAGTAAAGCATGGGCAGCACATTGCGCGCCCTGAGATAACCGAGAAATATCGTGCCGCGATGATGCGCCTGCGCGATGTGATGTGACCCGATGCTAGGTTGGCAGGACGTTCAGGCCGAAGCACTGCGCCGCATTCAAAGCCGCGCATGGCCGCCGGGCGGATTGATCCCGAATGAAGCAGAGCTGGCAATCGAGTTGGGTTGCGCACGGGCCACTGTGAACCGTGCCCTGCGCGCGCTGGCCGAAGACGGCTGGCTGGAGCGCCGCCGTCGTGCAGGCACCCGCGTAACCCTGTCCCCCCAACGGCGCGCACAGATGTCCGTACCGGTGATCCGCCAAGAGGTCGAGGCCTTGGGCAAAATCTATAGCCACCGCGTGCTGTCCCGAAAGGTCGATAATGCATACCTGTCGATCCAGACGCTGCATCTGGCAGACGCAATGCCCTATGCCGTCGAGGACCGAGAGATCAACCTGACCACCCTGCCCGCCGCCAAAGACGCTGATTTTGCGGTGCTGAGCGCCAATGAATGGCTGGTGCAAAATGCCCCTTTTGACAGGGGCACGATGGAGTATCTGGCCGAAGCGGCAAGCGATTTCGAAGTGCAGCACCTGGGCTGCGCCCCTGCCACGCCCCTGATGATCCTGAGGCGCGAGACGTTCAGCGAAGTGGGTCTGATCACGAGGCTGCGCATGGCCTATGCACCGGGACGCGCAGTGCGGCTTAATATCTGAAACCCTGTGTCACTGTGCCACCGATTGCGCCCGCACATACTCCATCACATCCGCCCTTACGGACATCTCACCCCGATCGCGTGCATCGTGTATTACGCGACGCACATCATCCAGGTTGCAGCGCCGCAACAGGCTTTTCACAGGGCCAATGGACGCCGGGCGCATGGATAGGACGCGAAATCCGATTGCCGCAAAACACAGGGCTTCAACCGGGCGGCCCGCGTCCTCTCCACAGAACGACAGTGATGTGCCCGTGTCGCGGCACCGCTCAACGATGCCTTCAAGAAAGCTGAGGTAGCTGACATTAAGCGTGTCATAGCGCCGCCGTACGCGTTCGTTTTCACGGTCCGCGGCAAAGAAAAACTGTTTCAAATCGTTGCCACCAACGGACAGAAATTCAACTTCTTCAAAGAATTTTCTGGGCGCAAATGCAAGGCTGGGGGTCTCCAGCATCGCCCCAACCTCAATCTTAGAAGGCAGGATATGGCCCAGGCGTTCCTCGCGGGCCATTGTCTTGTCCATCTCCGCACGCGCATCGCGGTATTCTTCAAATTGGGCCACAAAGGGGAACATCACCGTCAACGGCCGCCCATTTGCCGCCCTGATCAAGGCTTGCAGCTGCATACGCATGATGCCCGGTTTATCAAGGCCCACGCGAATGGCCCGCCAACCCAAAGCCGGGTTCGGCTCATCATTGGGTTTCATATAGGGCAGCACTTTGTCCGACCCTATGTCGAGCGTCCGAAACACCACGCGTTTGCCCTGCGCCGCATCCAGTACCCGCGCATAAAGGGCTGCCAGCTCCGTTCGTTTGGGCATCTGATTGCGCACCAGAAACTGCAATTCTGTGCGGAACAAACCAACCCCTTCGGCACCGGAGCTTTGAAGGGATGGCAGATCGGCCATCAGGCCCGCATTCATATGAAGCTGCACAATCGACCCGCATTTCGCCTGTGCAGGTTCGTCACGGATCGAGGCATAGCGTTCCTGTGCCGCGGCCTGCATGGCGATCTTGTCGCGAAAGGCCGAAGCCACGGAATCGTCCGGGCGCAGGTGCACGATGCCCTGTTCGCCATCAAGCATGATGTGATCACCATTGAGCGCATCGTCAGTGATCCGCCCGACATGCACCAGCAAAGGGATGGCAAGTGCCCGTGCAACAATCGCGGCGTGCGACCCAACCGAGCCACCCTCAAGCACAATTCCCCGCAGTTTGCGGCCATAATCAAGCAATTCGGCCGGACCAATATTGCGGGCCACCAGGATGGGGTTCTTGGGCATCTCTGCACCGGTATCACTGCCCTGACCGGTCAGAATACGCAAAAGCCGGTTCGACAGGTCATCCAGATCGCTCAGCCGTTCGCGCAAATACGCATCCGGCACCTGCCCCATACGTGCGCGGGCGGTTGATTGTTCCTTTTCAACTGCGGCTTCGGCGCTCAATCCGCTTGAAATGCTCTCAAGCATCCGGCGCATCCAGCCTTTGGAATTTGCAAACATCCGGTAGGCTTCGATGACCTGCTGCTGGTCTTTGTCACCCCCTGCCATCGATAACATCTGATCAACACTGATGCGCAGCAAACCAACAGCTGATTCAAGCCGGATCGCCTCGGTCTCGGGATCATCTGCAATGGGGTTGGACACGACGACACGCGGCTCGTGCAGCCACACATGGCCTTCCGCAACCCCCTCTTGTCCTACCGTGCCGCGTAACAAGACGGGTTGCGAATGGCGCGCCGACATCGCGGCCCCGTCACCGACAAACGCGCCAAGTTCGGTCATTTCAGCAAGCACCATAGCAACCACTTCGAGGGCATAGACCTCATCGGCCGAAAATTCTCGTGCGGTTCTCGACTGCACCACGAGCACGCCCAATACGGCCCCAATCCGCTGAACAGGAACACCCAAGAAACTTGAATAAATCTCTTCACCGGTCTCAGGCATAAAGCGGAAACCCGGTGCCTGAGGCGCATCCGGGGTGTTGATAACCGCCTTGCGTTTGGCCACCCGGCCCACCAGCCCTTCGCCCAATTTCATGCGCGTCTGGTGGACAGAAGCTTTGTTCAAACCTTCTGTCGCGCATAATTCCAGCGTGTCTTCATCGCGAAACAGATAAATCGAGCAGACCTCGCACCCCATTGAGGTCGCGATCAGATGGGTGATCTTGTCCAGACGTGCCTGACCTGCTTCGTCACTGGCCATTGCATCACGCAGACGGCCCAGCAATTTGCGGCTTTCAGTTTCAAAACGCTCAGCCATGTCCGCGCGCGCTCCCCCGTATGAACGTCAAGGTCAGCTTAGACCACAGACGCGCCACAAGCGAAACGGGAAACGCATCAGGCCCGCGATTGGATGGCAAATTATACCGCTTTGTCCAGTTCAAAGGCATCATGCAACGCCTGAACGGCCAATTCCATGTACTTGCGGTCAATGAGCACACTGATCTTGATCTCTGACGTTGTGATCACTTTGATGTTGATCCCCTCATCCGAAAGCACTTTGAACATCTTGGCGGCAACACCTGTGTGACTGCGCATGCCGATGCCGACAACGCTGACTTTGGCAACGTCAGTATCCGCAATCAGCTCGTGATAGTTGATCACCCCGTCCGACTTGGCCTTTTCCATCGCTTTTTCGGCACGCAGCACCTGATCCACAGGGCAGGACCAGGTCATATCGGTGCGGCCTTCTTCGGCGATGTTCTGCACGATCATATCGACGTTCACGCCGCCATCACTGAGGCTGGTAAAAATGCTGGCGGCAATGCCAGGACGGTCAGCAACCGACACCAGCGTCATTTTGGCTTCATCGCGGCTAAACGCGACCCCTGCGACGACATTGCTTTCCACGATTTCCTCCTCATCACAGACGAGCGTGCCGGCATCGTCCGATTGTTCTTCAAAACTGCTCAGCACCCGCAGCTTGACCTTGTACCGCATCGCCAGCTCGACCGAGCGTGTCTGCAAGACTTTGGCCCCCAACGACGCCAGTTCCAGCATCTCTTCAAAAGCGATCCTGTCCAGCTTGCGCGCCTTGGATTCGACCCGCGGATCGGTGGTATAAACCCCATCCACGTCCGTATAGATGTCGCAACGGTCGGCCTCAAAGGCAGCGGCAAAAGCCACGGCAGTTGTATCTGACCCTCCGCGCCCCAATGTGGTGATCCGGCCCTCCGGGCTGACCCCCTGAAAACCCGCAACCACGGCTACTTTCATGCCTTCGGCAAACTTGGCCCGGATATTTTGCGGAGGGATGTCTTCGATGCGCGCCGCCGAATGTGCCGAGGTGGTCTGAACCGGCACCTGCCAGCCTTGCCATGAGCGCGCCGGTATATCCATTTCCTGCAACGTGAGCGCCATCAACCCTGCGGTGACATTCTCGCCACTGGACACGACCGCGTCATATTCGCGTGCGTCATACATCGGCGAGGTCTCATTTACCCACCCGACCAGTTCATTGGTCTTGCCCGACATGGCTGACACAATGACAATCACATCGTATCCTTTTGACACCTCAACGCCCACGCGTTTTGCCGCGCGCCGGATGCGGTCCAATGTGGCCACCGACGTGCCACCAAATTTCATCACCAGAACAGGCATAGGTCCCTCAGATACCAACTCCGGCGCGGTTTACGCGCAAGGCTCCCCAAGGGCAAGGCCAGCCTTCCCATTCACCCTTTTTCAAATACCGAAAAAACCAATTGGGGGACACAATTGAATTAAACCATGCGGCGGGTTTGCCCGCCTCATTCTGCTCAACCGCCCCTCATTTAGAAATCATGTGCCCGGCCATCCCAAGTTTCAAAACAGCCCGTGGTCTCAATGTTCAGCGCCGCAAATCGAACGACCAATCCGCGCACCGCCTCGTCAATGGTGATCGCCGCAGATGTACCGCCCATGTCGGTTTGTACCCAGCCGGGATGATAAATGCCGACCGCTATCCCTTCCGGCTTAAGATCACTGGCAAGGTTGCGCCCCAGGTTCAACGCCGCCGCCTTGGAGGCGCGGTAGATATAGCTGCCTCCCGGCGCATGTCTCGAAGACCCCATTTGCGATGATATGATGGCGATCCTGGCATTTTTTGCCCGCCGCAAATGCGGCAGCAGTGCCTGAATGCTCAGAAACACGCCGGTGACATTGGTGGCAAAACTCTGCGCCCACAGATCTGCGCCAAACCCGGTTTCCAGATCATTGCCTTTATCCAGATAGACCCCCGCATTGCAGACCAGCAGATCAATGGCGCGGTCACCCAGCTTTCTGGCCATCGCAGCATGGCTGGCCGGGCGGGTCACATCCAATTGAAGCAGTGCTGACGCGGATCGCCCCGTGCCAATCACCTCTTCGCCAACAGACGCATAATGGGCAGCAAGGCCCGCCCCGATGCCGCGAGAGGCACCCGTGATCAGGATCGTCATATCAATTCCTTTAAATCCGTCAGCTCAGCTTTTGTCGGGGTCGGAACGGCAATGGCAACAGGGGAACGCCGTCTTCAATCAGACTGCGGGCCTGATCAGGCCGTGCCTCTCCATAGATCGCGCGCTCAGGGACATCGCCCAAATGCATTGCCCGGGCTTGGCGCGTAAAATCAGTGCCGACATAGTCTGACGTTTCTTCGACTTTCTTGCGCAGCTCAGCAACCGCCAGTTCAATATCACCTTGCGGTGCTTTAAGCAGTGGCACAGGGGCCTCCGGGGCGGTCTCATCGGGACTGTCCGCCGCAGACTTTGCCACCACGCGCGGTGCCATGATGGCTTTTTTGACCTCGGCTGACCCGCATACGCTACATGCCAAATGCCCCGCATGTGCCAAGGCATCAAAGGCAGCGGCGGATTGAAACCAGCTGTCAAAATCATGGCCCTGATCACATTTGAGCGCATAGTGGATCATTGGCGTGGCACTCTCCATTTCATGTGCATACTCCTGAAATGGGGTGTATTTGGGTTTAGGTCAAGCTATCGGTTTGGCTGGTCTGGGATCAAAATCGAGGATCAGACGGGCCAGTTCGCGCTCTGACACCAATTTGGCTGCACGTTTTCGAGACACCCAGCGGCGACGGCGTTCGCCGCATTCAGGGTACTTTTTTGCCAGTGATTTGACGGCAATCGGGTACAACATGGCAAGGCAGGGCAGATCATCCATGCTGCCTACATCCTTGGCATAGGAATAGACGCCCAGACAGTTGCCATCCGGCTGGCCCGTCACGCCCGCCTCTTCCCATGCTTCTTGCCTTGCGGATTCCGCCGGTGTTTTGCCTTCCATCGGCCAGCCTTTTGGGACGATCCAACGTTTGGAGCCACGCGACGTGACCAGCAATATCTGAACTTCATCGCGTTTGACACGGTAACACAGTGCCGCGAATTGGGTGCGCACATCGCCTTTTCGGGCCCCATGCAACGAAATTGGTAATTGTTTGATCATCTGCCGTCTGCTCTTGGGGGTCATTGCCCTTGTTCATATAACCATACTGCGTCTGTCTTGCGAACGCCAGATCATCGCTCCAACCCGTGCATTACTCTTGTAGCGGCCCAAACCTTAACGGATACTGCCCGAGATGAGATTTCTTACCCAACTCCTGCTCGCGTTTTCGGCGATGACCACTTGCCTTTGGGCAGAACCCGCACCTGTCACAGTATTTGCCGCTGCCAGCCTGCGCGATGCGCTGGATGAGGTCAGTGAAACCTATGATGGACCGGTGTATTTGTCCTATGGAGGGTCTGGCACCATGGCACGGCAGATTGCTGCGGGTGCACCAGCGGATACAGTGATTTTGGCACATGCCGATTGGATGGACTGGCTTGAGAAAAACGCAAAGCTGTGGCCTGTATCGCGGCACACGGTTGCGACCAACGAACTTGTGCTGATCGGCCCGGTTGGCACGACGGCCTCCGGGTCAGACGTTCTGGCGTTGTTGGGGCCAAACGGCCGTTTGGCGATGGGACAACGTGATGCGGTGCCTGCTGGCATTTACGCACGCGAGTGGTTGCAAAATACCGGGCAATGGGACGGTATCGTGGACAGATTGGCGGAAACCGACAATGTGCGCGCAGCCCTTGCCTTGGTGGCGCGCGGTCAGGCTCCTGTTGGCGTTGTCTATGCCAGCGATGTAGCGACGAACGGATCGGTTGTTGTCTTGGCGTCTATCCCGGCACACACCCATAGCCCCATCGTCTATCCCGCAGCGGCACTGACTCCGGAGGGCCAGTTGTTTCTGAATCATCTTGGTACGGCTGCATCAAAAGCGATCTTTGTTGCGCATGGTTTTGGCGCGGTGTCCGAATGAACGTCGATGCTGACGCCTGGGAGGCGCTGCGCCTGTCGCTATGGGTCGCATGCTGGGCGACAGTTCTGGCGGTTCCCCTTGCGCTTTGGGTCGCATGGGTACTGGCGCGTAAAACATTCTGGGGCAAATCCGCGCTCAATGCTCTGGTGCATTTGCCGCTGGTTTTGCCCCCCGTCGTCACTGGCTATGTTCTGCTGCTCCTGTTTGGCCGCACCGCCCCCTTAGGACAGGCGCTTGAAGCGGTGGGCTTGCGGCTTGCCTTTCACTGGACGGGTGCAGTTTTGGCTGCAATTGTAATGGGGTTTCCCTTGATGGTGCGGGCCATGCGCCTCGCGATTGAGGCGGTGGACCCCAAGCTGGAAGAGGCCGCAGCAACGTTGGGCGCGCCACACAGTGCCGTATTTGTGCGTGTCACCCTGCCACTGATTGCGCCGGGGATCCTTGCAGGTGCGGTAATGGGATTTGCCAAAGCAATGGGAGAATTCGGGGCAACGATCACCTTTGTCGCCAACATACCCGGCCAGACCCAGACATTGCCCAGCGCCATTTGGACCGCGCTGCAAATTCCCGGTGCCGAAGGTCAGGTGGTGATGATGGTGCTGCTGGCCTGTGTCGTGGCAATCGGGGCTGTGGTGTTGTCCGAGGCATTGGCCCGGCGCGTGGCGGCAAAGATCGCGGGCACATGACGTTGGATGTACAAATCCGGCACCGGTTTGGTGAATTCGCACTGGATGTGGCGTTTGAGGCCGGGCCGGGCATCACCGCTCTTTTTGGCCGGTCGGGCGCTGGAAAAACCACCGTGATCAACGCCGTTGCAGGGCTTTTGCGGCCTGATGCGGGGTATGTCCATTTGGATGGCTCAACGCTGTTTGATGCGAGCAGCCAAGTGTTTGTGCCACCTGCGCAGCGTCATCTGGGATATGTCTTTCAGGACGCCCGGCTTTTTCCGCATCTCAGCGTTGAGCGAAATCTTACCTTTGGTGCCCGTTATGCCGCGGCAGACAGCAAAGGTGCTGACCTGAAAGAAGTGGTGATGCTTCTGGGGTTGGAAACCCATTTGAACCGCGCCCCAAACACCCTTTCTGGCGGTGAAAAGCAGCGTGTCGCCTTGGGCCGCGCGTTGCTCAGCCGTCCGCGTATGTTGCTGATGGACGAGCCACTGGCGAACCTTGATGGTCCGCGCAAGCTTGAAATCATTCCCTATCTGGAACGTCTGCGCGATGGCCCTCTTGGGTTGCCCATTCTCTATGTCAGCCACGCCGTGGACGAAGTCGCACGGCTTGCCGACACATTGGTGTTGATCCAGGACGGTCAGGTTCGCACACATGGCCCGCTTTTTGAGGTCATGGCGGATCTTGCTGCCGTGCCTCTTTTGGGGGTGCGTGAAGCGGGTGCTGTGCTTGAGGCGGATATCGAAAGCCATGCAGACGACGGCATTTCGACCCTGTCGATCAGCGCAGGCAAGCTTGAACTCCCCGGGGTACAGGCAGAGGTCGGCGCGCGGGTGCGCCTGCGCGTGCTGGCGCAAGACGTTATTTTGTCACTTGATCGCCCAGATGGATTGTCATCCGTCAATGTCCTACCTGTCGTCGTAGAGGACATTCATCCCGGTGACGGACCGGGGGCCGCGATTGCGCTTCGGGCCGGAGAGGATCGGTTGCTGGCGCGGGTGACAGGTCGCGCAATCCGTGATCTGCGACTGCACAAAGGCATGCGCTGCTATGCAATTCTCAAGGCGACGACGGTGGCACCGGGCAGCATCGGACGATAATGCAGCTTAGCCCACCACCGGGGCGCGGCCCATTTTTTCCCGCAATCGGTTGAGCAGTTCGTCGGGCGGCACATCGCCATCAATTGCCAGACGGCGCAGGCCAAAATGCACATGCGCCATATCCTCATAATAGCTGGTATACGCGTAATTCGTCGCGGCCCCTGCAACGGCCCCCAAGACGGGCACCGCTTGTGCAGCAAGCTTTTGACCCAGCACAACCGCGAGACGCGGGGCAACCTTGGCAATCACCGCCTGCATCGCGCGTCCCGAAAGGGCCATACGCGCGGACAAAAATCCCAGATCGGCACCGTTATCGCCCGACAAAGGCCCAGCCGCCGAAAACACCTGCACACAGTCAAATTGTACGTTTTCGGCATCGGGGTCGAAGCCATGTTCGACAGCGACCCCTTGAATAACGCGCAGCAAGAGCGTCGTTGTGACCGGCAATTCTGCCAATGCCGTGGGCAATCCACCCGCACCACCCGCCGCGCCCATCGCGGCACTCGCAGCCTGATTAAGCCAGCTTTTTTGATCCGGCACATAGCTGCGGCTTGAGTGGGCAGCCTTCATCGCATGGTTCAACGCTTTGACGGTTGCCGCCTCAAGGTTGCGCCGCACGGGACCGGGCAACCGTTCAATCAGGTTGTCCGCACCGCCACCGATCAGGTTCAATACGTTGATCCCAACACCCCCCGCCTGTTCATAGCGTTTGGCGATTTCGGTCAGTCGTACATCGACATCGATTGTGGCAGGAAGATTGCTTTCGATCTGCATTTTTGGCCCTCTTTTTCTTAATGTGGGGTCCAGATGGGCATTTTCAATCCGCCCACCGCCGTACCTCTCCGGCTACGCCATCCCATGCGCCGGGGATCAGCGCCCGACCCAAAACCCTCTCGGGGTTCGTGGGGGGCGGCATGATCACGTCCTTCAAAAGCTCAAATCCAAAGCGGCTGTAATACGGTGCGTCGCCCACCAGCAATACCCGCGCCCAGACCATCGGGGGTGCGCGATCAAGGCTCTGCTCGATCAGGGCGCGGCCTATCCCTTCGCCCTGCCTCGTCGGGTGCACGGCAACTGGCCCAAGCAGCAACGCCGTATCGGATCCGATCCGCACCGGCCAATACCGGATGGCCCCTGCCAGAATACCCGCATCATCACGCGCAACATGGCTAAGCCCTTGAACGGGCGGCACGTCGTCCCGCAGTCTGTACGACGACAATGCCTCGCGCCCCGGCGCAAAGCAGGTGTCATAGAGCGCCTCAACTTCCCAGTGATCTGCGGGGGTTTCGGGGGTCAGGTGGTACAAGGCATCTGTTCCGGGCCTCAGGTTGTTATGGCGCATATGGCGGGTTTGCGGTGGCAATGCCCCTAACATGCCGTTAGCCATGGGGCAAACGAGATAGGAGATCACAGTCAATGTTTTACCGTCCCTCTGATGGCCACGGCCTGCCGCATAACCCGTTTAATGCCATCATCACGCCGCGTCCCATCGGATGGATCTCAACGCGCGATGCGCAGGGGCGAGATAACCTGTCACCCTATTCGTTTTTCAACGGGGTCGCCTATACGCCGCCGCAGGTCATGTTCGCGTCAACAGGAAGAAAACCAGACGCAGGCGACACCAAGGACAACGTGGCAAATATCCGCGAAACTGGCGTGTTTTGTGTGAATGTGGTGGAATATGCGGCGCGCGAAGCAATGAATGTGACCTCGGCCAGCCTCCCCCGCGGCGAGGACGAGTTTGCCAGCGCCGGTGTGGAAAAAGCGGCATGTGAGCAGATTGATTGCGCCCGTGTTGCCGGCGCACCGGCTTCACTGGAATGCCGCATGACGCAGATCATCAAAATTGAAGGCGACAGCAATTTTGTTGTGTTTGGCGAGGTCGTGGGCGTCCACCTGCGCGATGATTGTGTGGTGAACGGGCGGTTTGACGTGACCCGGTTCACGCCCCTGTCGCGGATGGGGTACCGCGACTATACGGCGGTGCGCGATGTCTTTGAGATGGTCAGACCGGATGATTGACGGCTAAAGGTGGTGTGGCGCAACGGTGCTATTTTTTCGCAATGTCCGTCACGAGCTGAGCAGATCATCAAGCGGCTTTCGCGCGCCCGCCACATCCGCAAGGGAATAAGGGTCCAGCGCGGCATAAAATGCCTCCTGAGCCTGCACCAAAGGTGCGCGCAGTCCGCAGGCTGGCAGTATCAGGCAGGATTGATCTGTCCCAAAACATTCCACCACCGGGGTGTCACGTTTCATGGCACGGACTACGGCACCGATGCTGATCTGGGATGCCGGACGCGCCAGCGTCAGCCCCCCGTTGCGCCCACGCTCGGAAACGACAAACCCCTCACGGGCAAGCTGGGTCGCGACTTTGGACAGGTGGTTTTCTGACAACTTATAAGTTGCCGCAATGTGTGATGTCGCAACCCGCGCCGGTGCGCGAACCGCCAACATCATCAAAACGCGCAGGGCGTAATCTGTGAATTTGTCCAATTGCATGGTGAATATTTAGCATTTGCAATACGCATTTAAAAGAACTAGATAATCCGCATCTCAAATACCAATTAAGGACCGAACCATGACCCTCTCTGATGCTATTCTCTGGCCCGGAACAAAAGTCTGCGAGCGTCTGGGTCTGGATCCAAAGGCGGACGCCGGCCTGATCCGCTGGTTAATCAATACTCTGGTCTATCTGGTAATCAGCCTAATCTTTGTCTGGGTCATCGTAGTATGAATATGCCGCCGCGCATCCCTGTCACAGAGGAACAGATTGACCGGGTGGTTTCGCAGTTCTATGCCCGCGTTCGCGCCCATCCCGCACTTGGGCCGATCTTTGCCGCCCATGTGAAAGACTGGTCCCCGCATGAGGAAAAGATTGGTCAGTTCTGGCGCAACGCTTTGCTTTTGCAACGGTGTTATGATGGCAATCCGATGCAGGTTCATATGGCTGCTGGAAACGTCAAGCCCGCGCATTTCCCCATTTGGCTGTCTTTGTTCGACACGGTGCTGATGCAAGAGTTGCCGCCCCCGCTGGCAAAATCCTGGTCCGCGCTGGCCCACCGGATCGGACGCGGTCTGAGTTATGGTTTGCCTCACGAAAACGATCAGCCGCCCATGCCTTTTCTGGGTGGAAACTGGGCCAAAAAGGACCCTCTTCAAACAGGCGAGACGGAATAAAATTGCTGTCACGGGCACCCTGCCCGATCAGGTTTGGCACCACGACCTTAACCGCAACCAACGCAGTCCGACGTCCCACCGCGACTGGCGTTAGCGCAAGCCCATGAGGCGCGTATTAATGCCCGCCCAGAACCCCTGTGCGCACATCATAGTCCACGGCCAGTTCGTAATCCGGGTCATCGTCACTATCGACCATAAGGTGACCCGCCTTGGTCAGCAAACGGTGGCAATCGCGGCTCAGATGGCGCAGTTGAATACGTTTGCCGGCCTCTTCATACTTGCCCGCGATCGCCTCAATCGCCTGCAAGGCGGATTGATCCACCACCCGGCTGTCGGCAAAATCAACGATCACCACATCGGGGTCCGCGTCGATGGTAAAAAGCTCTGAAAACCCATCGGATGAGCCAAAGAACAGCGGCCCGTGGATCTCGTATACCTTGGCCCCCTTTTCACGTTGCGATTCCCGTGTGGTGGCGTGGATGCGGCGCGCATTGTTCCACGCATAGGCCAGCGCAGACACGATTACGCCGACCACGACAGCGACAGCCAAATCCTTGTATACGGTTACAACTGTGACCAGCAGGATCACAAACGCATCCATCAAAGGCACTTTGCGCAAGATGGTCAAACTGTTCCATGCAAAGGTGCCAATCACCACCATGAACATCACGCCCACCAATGCCGCCAATGGAATAAGCTCGATCACCGATGATCCAACGAGGATAAAGAGCAGTAAGAACACTGCCGCCGCAATGCCTGCCACACGGGTGCGACCGCCGGATTTGACGTTGATCATTGACTGACCAATCATCGCACAGCCGCCCATGCCACCGAAGAAACCGGTGACGGTGTTTGCGACGCCCTGCGCAATGCATTCCTGCGATGCTCCGCCACGGGCATTGGTCATGTCACCAACAAGGTTCAGCGTCAGCAGCGATTCAATCAGGCCAATTGCGGCAAGGATCACGGCGAAAGGCAGCACGATCCAAAGAGTTTCGAGCGTGAAGGGCGCAAGCGCAGTGCCATAGATCCCCACCCCTTCACCAAAGGGGATGTGGAATGCTGGAAAGCCACCGCTGATTGACGCCAGATCGCCTACCCGTGGCACATCCATGCCGGTAAAGATCACCACCGCCGCTACAATTCCGATGCCTGCCAAGGGTGCCGGGATGAACCGGGTGATACGCGGCATGATCCAGATGATCGCCATCGTTGCCGCCACCAGCGCCAGCATGAGATAGAGCGGCGGGCCAGAGAGCCATTCCCCCCCCGACATGCCATGCCCGGTGTCGACCATAGTGCCGGGCACCTTGAATTGGCTCATCTGCGCGAGGAAAATTACAATGGCGAGGCCGTTCACAAACCCAAGCATAACCGGATGAGGAACCAGCCGGATAAACTTGCCCCATTGCATCACGCCTGCAAATATCTGGATCAGACCCATCAGCACTACTGTGGCAAAAAGGTATTCGACACCGTGTTGTGCAACAAGGGCCACCATCACCACGGCCAAGGCACCAGTTGCCCCCGATATCATACCGGGCCGCCCGCCGATCAATGCCGTGATGAGGCCCACCAAAAACGCCGCATAAAGCCCAACCAGCGGATTGACACCTGCGACAAAAGCAAATGCAACTGCTTCGGGCACCAGCGCCAGCGCCACCGTCAGCCCTGATAGCAATTCGATCCGCAAACGACCAATGCTGAACCCATCCTCCGGCATCCAGCGCAGGTCGGTCACATTGAGGTTCTTGGTAAAGCTGTGCAGCGTAGCGCGCGGCATGAGGGGTATCCTTTGTCGGAATTTCGTCAGTAAATGGCCCATATGGAAGCGGGCGATTTTGTTAGCGCTGACTAGACCAGAACGGTGGGGATTAAAACCCTTCGGCGCAAGCCCACGCACGCAGCCCGCAAAATCCGCTGTTTCTCTTTGTGCTGACGCCCTGCGCTACCTTATCCGCGCCCCGCCAAACGCGACCATCAAATTTTCCCTTTCTAAGGTGGCGAGGCAAATTCGTGACCCGCAGGGACTTGATATTGAGGGGATCGTCTGACTTTGTGGGCTTAAATAGCATACCAAACCACAAGGGAGTGTCGCATGACACAGACAAAAATTGCTGTGATTGGCGGGTCGGGAATTTACGATATTGACGGGCTTGAGGGTGCCGACTGGATTACGGTCGAAAGCCCTTGGGGGGTTCCATCGGACGCGATCTTATGTGGCACTTTGGACGGCGTTGAAATGGCTTTTCTGCCGCGCCATGGGCGTGGCCACGTACATTCGCCAACAACTGTGCCCTATCGTGCCAACATTGATGTGCTTAAACGATTGGGCTGTACTGATGTGATATCGGTCTCTGCCTGCGGATCATTTCGGGATGAAATGGCACCGGGGCATTTCGTGATTGTCGATCAGTTCATCGACCGGACCTTTGCGCGGGAAAAGTCGTTTTTTAGCACCGGCTGTGTGGCCCACGTGAGCGTCGCCAACCCGACCTGTCCGCGGTTGGGCGATGCCTGTGAACAGGCCGGCAAGGACGCTGGTATCATGGTGCATCGGGGGGGGACGTATCTGGCCATGGAGGGCCCGCAGTTCAGTACGCTTGCTGAATCCAGGATGTACCGCGAAAGCTGGGGGGCGGATGTCATCGGCATGACCAACATGCCAGAGGCGAAACTGGCCCGCGAAGCAGAGCTTTGTTACGCATCCGTGGCGATGATCACCGATTATGACAGCTGGCATCCGGATCATGGTGAAGTCAACGTGACACAAATCATCGCGACGCTTATGGGCAATGCGGACACGGGCCGCGCCCTTGTCAGTCGGCTGCCCACCCTTCTGGGTGCAATGCGGGATGCATGCCCGCACCACTGTGACCGAGCGTTGGACCATGCGATCCTGACGCAACCTGGCGCGCGTGACCCTGCAGTGATGGCCAAACTTGATGCGGTGGCGGGGCGCGTCATCTGACGGCCGTGAGGATGTGAGAGCAGACGGTATTTGAGAAAGGGTGAAATTGAAGTGTAAAGCGTGCCGCATTCCCTGTTGCGCTGGGGCCGCGATGCTGTCTTTGATTGGAATTAAACCACAGGAGGCTGCCCCATGTCACTTGAACTCTGGCTGACGTTTGTCGCGGCCTCCGCGGCGCTGCTGTTAATCCCCGGCCCTACGGTCTTGCTGGTGCTGAGTTATGCGTTGTCGAAAGGCAGATCTGTTGCCGTGGCTTCGGCTGTCGGTGTGGCTTTGGGTGATTTGGTCGCGATGACAGCGTCGTTGGTTGGACTGGGCGCGTTGGTCCTTGCTTCTGCAACGTTGTTTGTGGCGCTGAAGTGGGCAGGCGCTTTGTATCTTGTCTGGTTGGGGATCAAGCTGATCCGCTCCGCGCCATCTGACGGCCTGTTTGTCAGTGCATCTTCGGATGTCAGCGCCAGACATGTCTTTGGACATGCAACGGCAGTAACCGCTTTGAACCCAAAATCCATTGCGTTCTTTATCGCCTTCGTCCCACAATTTATCCGGGCGGACGCACCCCTTTTGCCGCAGCTCAGCATCCTGATCTTGACCTTTGTGGGCCTTGCTGCCCTGAACGCTCTTGCCTATGCGCTGTTGGCGGATCGCTTACGCAGGGTCATCGGGCACCCCTCGATCATCACGTGGATCACGCGCGCGGGTGGTGCCGCACTGATTGGCATGGGTGTCCTAACAGCAACTTTGCGCAGGAGTGCGGTATGAAAAAGGTTGAGGATTACATTCGCACGATTGTCGATTTCCCCCATGAAGGCATCATGTTTCGCGATGTGACGACGCTTTTTGCGGACCCGCGCGGGTTTCGCATGGCAATCGACCAGATGTTGCACCCCTATGCAGGCATCGACATCGACAAGGTGGTGGGTCTTGAGGCGCGCGGGTTTATCCTTGGCGGTGCGATTGCACACCAGTTGTCCGTGGGTTTTGTGCCAATCCGAAAGAAAGGCAAGCTGCCGGGGCGGACCATCAGCCAAGATTATACGCTGGAGTACGGCAAAGCGATTGTCGAAATCCATGATGACGCCATTCAGGCCGGAGAAAAGGTATTGGTGGTCGATGATTTGCTGGCCACAGGCGGCACCGCCGAGGCCGGGATCAAGTTGATTGAAAGGCTGGGTGGCAAGATCGTGTCCTGCGTGTTCATCATTGATCTGCCAGAATTGGGCGGGCGCAAGAAGCTGGAGGCGATGGGCATGGAGGTGCATGCGCTTTGCGCGTTTGAGGGGATGTAATTAGAGAGCCAACGTCTGGTTTGAGCCCAAATCTGCACTATGATTCACGACGCACGGGTGACCGCTAACTGCGCATACCGGAAATTGGATTGTTGAAAATTCGCCAAAATGAGACATCCACCGTTGCACCCGTCTCCACAGCGCAGCTTCTTCAAAGCGGCCATACATCTACGGTGCCGCATGATACATGAGCAAGGTCAGAAGCACGGTGCAAGCCGAACTTCGACCTTGATCAGGGCGGCAGCAGCTATCAGCCTAATTCATGGCCCGCTTAGGCGTTCTGTTCAACTCATGCAACAGCTCAACCTGGCCAGACATGCCGGTTTTTGAAAAAACGGAACTGAGGTGGGAGCGTACGGTTGCAGGTCTGACTGAGAGTGATTCAGATATCACGCTGACCGTCATCCCCTCTTTCAGCAATGAACATACCCGAAATTCAGATCTGCTAAGCCGTGCTGGGTTATCACAATCAAGGATAGTGCATCGGCTGTCATCCGTAATTCTGCTAATTGAAGCCCTCTTGCTTTGCGAGAGTTTCTTTGCCACCAAGGCAGGTGTCCGCCTGCCCCAAGCAACAGCAAGCGTGCCCAATAGCAGGATGAGCAGATTTAGATTATGCTCAGCAGGGCGATGCTTGAAATGAAATTCGATGAGATCAATATGCCCGCGCACCGATTCTAGCGGGCTTGCGATGACCTCGGCAATCCCAGCAGGAATGTCCACAGCGTCAGCGGAAGTTCCCGCCAATTCGAACGGATTGGACTCTGTCAGTTTCCAGATCGATCCAACTTTGGCAGTCTTGATAAACGCGCCAATAACCAAACCAGCGAATGTTCGGGGCGTGGGCGGCCAAATTTTTCCGGTTTGCATTCCAAAATGCCCAACGATCCGTGCTCTTTGATCAACGTTGGAAATGCGAACAATCATCACCGCTTCTGCATGAACCAACATTGCGATGCGGCCGAGAACATCTGTAAGTTCGCCATTTTCATTCAAGGCATACGCCCAGTCTGCGATAATCGAAAAACTATTGGAATCAATCTGATTCCTTAACAAACTGGTACTCATAACAAACTCTTTCACTACTCTGGCTCTTAAATAATAGCCAAAGGTACAGCCCCCGCCGTGACAGTAACTGTCTGTGGACAAATCTGAGTTTGCAACTTTTTTTTCCAAATTGTGGCAGTTACGGAGAATAAGAGTCTACGCCGCTGCGTGAATTTCTATCCCAAGTGGAAACTATTTTGCGCGTTTATTGAGGTTTCGAACTCATTAAGTGATTTCGGACTAAAGAATTCAAAAATTAGGAAAAATCTCAATTTTATCTCAGTAACGACACAAATAAGACAAAATTCATCTGATAAAGCGATTCGTTTTATAGACCATTTCTATTTGAATTTCTCAAAATATTCCCGAAATACTAATAAATAGTTCTCCGAAATCAATCTAAAGGTGAAAGTTCGCTACATCTGACGGATGTGTGAGTGCGGTGCAGTGCCTTAACCTTATTTGCGAGCTCAGACGTAGGATCGTCAGACTCAAGCTGCGGAACCGATCCAACGCAAAATATGTAAACAAATCCTTAAGGGAGTAAAATTTATGACAAATTTCTTGAAAATGTTCGCGAAGGACGAAAGCGGTGCGGCCATTGTTGAATACGGCCTCGCGCTGCTGGTTGTTGCGTCGATCGCGGTGGGTGCGTTCACCTACCTTGGCACAACGACAAACTCCAACGTAACCAGCGCCTGCACTGCTTTGGGTAGCGCAACCTGCTAATGCAGTTGGCTTTGGCCTTTTCGAACTAATCCTGCGCCGCGATCCATACACACGGCGCAGGAAATCCCGCCCCGCATTTTTGCCGCTGACATTTTTGCCGCCGATAAGGTGCCAACGGGGCACTCATATTTGAACAACGACCATTGGAGACTGAGATGCGCGTTAAGCCGATCATTACAACGGTTTTCGGAATTGCGATTGCTGCTGGTTCCGTGTTCTTCATAAAAGAATATCTTCTGGACGCACCAAATTCTGCCGCCCAAGGGGCAAAAACGGACCTTGTGGATATCTATCTCGCGCATACCGAAATTGCGTTTGGTCAGGTAATCGAGCCCCATCACGTTACCAAGCACGCGTGGCCACGCGATGCGCTTCCGCCTGGCGCGTTCACCACCATCGCCCAACTTGTGCCGACCCAAGAAGTGGATCGCCGCAGGGCCAAAGGACGCTTTTTTCCGGGTGAGGTTATGATTGCATCAAAAGTTTCTCAATTCGGTGAGAAAGTTACACTGGTGCAAAGATTGGGTGAGAACACCCGCGCCATGTCGATCAAAGTTGATGCGGTCACTGCTGTTGGCGGTTTCGTGACGCCGGGTGACTACGTTGATATTGTGCTCACGCAAGGTGCGTCTCTCGATTTGCGCGCAGTCACTATCTTGCAGAACATTCGTGTCATTGGCGTCGATCAGCAATCTGAAGAACTGACAGACGAGCCCGAGGTCGCCCGCACAATTACGGTTGAAATCTCTGCTGATCAAGGTCAGCGCCTGGCGCTTGCCCAAAGAGCCGGAATCCTAAGCCTAACCCTAAGGACGCTTGAAGGGGTTGAGGACAAGCCAATGGAAATGGTGCGCCTGCGCGATTTGCTGCAGGAGGAGGGGCCAGTTGAAAAAGTTTTGGTTCAGCCCACGATAACAGTTCGCCGTGGAACGGCCTCCGAAGTGGTTAGCATAAGACGGACAGTTCCAGATATTGACCCAGTGCTTTTGCCAGAAACATTGGCCGACGATCAACCGCTTACAAACCCAGATCGCTCGGCTTGGCCAGCACTGACAGAACAAGTCAAACCCGCAGCGGAAGGGATCACCCGCCAAGTGCAGATCAATCTCAAGCCGCTCGCCCGGCCACGGCCTGTGCCTTCGATCCGGCCGATCACCGTCACTCAAACCATCGAACAATAGGGGCAGATATGCGCATCAGGTCCTACATGACGCAGTTCCGCAAAGAAGAGGCTGGCACCGTTGCCATCCTCTGGGGCTCGTCCATGGCTGTTCTTTTGGGTTTTCTTGCCATTACGTTAGATGTTGGGCGACTAAGCTCCACCCAGTCCGAACTTCAGGCATTCGCTGACAACGTCGCACTGGCCGCGGCAGGGGAACTTGACGGAAAGAATGACGCAATCATCCGTGCGACCAATGCGGCCGCCAGTATGATCAGCGACAGCCAGACATTCGCCAATGGTTCGAGCACGCTTTCGGGATCGACGGACTATTCGCTCATATTTCACTCAGCGCTTCCTGCCTCCGATCTGGCAGCCCTTGGCGCTGATGTGACCACCGCGAGCAACAGAGCTAGGTTTGTTCAGGTTGTTCTTACACCGAAGTCACTGAACATGAGCCTCGCATCAGCGTTCAATAAGATGTTGGGCGGCAATGGGTTCGGCACCACTGATGTGCGCGCCGAGGCCACAGCCGGGTACACTCAAGCGGCCTGCGATATATCTCCACTTATGTTTTGCCTGCCCCCAAATTGGGAAAACACGCTGGGTGTCGGCGATCAGATTCTGCTACGTAGTGGTGGCGGTGGTTCGACTGCATGGGGTCCAGGGAACTTTGGGTTCATCGATCTTGCTACGTTTCAGGATACGTCCGGTGTCTGCGCGGACGAAGGCGGTAACAAGCTCGCTTGTCTGATCGCCGCGCAAAGCAATATCACCCAATGCGTCCTGACCAACGGACTAACCACAGAGCCAGGCCAAAAGGTCGGTATTACCAATGCGGCGTTCAACGTGCGGTTCGACATATTCCGCGCCGTTCTGAATGGCGAGAAGAATAACCCGGATTTTGCTCCGGCCCCCAATGTGATCAAAGGGATCAAAGCTACGGGAGGCAGTGCCTGCATTCAGGGCAGCGAAGAACCGACCGTTGTCACAATGGCACTTGGCCGCGACCTTTGCATCGACGCTGGCACCTGCGGCGGAAGCAATCGGTTTGGCAATGGCGTCTGGGACCGGCTCGGGTACCTCGACACAAATCATGATCTGGCCGACGGTATCGCTGATGGCATCGGCACTGATGCGCATCTTCCCGCATTGACTGGATCAAATATTCTATATGCGGGCACACGATATGGCATGTACCTGCGTGAGATTGCTTACGGCAACACCAGCCCGTTTTCCCCACCAAACTCTGACGCAATTCTGGATCCGTCACTGCCTGAAACAGGGCGGCCGATGTGCTCCTCCCAGATGTCGACCAATCCTGCGCGTCGTGTGGTCAATGCCGCGGGTGTTGATTGCTCAACCACCACAATCAAGGGATCCACCAGCAATGTCCCTGTTACGAAGTTCGTTTCGATCTTCTTGACGGAGCCGGTCGGGTCAGACACATCTTCACCTCCCAGCTTCGACATTTACGGCGAAGTTGTGGGATTTCCTGACGTTGCGGGCGGCGGTGTGGGCGGCTTTGGCGGCATCTTCCGTGATGTCGTTCAGTTGTACCGATGAAGAAGGACAGACTCATGCAGCTCTTTCCGTTCAATTCAGCCAGACGCTTTGCCGATGATCAGGATGGCGCGATCATTGTCGAGTTTGGCATTGTCCTGCCAATCATGCTGCTGCTTTTGGCGCTTACCGTCGAAGCCGCGCGTTTGATGTGGTCTTATCAGTCTGTGATTGCCGGTGTCCGCGACGCCGGACGGTACATGGCGCGCGTCACCCCTTCGTCAATTTGTAGCAGCGGAGCGAGCGTCGCGCACCTTGGCACAAAGCTGCGCAAAATCGTGGAAGAAGACATCGGCGGGAACGCTTTGTTCCCTTCAAGCGTGACTGTCAACAGCGTCACCCCAAGCTATTCTTGCGTCTCTGGCACCTACCGGGTGAGCCCGGCAGCGGTGGCAAATGTCAGTGCCAATGTCACCATTCAACTGCCATTGGGCGGTGTGATGGCTTTGTTCGGCAATGGCCTGTCGTCGGTGACGACGGATGTTGCTGACAATTCGCGGATATTTGGCCAGTGACGGCGGAGCAGCATCATATGCGCACCCCTGTGGGGATCTGTCGTAGGTTTCTGCACGACGAAACAGGCGGAGTTTTGGTGGAATTTGCGATTGTTGTGTCCCTGTTCATGTTCCTGTTTGCCGCACTCTTGGACTTCGGTCGGTTGTCTTACAGCGGCGTGATGGCGCAAAGCGCCGCTCAGTTGGCGGCACGGACCGCCATCGTGCGGCCACCGGCTTGCACTGGCGTTCCCAAGACCCATCAGAGGGGGGGCAATACGCTACCTAGTTTTGGCACATCTTGCAGCGCAGTGGGAGGTACCTGTGCCAGTGTCGCCACGGTGTCGTGTTCGGGTGTCGCATCAAATGCCACAGCGTCAGAAATCTGGGGCCGCGTCAACCCGCTTTTGCCGCCGAACGCGACCATCGACATGCTTCAGTTTTCCTACAGCTTTGATTCAAATCTCGGGTTTCTTGGTGGACCCTATACGCCCATGGTCACTATTGAGTTGACCTTGAATAATTTTCAGTTCGCCTCGCCGCTGGCTGCCCTTGCCAACGCTGCTGGCGCAACAAACAGCACACTACCCTCAACTGCCAGCTATTCCAACTTCAGCGTCTCGCTTCCGGCAGAAGACCTTGCAGCAGGAGACTCAGGATAATGAACAGCCATCACATCACCCAGCACTCCCGATCAATCATGATCGTGTCGGATCGGGACTCCTTTTCGCAAGTAATCAGCGATGTATTCGCGCCAGATGACCACAACACGGTCACCCTCGAAAATGAGACGTTCACATCCATGAATGGCCGCGCAAGCAGCCTTGTGTTTGATCATGACGTGGTCATTTTCGAGACTGATCCGGATGACGTAAACGAAGTGCACGCGCTGGAAGAATTACTGAAGAAGGGCAAGGGAGACACGATTTTTCTGGCGTTGACAGGCAATGACGTTTCAATCGGAAAAGCCCGGCAGCTTCGGCAGATCGGAATTGACGATGTCTTGCCGCTTTCTATTGATGGCGAAAGCATGAAATCGGTTGTCGACGAAAAAATTATTGCCAGACGTACACCTGAGAAAATCTTGCATGATGGCCCGGCGGCGCTGGGAAAATTGATCTCCGTCACGCAGGCCCGTGGCGGGGCGGGTGCGACAACCATTGCTGCAAACCTCGCCAGCTCCCTTGCCGGCGGGCAAAAGACGATGTTTCGCAAAGCCGCCAATAGCCGTGTTGTCCTCCTGGACTTCGATCTTCAGTTTGGCGACGCCAACGTGTTTCTTGATCTCGAGGACAACGGCGGTTTTCTGCAGCTTATTGAAGCAGTTGAACAGCCAGATGACCGCTTTGTTGCATCAGCACTGCAAAGCCACGCGTTGGGTTTTGATGTCCTTTGCGCACCTGCGCCGGTGCTTCCTTTGCAATCTGTTCGTCCTGATTTGGTTGAGAACATGCTCAACATTTTACAGCGGCAGTACGATTATATCATCGTCGATTTGCCCCGGGCGGTTGTTGACTGGATCGAACCAGTTATCAAACGCGCCTCTCACCTTGTCTTGGCGACAGATACCAGCGTGCCTTGCGTGCGGCAGGCACGCCGCCTGATCGACCTTTACCAAGAGGGAAACATGGGCCTGCCGATCGAAATCGTGATCAATCGCGAGAGCAAGCCCCTACTCAAGTCGGAACATATTCGCGAGGCGGAAAAAATTCTCAAAACCAAATTGGCACATTGGTTGCCTGACAATCCAAAATTGGCCCGCAATGCCGTGGATTTGGGGCAGCCCATTGTACGGGCCAAGCCAAGGTCGGATTTGGGCAAAGCTCTATCGAAATTGGCCTCATCACTGTCGGTTGCAGACCAACTGTCCCAAAGAAAAGAAATCCAGGGGGATCGCCGTGTTTAACGAATACAAATCGCGCCAAGCGAAAAAACATTCAAATGTTCTCAAGCTGGAGCTGCATTCCCAGGTGGAACCGTCAAAAGTTGCCGAGGCGCAGACAGACCCGATCGATGTCGATTTGCAGGCGTACCTGGAACTCAAAAGCCGCATCCACGGGGAACTTCTGGATCGGCTTAACCTCTCCGTTATTGACAAGGTGGAGCGCTTGGAACTTAAACGCCAGATTGCCGCTCTTGCATCTAACCTGGTTGAGGTTGAAGGCGTCCATATGAGATCCGATGCCTTTTCCACCCTGGTTGAGGAATTGATGGACGAAGTTATGGGATTGGGGCCATTGGAACCCCTTCTGGCGGACCCCACCATCAGCGATATTCTTGTCAATTCCTACGATCAGGTCTTTGTCGAACGATTTGGACTGCTGGAACGCACCAAGGCCCGCTTTCGCGATGAGCGGCATCTGCTACGCATAATCGACAAGATCGTCACTAAAGTCGGTCGGCGCATTGATGAATCCCAACCATGGGTAGACGCGCGGCTCGAAGATGGCAGCCGTGTGAATGCAATCATTCGGCCATGTTCGGTCGACGGGCCTGCCCTGTCGATCCGGAAGTTTTCCCGCAACCCTTTGACAATGAAGCGGCTTGTCGATCAAAACGCACTGGATGAACAAGCGGCCTCACTTTTAAAGGCGCTTGTCGAAGCACGGCTGAACATCTTGATTTCTGGCGGCACGGGTTCTGGCAAAACCACGATGCTGAACGCGGTGTCCTCCTTTATCGACGAAAGCCAGCGCATCGTAACAATTGAGGATGCCGCAGAACTGCAGCTGCAACAGGAACATGTTGTCCGGCTGGAAACCAGACCCCCTAACGCTGAAGGCCAAGGCGTCATTTCGCAACGTGACCTCGTGCGCAATGCGTTGCGGATGCGGCCTGACCGCATCATCGTGGGTGAAGTCAGGGGAGCGGAGTGTTTCGACATGTTGCAGGCCATGAACACAGGCCATGATGGATCGATGACAACCGTGCACGCCAATACGGCACGCGATGCGCTGAGTCGGGTTGAACAGATGGTGACGATGCTTGGTGTCGATCTGCCAATCAAAACCATTCGGTCTCAGATTTCCTCTGCCATTCATATTGTCCTTCAACTGAGCCGCCTCAGCGATGGCTCGCGTCGCGTGATCAGTGTCTCAGAAATCACGGGAATGGAAGACGACACAATTACGCTTCAGGACATTTTTGTCTACAAGCGCCGCGGCAAATCTTCCGACGGCACTATTCTCGGAGACTTTCTGCCAACGGGTATTCGCCCGAAATGCTTTGATCAATTGGTCGTGGCTGGCATCGATATTGATCCGAAGATGTTCATGCGCAAGGAGGTCAGACCATGAGCGACCTGCAAACGATTGACCCTACTCTGGGTCTATATGTTGTCATCTTCATTGGCGTCCTCGTGGCCTACGAGGGGCTGGTGCAACTTCTGTTTCGTCGAGAGACACAAGGCGAGGCGCGGAATAGGCGCATGAAAATGATACAAAATGGCGCAACGACGGGTGATGTGCTGAAACTTCTGCGTGATCCGGTCATGGTGGGGGGTGAAGGTAGAGTGGGCCCCATCACTTGGGTTCGGCGCCTTATGGTTCAGGCGGGGCTGACATTTAATCCGGCTTGGATGTTGGTTGCTGTTTTTGTATTGGCCGCTCTGGTATTTGTCTTCGCACAGCAGTTTGTTCATCAAGACCTGGCCCTGTCGGGCGGTGTGGTCGTTGGATTGATAACCCCGTTGGTGGTTCTCCTTGCCATGAAAGAGGCACGGCTGAAAAAACTCACCAGTCAGTTGCCGGATTCCCTTGATCTGATGGCACGTGGCCTCAAAGTTGGTCATCCGATTGCAGTGACTGTCGGCAACGTGGCTGCAGACATGCCAGACCCGATCGGGACAGAATTTGGCATTATTCAGGACCAGATCAACTATGGTGAGGACGTCGCCACAGCATTTCACGATTTTGCCAAACGGGTAAAAACCGAAGACGCGAATTACCTAGCCGTCAGCATCGGCATTCAACATGGCACCGGTGGCAATCTATCCCGGATCCTGACTGTTCTTTCGAAGGTAATACGAGACCGCCGTACAATGCGCAAAAAGATCAAAGCCATTTCTGCAGAAGGTCGCCTGAGTGCGATGATCCTGACGGCGCTGCCCTTGTTTATCTACATGACGATTGAGCTTTCTTCACCCTCCTTCTACGGCGATGTGCGAAATGACCCCAGGTTTGTGTACTTTGCCTCCGCCGTATTTGGACTGATTCTAGTACAAGGGCTCATTCTTCATAAACTAGTCAGTTTCAAATTCTAATTGGAGAGCGGTGAAATGGACACTATTGCTGAAAAACTGAACATTCTACTCGCCAATCCCGAATATTTAACTCTGGCTGCTGTCGCGATCAGCGTCTTTTTCATTGTTCAGGGCCTTTCGGGTATGTTGGCTGGGGAAGCACCGGCAACCCGCCGCATGCATGCCGGCTCCATCAAACCAGCGCATGGGACTGACTTTGATCTTCTTCAGGGCGACGACAGCGATCCCCACGGGCTATTGAAGGCCTTTGTCCCATCCTCCCGAAAAGAGCGTTCCAAAATAGGCAAGCAATTGCGTCGCGCCGGGATCCGGCGCAAGCACGCTGTGCGTACCTTCTATGCGTTTCGCACAATTATGGGCGTTATCCTGCCCGCGCTCTTCCTGATTGTCATGGCCCTGCCTGCAGAACTTCAGTACAAGCTGAAGGTCGCTGATTTACTGCAGGAGGTGACCTGGCTCAATGCAGTGCAAATCGTGACGGCCTTGATGGTTGTTGGCTTCTATGCTCCAGCAATATGGTTGCGCTCGCGGATCAAGAAACGACGCCAAGAAATCGAATTCAGCCTGCCAAACGCACTTGATCTGTTGCAGGTCGCCATTGAGGCGGGGCTAGGATTTGATGCCGCCATGACGCGGGTATCCCACGAATTGGCGCATGCTGCCCCTGAAATTTCACAGGAATTTATGATCCTACAACTCGAAGTCCAGGCCGGCAAAGAACGCCAGGCCGCCTTGTTGGACATGGCTGAACATGTCGATGTAGAAGAACTCACTTCTTTTGCCAATGTGATATTGCAGTCCAATCAATTCGGCACCAGTGTTTCAACCGCATTGAACCAATTTTCAGCTGACATGCGCCTTGATCGCGAACTGCGCGCTCAGGAAAAAGCAAACCGTCTGCCAGTCCAAATGTCCGCTGTCATGGCACTTTGCATGATGCCCGTGCTGTTATTGATCTGTCTATCCCCAATGGTTATCCGCTGGATAAATATGTTCGGATAACGGCCGGTAGTTTCTCGGTCCGATGTCCGCCCTTCAATCCGTCAATGAATTCTATATCCCAGCAGCGGATGCATCATATCCTTCCGGCTTGTTTTTCGTCGCGGTCGCGAACCGCAGTGAGCGATCGTTGATGCTGAATGGAGAAAATGTCAGCTTGGTCCCGCAACTCAGATCTCTAGCCTCAAGTTTTTGCTGCGCTCCGACCTGAACGACCGCTTTGCCAGCTGCATCCCGGCGTATTCAGCTAGTCCGGTTACCAGCGACGAAACGCACATGCCAATGATTAACATCGCGAAGCGCCAACACCGGCCATTGGTGCCAAAGGAGCGAATGTCCCAAAAGTTCGCCTTGTGTGAATTAGCTGACCTCGCCGCGAATGGCGGCTAATCCCGAACCGGCCATCCATGCGCTGCGCAGCTTATGTCGGGTGTGAGCCCAAATTACAGGATGCCGCAATGTGCACCAAGGTCTGAAAACAGTCTCGAAGCGGTCGTTCGAAGATTCTTCTTGCGTCTAATCGATGATGGATTGGACTGATTTATTTATAGATTCAATAGCTTAATTTGCGCCGTGTGCACTGTGTGTGCAGCATGAAATCGCCTTCTGGCGCGCTCTGTCGGGTGTTTAGTGGTCATGCAAATTGTGAGATTTGAAGAGCATCGGATCCACCGTGATGGAAGGGCTGTGCGAGGCTTGTAGTGGGTCAAAGCAATTTGCCCCGAGGCGTAGTGATCAAGGTTTTGGCGATTGTTTGTTTTTCCCAGCTCAGCAGGTGGTGTCGCCTTCGATGGCCGAGACACAAAGAAATGAACCTCAAACTCGAAAAATGGGTCGTGAACCATCGTAGGTGCCGCTTTTCGAACTGACGTGCTAAGAGCACTCGCATGCTCGGAGTCATATTTTTGGGCCCCTTAAGAGATGTTTGAGCGTCGACTCCCCGAATGGCTACGACACGCACTCGCACCATCTGTGCAGGGTTTTGCAACCTTGGCCGCGTTTGAGGCAGTCGCACGCGGCATCCTGATTTCCGTCTTTCCGGTTGCGATGTACGACGCGCTCCAAGATGCGGCTCTGATCGGTTCGATTTATTTAATGATCGGCATCATCTCATTGCTGACTGGGCTTCTCGTTCCCTTTCTCAATCGTTGGATACTGAGGCGCTGGACGTACAGCATCGGGGCGACGGGATTCATTGTAGGATAGGGCCTCGCAACTCTGGAGTCCCCGGAGATGATCGTTCTGGGGCTTGTCTTGACCTCGCTGGCCACTGTCGTCACCTTTGTGTGTTTCAACGCCTATGTGCTAGATTTCATCTCCCGGATTGATCTCGGAAAATGCGAAACGCCACGCATGTTCTGCTCGGCCCTGGGATGGACAGTTGGTCCGATGCTGGGCGTACTTTTGTGGGAATGGTGGCGGCCCGCTCCGTTCTTGATTTCGGGCGTGGCCGCTGCAACCATGCTCGGTGTGTTCATCTTTCTACGGCTGGGGAATGGCAAACTGATCAACTGTGCGCAGCGTGCACCAATTAATCCGTTGGCATTTCTGGGGCGTTTCTTACAGCAACCCCGCCTGATCGCAGGTTTGCTCTTTGCGGTTATCCGCTCCTGCGGTTGGTGGGTCTATGTTGATTATCTGCCCATATTCGCTGTTGAGAATGGCCTTGGAGAAACACTGGGCGGGACGCTCTTGTCTATCACAAATGCTGGATTGTTATTGTCGCCGGTGATGCTGAGATGGATGCAGAAACACTCCGTGCGCAGATCGGTTCAAACCGGCTTCATGGCTTTCGCATGTCTGTTCTGTACCGCCAGCTTGGTTTCAGCAGCCCCGTCTGCAACAGTATTCGTT
This sequence comes from Sulfitobacter sediminivivens, assembly GCF_042611115.2. Lineage (NCBI taxonomy): Bacteria > Pseudomonadati > Pseudomonadota > Alphaproteobacteria > Rhodobacterales > Roseobacteraceae > Sulfitobacter > Sulfitobacter sediminivivens. The sequence goes on from NZ_JBHGAR020000006.1 coordinate 39,356, forward strand.
CTCTTTGTCGGCAGTTTCTTTCTGATCCTTTTGGATATTTGCGCCGGATTGCCGTTCCTGATGGCCGTCAAGCCATCGGAACGCACCGAAATGTCAGCAGTCTACTCATCCTATCGGGATGTGTCCGGCATCCTGACACCGGGTGTGGCCTGGCTGATCCTGTTGGTGGCACCGATATCCGGCATATTTGCCGCCGCCGGGGCGGCAAGCCTGTTGGCCTGGGGAATTGCCTGGCTGCTGCATCCGAGTCTGGGCGAAAATCGTTTGCAGCCTGTTCCACCATTGCAAGTAGAGCGGCAGGTACCTTTTCCCGAGACCAGAGGTCAGTCACCAACTGACCCCTATTCCCCGTACCGGTGTAAGGACACGATGGCCTATGCGTTGGTCTCCCGCGCGTATTTGATCGCCAGTACCAGAGTGATCGCACCCTTCGACTTAAGATGTCGGGTCCAAGAGCAGAGTGGGCGGCAGAACGCTTGATGCTGGAATGTGGTCTACACCAAAATCACCATGACAAGGCAGGGGTTCTAGGAACTCTCATTCAGGTAAAACTTCCAAGGTAGTGAAAGCCAAATGCAGGTTAGTGCGCGCGACAACACGTCGATGAAACTCTTCGGGTCTTGAAGAACAAGCTGTAACGCGAAGGCGTATTTCAAGAAATGAAGCTTAAGCAACATTTCGAGAAACCCTCCGAGAAAAAGGCACGGGAAAAAGGTGAAGCAATCCGCCTTGCCCGCAAACTTGCTCGAAAAAAACGGAACGCGAAGGGTAGCCATACGTCCTTAGTTTGTTAATCGAGACAGCACCCCGTCGCAGTTTCTATCTATCGAAACCTGGGACCGTGTGCCCAGACTGTCAGCGAATGGCGGGTCCCTCGTGTCAGTGGCGTCACTTGATGCAGATGAAAACTTGGGAAACATAGTGATAGAGCCCTGCGTCCGGTTTGCCGCAATAATGTGCGCGCCCGGCATAACTTGCAGATCACCACCATCATAGCTGACTGGTTTGCAAAGCTGCGCGACCAAGGTCAGTTTTCGTTTACTGGCCGTTGGGCCATCACCAATATCGGAATGCCACGTAAAATGACCGGAATCCGACGCATCGTAGCTGGCAACCTGCGGGCTCTCCGCAAATTCTCTGAGATCAAAATCGAACCAATTTCGATTTGAGGTTCGGACAACATCGATACGCCGCTCCATGACCCATCCCATGCCGTCGACCTCATCCAGCCAAACCAGCTCTGCACGGCGCAGATTATGATCCCGGTTGTGACCAACCAGCAAAACGTCTCTCGCAGGAGCTGACGCCACGGCGTTGAGGTTTGTATTGCATTCGGCTGGGGTGAACCCATCAACAATAGAATGTACGTTTACCTGCTAAGGTCCTTTTCCAAGATTGTACTCGATACTGCGGGCCGTACTGCACGTCATGCTGATCTATTTTCGACCAAGCCGCGGGAATACGACTTAAATCTAGAGCGGCACGCTGCGTTTTGAGCGGTGACAAGCTCCGCTGAAAAGATCGGTGTTTGGGGTTAGCCTGTTCTCCAACTGAGGAGACAGACGATGAAGAGAAGCCGTTTAAGCGAAGAACCGATCATTGAGATTTTGAAGTCACTCCTGCTCAGGAACAGACCCAAGTCTCACTAAAAATGTAGGGTCTCCGACTTCGCCGCTACTGCTGTCTTCTATCACCATAAAGGCGTCAGCACCGACGCAACTGTCCGCGCGAAATTCCCGTTCTGCCCGCTCTTGAGCTTCATGAGGTGTAGAATACTGCAGCTGCTTGTAAATTTGAAGGTTGCCTTGCTGCCCGCGCGCAGTCGTCTTTGCAATGTATGTCTGGCAGACATAGTGAATCTTTGTTCCAGTTTCTTCTTTTTCGCTCATCGGGTCTTCCCAATCTAAGTCATAGGCGTTTTGGGACAAGTCTCGGACGCCGCCCGTGCCAAGGTGCGCAACTAAGTTAAGCTGAATACCTCAGACGGACGAAATCCGAAACGTTCTGGCTACTTTGCCTTTTTGCCGCCAATTGCGAGCGCAGGTTTTCCATCCAGCGAATTAGCCGTCGCAGAAACCTTTGGTTTCTCTTGCTTGGGTTTTTTGGCTTCTTTGTTGCCACGCTTGCTGTTGTTACCTTTGGCCATGAGAGGTCCTTTCAAATGCAGCGATCCCGTGCCGGGATGGCAAGGGCATCACTGCGCTGTACACCGCGCGCCAGAATTGCGGCGCAGGGCAGTAGATGCATCAGACGTGCGTCTGTATGGCCGCGTCTGCCGCAGCTTCGTCCAGCACCTTTTGCTGGCCACGGGATATCGTGGTGACAGGGCTACTAAACATCGCATTTGCAGCGGCAAAATCTTTGGCTGTGTCGATCTCAGTCCAGTCCAGACCGCTGATATCAAGAGCATGGAACTGCGTACCTTTGTCGACCAATTGCGCGTAAGCCGCCTCGTAATACGCCTGAAGGTTTCCACGGCTCTCCATCATTTCTGAAAGCTCTGCGAACAGCAGTGAACCCGTTCCGGCGCTGATCTTTTCGACGCCGATAGATTCACCCAACGCGCGCTTCGGATCAACGGACTTGCCAACTTCAAGGACCTGCATCTGATCGTCTGCGATGACCTTAACTTCTTCGTCCTCAAGTTCGATGTTGCGGTCGATACACAAGACGTTTGCGTGGTCGCTGTCCAAAAGTTGGCGCAGGATTTTGACATCAAACACGACGTCCGCATCGAATTTCACAAACTCAGCAGTGCCAATCGCTTCGGAGGCCAGCATCAGGGAGTAACCTGTGTTCGTCTCGCGGTATCTATCATTGATTACATAGGTGACACGGATGCCGCGAAACGTCTTGTCTACAAATTTCTTTATCTCGTCGGCCCGGTGACCCAGAACCACAACGACTTGCGACATTCCGCAGCTCAGGCAATTTCGGATCATGCGTTCCAGAATGACAGACCCGCCCACCGACAGAAGGCTTTTTGGGCAATTGTCGGTCAGGGGGCTGAGGCGGGAGCCAATGCCAGCGGCCAGAATGACGGCAACGGGTGCACGGTGTTTTTCGTTTTTCATGATACTTGAATCCTAAATGAGCCGTATTGGAGCAGGCTATTTTTGCGTTGGAGCCTTCAGATTTTCGTCGATGTTTTTTCCGCGCAGCCACGATTTGTAGAGGCCCCAGAACACTTGGCTTGACGCAAATACCCAAAGCATAGGTATGAGTTGGTCAAAGATGAGTGCCGCAGAGAGCATGAAGATGAAGACGCCTTCATCGAAGGCGAGCACCTTGCTTTGTTCACGCCCGAAACATGCTAGATTTGCCTTCAGACCAAATCCCAGACCTGCGGTGATCTGTACCTGTTTCATTTCCGCGATCTGAGCAGGATAATCCGGGTTGCGTCCCGTTTCGATCTCTAACGCCACGTATTTGGCGTAGCCGCGCAATCCATAGAACGCGATACCGAGTAGCGACAGAAAAATCGGCATGACGCTGTTCGTCTGCGCAAATGCAGCAAAGCCTGCCGCCCCGAACCATAACGTGACCTGCACTTGATCGGTGATACGGTCGTAATAACTGCCGACGGGTGACGAAACCTTTCTATAGCGCGCCAACTGACCGTCCATGCAATCCAGGATATGGCTGATATGGATCAGGATTGCCGCCGCGATGAAACACGCAGTCCCTCCGATCAGAATTGCAAAGGTTGCCACGATAGCCACAAGGAACGAAGCCGCTGTGAGTCGATTGGGTGTAATCCAAGGAATGTCGACAGCGCCATAGTTGGCAACGATAGCCAGCGGTGCAGTGACAAAGGACGACCACCATTCGTCATCGCGGGTCTTGGTCGCCCAAAGGCGTTTCAGCTTATCGTTCATGACACCACCCGCAAATCTGCGGGCACAGGCAACACGGCGGGGGGCTTTTGCTTTGGCCTGACAGGAGTTACAAGGTCTGCCGCATCTGCCTGAAGCGTCAGCAACACGTCCTTAAGGGTGGACAGGAAGTACCGTATGTCGTCATCCGAGAGCTCCCCGATATTACCGACCTGAAAAACCTTACCTGCAAAGCATCCCTTTCCTTCATAGATGATGATGGAATTATCACGTAGACGCGCACGCAGATCATGCACTGATACTGATGCCGGAACCTGCACCGTAGTCAGAACCGAACACATGTCCGCCTCATCGACCAGGAAGTCGAGGTTGAGCCTGCGCATGCCGTTCCGCAGCAGATCAGCCCGCGCCTTGATGCGGGCATAGCGCTTTAGGACGCCCTCGCGCAGAATGTCCGTTAGCGCTTGATCCAGTGCAAAAAACAACGGTACGGCGGGTGTGTTTGGCGTCTGACTGTGGGTCTTGAGGAATGCGTAGAACGTTGCGAGGTTCAGGTAAGTGGTCTTGGCTGCGTGGTGTTTGAGACGTTTGAACTGTTTCTTGCGACCCACGACAAAAGACAGCCCCGGATATGAACCCAAGGCCTTGGAACTGGAACTGGACACAAACGCGATGTTGCACGCCTCCATGTCGATCACCTCCGCACCAACCGAGCTAACCCCATCCACTACAAAGAGTGCGCCGCTGGTTTTTACCAGGGCTCCAATCTGGGCCAGCGGATTCAGCATGCCAGAACACGTCTCGTGGTGAACCATGGCCACCACATCGATCTTGTGTGTCGCAAGGTAAGCTGCGATCTGCGGTAGGTCGAAGGCGATGCCCCAGGGCATTTCGATCAGATGGGTCTTCTTGTTGTGGATCACCGATGTCTTGTGCAGCCGCCCGCCAAACTCTCCGTTCGACAGGATCAGAACAGCACCATCTCCTACAACTGAGGACAGTACCGCCTCATTCGCCGCCGTCCCGGAGCCGGTGATCACTACCGCTCGGTAGCGTTCTCTTTTTCTTATCTGAAAAAGGGAGAGTATTTTGTGCTCAATACCCGCAAGCAGGGCATCAAATTCCGTTTCCCGATGGCAGATATCCTCTTTGCAAATCGCAGTACGCAGGCTCTCGGCCACATTCACAGGGCCGGGGGTGAAAAGAAGATGTTTGTCCAAATTCAGGTCATGCTCCAACGACGCTGCAACCCCTTGGTTCTAACGCCGGTACGCCCATGATTTGCCCCTGAGCGCGAACCACGCAGAGACGTCGAGAGGGCATAAATCGAGTTCGAAAACACAGCCCAATTAGGGGCCGTTGTTGTGTCGTCCGAAAATTGGACGGGTATGGAAAAACTATGGAATACCTGACCCTGCCAATGTGAGCGGATTAGGAGCGCTTCAGATGCTGCTTGGCAGCATCTTGGCAACGGTATCGTAGGGTCGAACGGAAATGGTCGTTAGCTATGCGGCCAATTGATCGTCATCTGACCAGCGTCGCCCTAATGCAAATGCTTGGGTCAACGCAGGAAGGTAAGGTGGGCGATCAAGATTGGCCGAAAAAATACTGTCGCACGGCGTGTTAGCGCTCCAAGAAATAAAGCCCTAGGGCTAAAGCCGCACGATAGCAACACATATATCGGAACCCCAAGTGCAACACTCATCATGCGCAGGTGGATCGGATCACACATGCACCGTACCCACCCACGGCAGTTCCATCAGAAATAGGTTGCCCCCAATCCCCCTAAGGTGACCGGATCGGCGGCGGCTTGCGTCGCTTGCCTGACAGAGCGTTTCCAGCAATGGCCGCAAGCAAAACTGCGCCTCCTGTCAAAGTGTTCAGCGTGGCCGTTTCGCCGATAAACAACCAGACCCATAACGGGCCAAGCAGAACCTCAGCCAGTGATAACAGCGCAAGTTCCGCAGCAGGAAGGCTGCGAGACCCCAGAGTATACAGGATCAATCCTGCGCCGACCTGAAACACTCCCATGCCCATTGCAATTCCGCCATCCCGGACCGAAAGCACAAGGGACAATTCCAAATACAGACATATGCCGGACGTCACGATGATGCCGAATAATCCGGACAGAAACACCGACGGCAGCATTTCATCCGATTTCCCCCACCGCAGCGCTACAGTGAAGACCGCAAATCCAAAGGCGGACCCTAAAGCCGCCAGGCTGCCCTCCACGGCAACGCCACCGGATTTATCTGCGACCATGATCGCGATACCGGCAATGGCAAAGGCGATGGCCACCCAGGTGGCAGGGCGTACAGGTTCGCGCAAGACGATCCACCCCAGAACTGCCGCCATGAAGGGTGCTGTTGCAAACAAAAGCATGGCGTTTGCCACGGATGTCGACTGGATCGCATATATCCCGCCTGAATAGGCAGCAACCAGGGACAGCCCCGCAATCACTGCTGGAAACCCGGTGCGGCGTATCTGGGCAAAGGGGCTTTCTCCGGACCGCATGCGAATGAACACGTAAAGTAGAAGTGACAGGCTGACCGAACGATAAAGCAATATCTGCCACACAACCGCGTCTTCGATCAGCCGTATTCCAAGCCCGACGGTCGACCAAAGCACGCCAGCGGCAAAGACAAACAGGACACCAAACCGATGCCCGTCCGTGCTGTTTGACGGCTGGCTCATGACAGTCATTTGTGCTCCGTAAGACTTTTCTGTCTCATTGCTAGCGATATGGCTGTCGCATTAGCCTTCCGTTTGCGACACCGAAACTGTTCGTGGCACATAGATGCCAGGGAATGGCCTCAGACCAAGCATTTGCGGCTAACGCCACTACGGACAAGTACAAACATGCCTAAGGGTTTAGTGGTAGGCAACCGATGGAGGAGTGGGCAGAGTGTCTTTCTGAATCAAGGTCGTAGCCTCTGGAGCTGTGCTACTCGTGTGCAATCCAAGGTGAAGGTCAGCAAAGCGCACCAAAGCTGCCCTTGGAACATGCGCAGCGAATGCTAACTTGGTCCCGCATAACCGACTTTGATGCTGAGTGCAGCCAACGGCAGGAACGAGCCCACAACTGACCTTCGTACGCTCTCTGAAAAAGAGATCTGCAAAGTCCACGGTGGCCAAAACTTGGGGCTCGTAGCGCACCGATCATTACAAAGGGTGTCCGTCGTTGCCCTTCCTGACCTTCACGAAAAGTATTTCATGTCGCGAATCTTGCTCAATTCCTCTCGTGGATTTTGATTGCCAGCCTCGCAGGTCCGATGTCATCGGCAGTTATTGTTATCGCGCTAAAATCTGTTGGCAATTTGTTGTCCTGAGCGAGCGACGCGACGGCCCGCGCAAGGGCTGGTGCCATCATGATGCCATAACCGCCTTGTCCGGCGTGCCAGATGAATCCGGGCACCAAAGGGTCAAGACCGACAACAGGGCTTTCGTCAGATACGAACGAACGTAGGCCCGCCCAGCTGTGCGCGATACGTCGTACAGGAATCAGTGTTTCTCGTTCTAACCAGTCAGCCAGCACCGCCACATCCATTTCGTCAGGTTGCACATCTTGCGGCGGTGTCGGGGTAGCATCGCCAGGGGACACCATCAGCTTGCCAGCGTCAGGCTTGATGTAGGCATCATTTGCCGCGAAATCGACACAAGGCAACGCACTGACGTCATAACCGGGCGTTGCCTCTACGATGATCGCGGTGCGTCGCTTGGCGACCAGTCCGATCCGCGCAGCACCTGCCAGCTCCCCGATTTCATCGGCCCATGCGCCACATGCGTTGATGATCTTCTTGGCGCGATAGGTTTCTTTCGATGTCGTGACCTCCCAGGTTCCTGAGGATTGAGTGAGGGCGGTGACGGGTTCTCCTGTCTTGATCTGACCTCCACGCCGCTTAAAGCCTTTCAGATAGGCACCCAGCAATGTTGCAACTTCAATGTCTGTGACACCGGGTTCGAACGCCGCGCGGGTGACGTTTTCGGCACGCAAGAACGGGATCATCTTGAGCGCCTCGGCTGGCGTAATCTCAAAAACCGGATCTTCGGGTGTGGCTGCTGCAAGGACGGCATCAAGCTTGCCCTCGTGGCCGGGCCCTGCGACCGCCAGCGCCCCTCTTGGGCGCAGCAATGGGCCTTCAACGAAGTCTTCGAACGGGCTTTTGAAGAACGGTTCGCTTAACGCATTGATTTTGCGAACAAGCGCAGTTCCGTAGTTGCGGGTGAACAACGCTGCTGATCGCCCGCTGCTGTGATAGCCGGGCTGTCTTTCTGCTTCGATCACCAAGACGGTGGCGTTTTGCGAAAGTTCATAGGCAGCGGACGCGCCCGCCATTCCGGCACCCATCACGATAAAATCATAAACCATCGTGTGACGCCTTTTGTGTTTTGCCACGCATGATGCGCGGTTTGTCCCTGACACACAACGCAGAACTGGCCGAATTTGCAAGTTCACAATAAAAATTTGACAGGATGAAAGTTTTCTTACATCATTCCCTAACAGCAGCTGGGAGGGGCTCGTGTCAGATCCATTGCGAACGCGCCTGACAGAGGCAAGCCAATCTGCATCCAAAGCCGACCGTGCGTTGGCCGGTTACATGTTGGCGCAGCTTGCAACGATCCCGTTCGAGACGGCGGCCAGCCTTGCGGAAAAAGTCGCGGTAAGCGAGCCGACTGTGGGGCGGTTTTGCCGTACGTTAGGATACAGCAGTTTCAAAGACCTGAAGGCGCATTTGCGTCAGGACATGGGCGATCAACCGTGGCTTATCGGGGACCGATTGCGGGAATTACAAGCGCGAAACCGCGCGGGTGAAGACCAACTGGTGCGCGGGATGGAACTAGAGATGGCGGCGTTGGTCGCCGTGTATGAACTGGCGCAGTCCGATGAATGGGCCGCCGTTGTGAAACGGCTGGCGACGGTCGGGACGGTATTCGCAACGGGGTTCCAGACGGAACGTGGCATGGCTCAGGTGTTCGTTAACCAACTGCAATACCTGCGCGACGGTGTTGAATTGCTTGACCTTGCGGGTGGGAATTTTGCGCAAGTTCTGGCGCGCGACAATACGGACGCGGCCCTCGTGATATTTGAGGCGCGGCGCTATTCGCGTCTGGCGCGTGATTTGGCAGTAGCGGCGGAGGCGGCAGGAATTCCCGTAACGTTGATCACGGACCCCTATTGCGATTGGGGCCGCGACGTTGCCACCGAGATGTTTGTGGTCCCGACAGAATTCAACTTGTTTTGGGAATCCACGGCCCAGATGGCCAGCCTCGCCAATTTGCTTGTGGGCGGTGTGTTTATGGAACTGGGTCCAGACGTCGAGGACCGGATGAACCGGATTGCAGCGCTGTATGGCCAATTTACAGGTCATGTTGGCAGTGCGCCCAATCGCAAGACGGAGACTAAGAAACGAAGCTGAAACGATACATTTTCACATATAAGGACGAAACCAATGCGCTATGCGACCAAGACGAAACTACTTTCAGGGACGGCGCTTATCGCAGCCAGTTTCTTTGCCAACGCCACAATGGCGCAAGATATTACCATTGCCTTTTCTGCGGATGAACTGGGGTCCACTTCGTATAACCCGGTGACGTCAAGCAACCTGAATTCGGCGGCATCGCTGATCTATGACCGTTTGGTCGAACAGGACGCGGATCAGTCCTATCACCCCCATTTGGCAACATCGTGGGAAGAAGCCGCTGATGGCATGTCATGGACCTTCAAGCTTAAGGACGGTGTGACATTCCATGACGGGACCGCATTCAACGCGCAATCTGTCGCGGACTGGATTCCTGATTTTGCGGAAACCGAGAATGCCTATCTAGTCGGTGCTGTCGCATCTGTCGAAGTGATTGACGATCTCACTGTAAAGTTCGTGATGTCGCGCCCCGAGCCGAACTTTCTTTACAACCTGTCCTCCACTTTTATGGGAGTCCCGGGACAAGCAGCGTTCGACGAGTTGGGTGATGACTTTGGTGTGACCGGCGCGATTGGCACCGGGCCTTTCATGCTCGATAGCTTTGCAATCGGTCTTGAAACTGTCCTGACGCGCAACGACGATTACGCTTGGGCATCTGACCTCTCGGAAAATCAAGGCGCTGCACATATTGGGCAGATTACGTTCCGCGAAGTCCCCGATCAATCGACTGCGTTTCTTGAATTGAAGACAGGCGGCATTGACCTCTTGTTGGGCGTACCAACTGATTTTCTTGAAATTCTCAAGGCTGAATCCAACGTGGCAGTCATTCAGATGCCCGGTACTGGCATCAACTACATGCCGATCAACGTGACCGTGCCCCCCTTCGACGATATTCTTGTTCGCGAAGCGACAGGTCTTGCGATCAACCAAGAAGCAATCGTTGCGTCAATCTATAACGGCGTCGGCGCGCCTGCGCATAACTTCTTGATTTCGTCTTTGCCCGAAGCGCAAGTTGATCCCGAACTGAACGTAAACTACGATCCTGATCGCGCAAATGCGCTTTTGGATGAAGCGGGCTGGATGATGGGCGACGGTGGCGTGCGCATGAAAGACGGAGAGCCGCTTTCAGTGAAACTGTTCACGCAAAACGGCACCGAATTCACATCGCTGACCCAAGTGGTGCAGGCGCAATTGGCCGAGATCGGGATGGAAGCCTTGATCACTGTCTTCGACAGCTCGACCATCCGTGACGAGTACAAGGAAAACCGTCACCAGCTTGCTGTGCGTGGGTATGACTGGAACAACTCCGACATTCTGGATTGGTTCTTTTCGGGTGAACGTCTGGGCTATCCTAACGTGTCCATGTGGAGTGACGTTGAGGGCCAGCGCCTGAATGACGTCGCGATGAAAGAGAGCCTTAATTCGGACCAGCGGATCGCTAATTTCAAGGCGTACCACGAGTATGTCCTGTCACAGCATCTGTTTGTGCCGATTTATCAGCCGACCAAAAACATCGCCTACAATTCAGACCGTGTGAATGTACCTGATCCAGTGCGCGGGACGCGGTTCCGTTCGCAAACGGTGCAGGACATGACAGTCGTCGAATAAACGTCCAGCGACACGGCCCATCCCTATGACAGGGGTGGGCAACCACCGCGCAACCGGAGACGTTTGACATGCTGCTGCGATACACTTTCTTTCGTGCATTGATGCTGATCCCGGTATCGATCTCGATCTCGGTGGTGATCTTTATGATCGTTCACTTGCTGCCCGGTGATCCGATAGACAACTTGATCCGCGTGGGATCATCCCCCGAAGACCGCGCCGCGCTGGTCGTCAAATACGGGCTGGATCAGCCACTCTTTATCCAATATTTCCGCTGGATCGGTGCCATGTTTCAAGGCGACTTTGGCGAGGCTATCGTGCTGCGCCGCCCCGTCGCCGATTTGATCGGGCAAAACCTGCCGTATAGCCTGCGCCTTGGTGCGCTCGCCTTTCTATTTTCCAGCGTCGTCGGCATTATCCTCGGTACGATTTCCGCCACGACGCGGTCGGCGATTGTCGAACAGTTCGTGCGTGGGTTTATCTTGCTGGGTTCAACCGTACCGGGGTTCTGGCTCGCGCTGCTGATGATCCTGTTCTTTGCCGTGCAATTGCAGTGGTTCCCGGTTTCAGGCGCGCGCGGGTGGGAATCATTGGTCCTACCGGTTCTGACCATCGGCTTTGGTGGTGTCGCCCTTGTTGCCCGAGTAACGCGTGTGGCCCTATTAGATGTGCGCCGTGAGGATTTCGTAACGTTACTTCACGCCAAAGGGCTATCGTCGCGGACCATTCTGTTCCAACATTTGATGCCGCACGCGATGCTGCCCGTTGTGACCATTCTGGCCCTGCGGATCGGATGGATCTTGGGCGGTGCTGTCACCGTTGAATTTGTATTTGGCCGTCCCGGGCTTGGATCGTTGCTGATCCGCGCCTTGGGGCAGAGAGATTATCCTGTAGTTCAGGGGTGTTTGCTGATGCTCGCCCTTGCCGTCATGCTGGGAACGCTGATCGGTGATGTGGCGCAGGCTGCGATGGACCCCCGCATCCGAGAGGCGAAAAAATGACAAGTATGACAGGCACTGCGGCCCGTATGATGGCCGGTTTCGGTAACACTTCCGTCGGCCGCGCCTTTGGGTCGTGGCTGGGCAAGATCGCGGGCGGCTTTCTGGTTCTTCTGGTTTTCACGGCGATCTTTGCGCCCTGGATCACGCCGTTTGATTACGCAGCTCAGGATTTGACGAATGGGAACGCCCCGCCAAGCTGGCCACACCTGCTGGGCACAGATCAATTTGGCCGCGATGTGCTTAGCCGCGTAATATATGGCGCGCGCACATCGCTATCGGTAAGCGCCACGGCGATTGCCATTTCAATAACGGCTGGCATGACATTGGGGGCCGCTGCCGGATATTTTGGCGGGTTCTTCGAACGCGCGGTGATGACTGTGGTCGATCTTACGTGGTCTTTCCCCGATATCCTGATTGCCTTGATCTTTGTTGCCATCATCGGCCCCGGCCTGACATCAACCACCTTCGCCATCGCCATAGCTTATCTGGCGCAGTTCACGCGACTGACCCGCGCGCAGATTGTCCGGCTCAAGCGTGAGACGTTCATTGAGGCGACTATCAATCTTGGTGCTAAACCGCACCATATCTTGCTCAAGCATCTGCTGCCAAACGCCATCGCACCTGTCATCGTCGTTGGCATGCTGGCCATCGGCGATGGTATCGTGCTTGAAGCGACGCTCGGCTTTTTTGGCCTAGGTGCACAACCACCAACCCCAAGCTGGGGTGCGATGATGTCTAGCGGCACAGCGCAACTGTTTCTGTCACCTTGGGTCATTATCTTTCCCGGCGTGGTCGTCGCAATCACGGTCGTTGCCATAAACCTGTTCGGCGATGAATTGATACGCGCACTTGATATCCGTGACCGGATCAGGGGAGCTTGAGCATGCTGGAAGTACGCGATCTTGAAGTGGCTTTCGGACCAGTCGCCCCTTTGTCGGGCGTCAGTTTTTCACTCGCCAAGGGCGAGACGCTGGGCATTGTGGGCGAAAGCGGTTCTGGCAAATCCCTCACCGCGATGAGCGTGATGGGCCTGCTGCCTTTGTCAGGCGGGCGGATTACTGCGGGATCCATCATGTTCGATGGTCAGGAACTGACCAAGCTGACGGAGCCCACGTATCGCAAGCTGCGTGGTGGGCGCATTGGCCTGATTACCCAAAACCCGATGACGTCGCTTGACCCGCTCCAAAAGATTGGGCCGCAGGTTGATGCCGTTGCCGTTCTACATTTGGGCATGACGCGCACGCAGGCCCGCGCGCGCACTGTCGAAATCCTTGGCACATTGCGCATTCCCGAACCGGTACTGATCTGTGACCGCTATCCGCATCAGATGTCGGGCGGTATGAAACAGCGGATCGTGATCGCCATGGCTTTGGCTGCTGACCCTGACGTTCTGGTCGCCGATGAGCCGACCACGGCGCTGGACGTGACTGTGCAGGCGCAAATAATCCGACTGCTTGATGATCTGGTTAAGGAACGCGATCTCGCTTTGGTGCTGATCACCCACGACATGAGCGTTGTTGCGCAGACCTGTGACAAGGTCGTTGTGATGTATGCTGGTCGCGTGATCGAACACGGGCCAGTGACCGCCATTTTCGATGCGCCGCAGCACCCCTATACGCAGGCCTTGATTGATTGTATTCCCAAGGGGCTTGGCGACAACCAGCAACTGACTGGAATTCCGGGCACTGTTCCCACCGTTCTGAATTACCCCAAAGGGTGTCCGTTTCATCCACGATGCGGGCTGGCAAAGCACATTTGCACAACAGATCGGCCTGCCTTTGTCGCCCACGATGGCAGCGCTGCCGCCTGCCACTTTGCGGGGGGACCCACATGAGCAATCTTCTTGAAGTGCGCAACCTGTCCAAAATTTTCACAAGCCCCGGTGGACCGTTCAGCAAGGCGCGCGCCATGCATGCGGTGAACGACGTGTCGTTCGATTTGCCCAAGGGGCGCGTGATTGGTGTTGTCGGTGAAAGCGGCTGCGGCAAGTCCACTTTGGCGCGTCTCATTCTGCGACTGATCGAGCCGAGTTCAGGGGGGTTGCGGTTTGACGGTGATGACCTTTTGGCAAAATCGGCTTCCGAAATGCGCCGTCTACGCGCCGACATGCAAATGGTGTTTCAAGACCCGTATTCGGCAATAGACCCGCGTTACAACGTTGCGCGCGCCGTGATGGAATCGTTTGATGTCCAAAAGCGTAGACATGACGGAACGCGTGAACAAGTTGTCGCGGAATTGCTTGAGATGGTCGGGCTGAATGCAGGCCTCGCAGGGAGTTTTCCGCACCAGATTTCTGGCGGTCAAAAACAACGCGTTGGGATTGCACGCGCCTTAGCACTTCGCCCCTCGCTGCTGGTTTTGGATGAACCGACCGCATCGCTGGATGTATCGGTGCAAGCGCAGATCATCAGCCTGCTGGAAAAACTGCGCGACGATCTGGGGTTGACCTATTTGTTCATCAGCCATGACCTCAGTCTTGTGCGGTATTTCTGCGACGAGATTTTGGTGATGTATCTGGGCCGCGTTGTCGAAGCCTTGCCCGATACGGACCGACCGGCGCGTCACCCTTACACCAAGACGTTGATGGACAGCACCTTTGCGCCCGACCCCAAGCAGCGTCGCGTCATCGCACCATTGGAAGGCGAGGTTCCGAGCCCGTTTGATTTGCCGCCCGGTTGCGCCTTTGCTGACCGCTGCCCGCATACGACCGCCATCTGTAAGACTGAAACACCAGTCCTTTCAGCACGCGGTGGCCATGCAGTGGCCTGCCATAACCCTTTATAAGGACAAACACGTGACCCTCCGTATTCTGTCAGCCGAAATTTCGCACGAAACCAACACATTTAACATTTACCCAACCGACATTCAGGACTTTCAGGATCGGTACCTACTGGACGGTCCCACCGCAATGGCAGCGCGCGGCGATAATAACACCGAACTGGCCGGGTTCCTTGATGTTGCGCGACGCTATGACTGGAAGGTGACGCACACGATCAGTGCCGCTGCCGGTCCCGGCGGGCGCGTCACAGATGCGGCGCTAGACCACCTGTGTGCTCCACTTCTGGACGCCGCAGCCTCAGGGGTGTGGGATGGGATTTTCTTGATTCTGCACGGTGCCATGGTCACAGCATTGCACGATGACGGGGAAGCAGAAATCCTGCGCCGTCTACGTGCAGTCGTCGGGCCCGAGGTTCCGATTGCGGCCACGCTGGATCCACACGCAAATGTCAGCGCGGCAATGTGTGACCTCGCGCAAATATTGGTATCTTTCACAACCTATCCGCATGTAGATATGCGCGCGACCGCTCAGCGCACGGCAGAATTACTGCATCGCGCAGCAACGCGTGAAATAAACCCTGTGACCCTGCGCGCCCATCGCCCCATGCTTGAGGAAGCGAACGGCGGGCGCACGGATATCGGCCCGATGATTGACCGTCACGCAATGGCGCGCGCGTTTGAAGCCCGCAAGGGTATCTACGCTATCAGCATAAATGGGGCATTTCCCTGCGCGGATATCGCTGAGGTTGGTCCAACTGTTTTAATCACTTGCGAAGTTGGCCTTGCCGGAGCGCAATCGATAGCCGAAGAAATTGCGGATGATATCTGGAACAAGCGCGATGACGCCCTGAACCACTATTTGAGCGTTGATGAGGCCGCAGCGCTGGCGGTAGCTTGGAAAGCAGGTGCTGGACCTATAGTGATCGCAGATTATGCCGATAACCCTGGTGCAGGTGCCTACGGAGATTCCACCGCGCTGTTGTCAGCTTTGTTGGCTGTCGATATCGAAAATGCCTGCTTCGGACCAATGATTGATCCTCAAGCCGCATTGTCACTTCAGTCAAAAGATGTCGGAGAAACTGTTACCCTGTTCTTGGGAGGTAAAACAGCACCCGAGTTTGGCGGCGCGCCAATTGAGGTTACGGGAACGATCTTGTGGCGCGGCGACGGCGAATTCGTCGGAAGCGGGCCGATTCTTGGCGGCCAGCGGCGCAGTTTCGGGGCCACTGCGGTCTTGCGGGTTCAGGGTATTGATATCCTTGTCACCACTGTCGCCCAGCAAATCCTCGACTTGCGCCAATTTGAGACTTTCGGCATATACCCAAGCGAGAAACGCGTTGTTGCGCTGAAGTCGATGCAGCATTTCAGGGCAGCTTTCACGCAGATCGCCGGGCGGATTGAGGTCTGTGACAGCGGTGCCCTTTGCACTGTCAATTATGCCGCGCTCGACTATCATCATGTCCCGCGTCCGATCCACCCGCTTGATCGCATGCCGTAAACGATTTCTGCGTGACAAGTGTTCGGTAGTCCTGTTCTCCACCGGTCCGACTGAGGCTCCGCCATTCTCTGATTTGATCTTCAATCATTTCGCAACTGGAAAATGCGATTATGGTCGGTATGCAAGTATGCCCTGGTGGCCCGAAGACTCTTACCACAGCCGCGAGAACGTTTGATGACTTACGGTATCGGCAGTGGCTGCAAATGGCCGTTTTGTCCGCACAGCGGACTTTCCTTCAAACTTCAGCACTCCATTTCATGACAGCCAATTTCTCGCAACACCGCCCCCGGGTTCATAATCCCATTGGGATCAACTGCTGCCTTTATCGCCCGCATCGCTGACAGTTTCGCAGGATTGCCATAGCGTTCCAGATCACCAACCTTAAGCCTTCCGATCCCGTGTTCGGCACTGATTGACCCGCCCATTTCATGCACCAGATCATGCACCGCCCGTTTGATACCATCGCGCAGGTGTTCGTAATCAGTGCGGGTTTTTCCGGGCACCGGAAAGACATTGTAATGCAGGTTGCCGTCGCCCACATGGCCAAAGCAGTTGATACGGAAATCGCCCAGTGCGGCAATCTTGCTCTCTGCTTGGGCGATGAAGTCAGGGATCGCGCCCAAAGGTACCGAAATGTCATGGCTTGATACCGATCCAATGAGACGGTTTGCCTCTGGGATCATTTCGCGGATGCGCCAGAAATCGGCCGTTTGCTGCTGGTTCTGGGCGATCAGACCGTCCGTCACAAGACCCGCGTTCATTGCGGTCGCAAATAGCGTTTCGAGCGCCCCAGCAGGATCGATACCGCCGCTCAGGCCCAGTTCAATCAACACCGACCATTCCGGTGACGACGCAAACGGTTGGCGCACGTCGGGCAGAACTTCAGTCAGAAAATCAAAGCCCTGGCGGTGGATCAATTCAAACGCGCTGACCATTTCACCCAGTTGCACCCGCGCCATGGACAGCAGTTGAAGGGCGGCGGCAGGGCTTTGGACGGCCAACAGGGCGGTGCCAGACCGCGCGGGTTGCGCAAAGAGCTTCAGTGCGGCCGCGGTGATCACACCCAATGTCCCCTCTGCCCCGATCAACAAGTGCCGAAGGTCATAGCCGGTGTTGTTTTTCCGCAAGCGTGTCAGCCCCTGCCAGATTTGGCCATCGGGCAAAACCGCCTCAAGCCCCAGACACAGATCGCGGGCATTGCCATAGCGCAGCACACCGGTGCCGCCCGCGTTGGTGGCCAGATTGCCACCGATCCGCGCCGAGCCTTCGGCGGCGAGTGACAGGGGAAAAAGGCGGTCCACATCCTGCGCGGCGGTTTGTACATCGGCCAGAATCACCCCGGCCTCAGCCACCAGGACATTCTCGTCCGGGTAGATCGCGCGCACCTTGTTCAACCGTTCAAGTGACAGGATCATCGGCGCGGGCCCATCGGGTAAGACCTGTCCCCCGACCAGACCTGTACCGCCGCCATAGGGCACCACGCCAACACGCGCCGCATTGGCGTGACGGATCAGGATCGCGACCTCTTGGACATTGCGCGGCAGCGCCAAAAGCGCCGCCTGACCGGCATAACGACCGCGCGGTTCTTCGAGATAGCGGTCATCGGCGGGGCGAAACACAGCGTCCGGCAGATCAGCACGCAGGCGGGTTTCAAATGCCGTATCAGCAGGATTCAATGTCATGCAAACTTGATCAGGCCTGGGACGCTCAGATGCAAGTCCCTATCGCGCAACGTTGATATAGGCCGGGCGCAGCACCATGATGGTGGGCCGTGACGGCAGCTTGTCCATCGCCACAGTTAACGATGGGCCGCCCACCTCAACGATTGAAAACTCATCCGCCATGCCGCGCAGGAAATCCCGCAGCGCGGCTTCGGAAAACCAATGCATGGGAATGACAATTGACGACTTCAACCGTTTGAGAATTGCAATCATTGTTGGCTGATCAAGGGTATAACCGCCATCCACTGGGGCCATCACAACGTCCACCCGCCCCAAAGCGGCGTATTGCCCCGCATCTGGTTCATGATGCAAATGGCCCAGATGGCCGATGCACAGGCCCGCCATTTCAAAAACAAATATCGAATTTCCTTTCGGTTCGACTCCGCCATAAGGCGACCGGATGTCGGTCGAGACATTGCGGATCAGCACCTCGTCCAATTCCAGCTTGTGATCAATGCCTTCCCCGAATGGCCCCCACCCTTTCAGCGGATGGGGAATATCGGGATCCACAAAGTTGGTCCAATGGCTGTCATGGGCATGGTTCATGGTGATCACATCCGGGACAAACGGCAGCGTTCCGGTAAATCCTGTGTAGTCTGTGACAATGTTGAGCGCACCGTGGGTGCGGATCAAAAACGACGCATGGGCGATATAATGGAGGTATACCGTTTCAGCCGTCACCTCAGGTAATGTTGCAAGGGTGACATATTCCAATTCGGGTGCCGCATTGGCCAAAGCCACACAGTGACTTGGCGTTCGGGCCTGTGCCTCAGCAAATGCCGGCAAACAGAGCATCAGTAAAAAAGAAAAACGGAAAATCACAGCATCCTCCCCTTTGGCATTCATCCTAGAGCATCGATGGCATATTGCGACCAAATTTCTACACGCAGGGGGAAATCAGGTTTGCCAAGGGACGCGAAAGCGCGCGATGTTGATGAAAAATGAGGGGAGTGATCAAAATGTTAGCGACAAGAAAATGGGTACCGGCGGCCTGTGAGGCGCGGGTGAACACCATCGCAACCCAATCGGCGGCTGCCAGCAGCGCTGAGATTGCCGACCGCATTGCCGCATTGGCCAAAGAGAACCGCGATATTCATGAACAGGAGTGTTTTAACCTCAATCCCGCAACCAATGTCATGTCACCACGCGCCGAGGCGATCTTGGCGTCTGGCATTGGCAGCCGTCCCTCTCTTGGATATCCCGGCGATAAATACGAAATGGGGCTGGAAGCGATCGAAGAGATCGAGGTGATCGCGGCGGAGCTTTGTGCGCGGGTATTTGATGCGCAGTTTGCCGAAATCCGGGTGCCATCGGGGGCGATTGCCAATCTCTATGGGTTTATGGCGACCTGCAAACCTGGCGACACTATCATTGCACCGCCTGCGTCAATTGGCGGCCATGTGACGCATCACGCGGCGGGATGTGCCGGGCTCTACGGACTCAATACTGTGCCCGCGCCAATCGACGCGGACGGCTACACACTCGACATCGAAGGGCTGCGCGCTTTGGCGCATCAGGTGAAACCAAAACTGATCACGGTTGGGTCTTCGCTGAACCTCTTTGAACACCCGGTGGCTGAGGTGCGTGAAATTGCAGATGATGTGGGGGCAAAGGTGCTCTTTGACGCGGCCCATCAATGTGGGATCATTGCAGGGCGCGCGTGGCGCAACCCGCTGGCCGAAGGCGCGCACATGATGACAATGAGCACTTACAAAAGCCTTGGCGGGCCTGCAGGCGGTCTGATTGTCAGCAACGATGCCGCATTGGCCGAACGGCTTGATGCCATCGCCTTTCCCGGCATGACAGCGAACTTTGACGCGGCAAAATCGGCTGCTCTGGCGCTGACAATGCTGGACTGGATCGATTATGGCCCGGAATATGCAGCTGAAATGATCGCAGTGTCGCGAGCCTTTGCGCGGGAACTGGATGCGGCGGGACTGCGGGTTTTTGCCAAGGATCAGGGTTTTACCACATCGCACCAATTCGCGGTTGAGGCTGCGGAGTTTGGGGGCGGTCAGGCGGCGTCAAAAAAGCTGCGCAAAGCGGGGTTCCTGGCCTGTGGCATCGGTCTGCCGATAGATGAGGTGCCGGGGGACATGAACGGCCTGCGCATCGGGACACCGGAACTGGTACGCTGGGGTGTGGGCGTCAAGGATGTGCCGGAAATCGCCGCACTGGTAGCGCGGGCGCTGCGATCAGACGACCCGGCGGGCTTGGCAGATGACGTGCGCAGCCTGCGCGGGCGGTATGGAATGTTGCATTTTGTGGGATGATACGGTCGGGCAAGGACGGCTGTAAGAACAACGACCTTCATGACAGATGCAGCGACCTTGTCAGGGCAGGACACAAGGTGCAATTGACCGCGCGATAAGATGATTGATACTAATCAATGTGCAGCGACATGCGTGTTTGTATATTTCGACCTAGGCAACAGAAACCAAGGAGTCTTCCATGCATAGATTTTTCATTGTCACGACAGTTGTTTCCACTTTGGGGCTTTCTGCGTGTAACGAATTAAACTCGGATTTGGAGCGTGCGGTGGTGGGCGGTGCAATCGGCTGCGCCGCCGGAGAGGTTCTTGCAAACGGGCGCTGCGTCGAAGGTGCCGTTGTTGGTGCAGGTGTTGGCGTCTTGACCAACTAGAACGCGGTAACGGCCTCTGTGGTCGTCGGATGCTATATTAAGGGCAAGCTCTTTGAAGGCGAGTTCAACAGCGGATGGGCGCGTGCCACTTAGCGAAGTTAACTCTCTGCCACGGGCGACGGTGTCGAGCTGGATCAAGCTTCCAGTTGGCACCTGTCGATGATTATTTCTGCTCGACTTGGGCATTGTTGCGGCGTTCGCGGATTTATCTTCGATCAACTCGAAACACCGCTTTGTCTGCACACAGAATGGTGCTTCCTGCTACCCTGCCTCCGTCTTGCCGCGCCGATCGCTGCGCAACGCTGCGTAAAGAACATGGGTTCGCCAGCGGCCCTCAATCTGCAGATAGCTTTGCGCGACGCCCTCGTATTTGAACCCGGTTTTTTCCAACAATCCGCGTGAAGCGGCGTTTTCGGGCAAACAGGCGGCCTCAACCCGGCTAAGATCTAGCCGGGTGAACGCCTGATGCACAACCGCGCCGATCGCCTCGCGCATATACCCTTGCCGTGCGAATGGTTCGCCGGTCCAATAGCCCAGAGTCGCCGCCTGTGACGGCCCACGCCGGATGTTGTCGAGGGTAATCGCGCCGATCAGTGATTGATCCTCGCGGCGGATCAAAAACAGCGGCATCGCAGTGCCACTACTGATCGAACGCGATGCCCAATAGACCCGGTTGGTGAACGCCTTGCGGGTCAGATGATCATCCGCCCAGGTTGGTTCCCACGGAACAAGATAGCTCTGGCTTTTGACCCGCAATGCCGTCCAGGCCCGAAAATCAGAATGGATCGGCGTGCGCAGTGTCAGCCGCTCAGTTTCGATCTTGATTTTGCGCCTAATCAACAGCATCAGGCCGCGCGCCGCTCCTGCAAGGCGGCAAGCGTTGGTGCCGCTTCCACAGGGCCATAAAGCGCCAGTGCTGCCGGGGCAGCGAGTGCCATGGTTTCAGCAAAATCACGCACATCCCCGGTGGTCACAGCGTCGATCTGAGCCACGGTTTCTTCCAATGGCGGGATGCGGTCCCATATCTGGATCAGACGTGCCAGACGTTCAGCCCGATTGGATGGGCTTTCCAGCCCCATTAGCAACCCTGCTTTCATCTGAGCGCGGGCGCGCGCGACTTCTGCGGGCGACATATCGGATGCTGCGCGCTTCATCTCGTCTACGGTGATGGTCGCAAGTTCCGGCAATTGTTCAGCGCTGGTTCCGGCGTAGATTGTGGTCATCCCAGTGTCCGCATAAGCGCCGGCAGACGCAAAGATCGTATAACACAGGCCCCTGTTCTCGCGGATTTCCTGAAACAGCCGCGATGACATGCCGCCGCCAAGTGCTGAGGCGTAAATCTGAGCCACATAAATATCGTCAGCGCGGTAACCGGGGGATTCAAAGCCAAGCGCAAAATGGGCCTGTTCCAACGGTTTGATATGGCGCGTCTCGCCGCCTTGAAAACGGGCTGCATCCACCTGGAACATCGGCTTGGGCGTCATGTCGCCAAACAGCGTCTCGGCCAGTTTCACGATCTCATCATGGTTCACAGCACCCGCCGCCGACAGGATCATTTGTTCGGGGCCATAGTGATCGCCGATAAACGACCGCAGGTCTTCGCGGTTAAAGTTCGAAACACGCTCGGACAGACCCAGAATGGTGCGGCCCATCGGCTGATCCGGGTATGCCTCTTCTTGCAGCCAGTCGAATATCACATCATCGGGAGTGTCCAGCGCCTGACCGATTTCCTGCAAAATCACGCCGCGCTCAACCTCGATTTCGCTTGGGTCAAGGATGGGATCACGCAGAATGTCCGCAATCACATCCAGCCCCAGCGCCACGTCGTTTTCCAAAACGCGCACGTAATAGGCCGTCACTTCGCGGCTGGTGTAGGCGTTGATATAGCCACCCACATCCTCGATCGCCTCGGCAATTTGCAAGGAACTGCGTTTTGACGTGCCTTTGAACGCCATGTGCTCAAGGAAATGCGCGATGCCATTTTGTTGCGGCGTCTCGTGACGCCCGCCCGCCGTGACCCATATCCCGATGGAGGCTGAAGCCAATCCCGGCATATGTTCTGTGACGATGCGAAAGCCGTTCGACAGGCGGTGCTGATTCAGGCTCATGCGTTTAGCGTCCCTTTGATGTAGGTCTTGAGCGCGTCCAGATCGTTGGCCACGCGGGTGAAACGTTCGTTGCGGTCAAATAGGTCTGCCATGCGCGGGGGCAGGCCCGGTCTTATCCCAGTTGCTGCCTCGACCGCGTCAGGGAACTTGGCGGGGTGCGCCGTGGCCAGCGTGATCATCGGGGTCGCCGCATCACGTTGTTCATTGGCGACTTTGACGCCGACCGCAGAATGCGGACACAAAAGCTCGCCTGTCGAATTGATCATATCTTTGATGGTTGCAGAGGTTTCCGCCTCGGACGCCCTGCCAGAGCGATAGATGTCCTGCAACGCCTGCATCGCGCCTTGCGATACGTCAAACCCGCCCTGACCCAATTCCGTCATCAACTGCGCTACCGCATTGCCATCACGGTCATAGGCATCAAACAAAGCCCGTTCAAAGTTGGACGATACCTGAATGTCCATTGACGGACTGATTGAGGGATGCACGCCGCCCTTGTGATACCCCTGCCCTTTCAGGCAGCGGTCCAGAATATCGTTTTGATTGGTGGCAATCACCAGATCGGCAATCGGCAGGCCCATCTTCTTGGCGATGTAGCCTGCAAAGATGTCACCAAAGTTACCTGTCGGTACGGTAAAGCTGACCTTGCGCCCGGGCGCGCCCAGCGACACTGCAGAGGTAAAGTAATAGACCACCTGCGCAAGCACCCGGCCCCAGTTGATTGAATTGACTCCAGCGAGCTTCACACCGTCGCGAAATTCAAAATCATTGAACATATCCTTGAGACGGGCCTGGCAATCATCAAAATCCCCATCCACGGCGAGGGCATGGACATTCGCTTCAGACGGTGTGGTCATCTGACGGCGTTGCACATCGCTGACGCGGCCATGCGGGTAGAGGATAAAGACGTCGACATTGTCCAATCCTCGAAACGCTTCTATCGCAGCGGATCCGGTATCGCCTGAAGTGGCCCCGACGATGGTGACACGGGTGCCTTTGCGGCCCAGTGCCTTTTGGAACATCTGGCCAATCAATTGCATTGCGAAATCTTTGAACGCCAGTGTTGGACCGTGGAACAGTTCCAACAGGAAATGATTGGGGGCAAGTTGCACCAATGGGGCGCGGGCGGAGTGGCCAAAGCCAGCATAGGCATTGGAAATCAACGTGCGAAATTCGTCGTCGGTAAAGGTGTCGCCAATAAACGGGCGCATCACTGTATAGGCCACGTCTTCGTAGGATTGCCCGGACATTGCAGCAATCTGATCCTTGGTCAATGTCGGGATCGTCTCGGGTACATACAGCCCGCCATCACGTGCAAGCCCGGTCAGCATCGCCTCTTCGAAGGTGAGGACAGGGGCAGAGCCACGGGTAGAGACATAGCGCATGGGTTAGCTTTCAGTGATTGGCGCACGGCGGCGCAAAAAATAGACAGACATGGCAAGCCAGATCGCAGCGAGGGAAAACCACGTGATCGCATATTGCAAGTGGTCATTCGGAATGCGGGCGGTATCGACGGGTAGCGGTGTGATATCGACGTCCTGGGGCGATACATCACGCGCCACAATCAGGATCGGTTTGGTCCCAAGTTCGGTCGCCATTGCCTCCACATCGCGGGCAAACCAGATGTTGTTTTCCCGGTTTGGCACAGGCGTGAAATCGTCGGTTTCGTCGGGCCATTGCAGGTTGCCGGTGAGGCTCACTGGCCCACTTACAAAGGCTTGTCTGCCTGCGTCAACTGGCACGAACCCGCGATCCACCAGAACTTTCGTGTCAGGTGTGTTGAGCGCCGAAATGATCCGATATCCCGGCCCTACATCCTTTTGTGAGACCAGAACCCGCAACACCTGCATTTCAAATGTACCGGTGACCGTCACCGGCAGATATGCGTCCGCATCAGGGTTGGGATTATTCGGTAAGGCAACAGGAGCGGCCACGATCCGCCCGTTGATGTCAGAGATAACGCCCTGCTTCCAGGCCAGTCGCTGCATTTGCCAGATGCCAAGGCTTACCAGAATGGCAGCCCCTCCCATACCAATTAAAACAAAGAACAGCGCGCGGTTCATAAAGGCTCTGACCTCAAGAAAAATCGCGCGAGGCAGGTGCTTCGCGCGATTTGGGTTTTACGCTGCAGGGGCGCGATTGCAACCCTGCAAAATCATGGGGCTATTGGGCTGGCACACCAAAGACATAAACGGCAAAGAACAGGAACAACCATACTACGTCGACAAAGTGCCAGTACCAAGCCGCCGTCTCAAAACCAACGTGTTGTTGCGGGGTGAAATCCCCCTTCATTGCGCGGATCAGGCACACTGTCAAAAAGATCGTACCAATGATCACGTGAAGGCCGTGAAAACCTGTGGCCATAAAGAATGCAGAGAAGAATGCGTCTTCGCCGAATTTCCAGTCATGGTGCAACAGCAATTCACCGTATTCATAGGCCTGCAACGCGGTAAAGGCGATGCCCAGCACGATGGAAATGGCCAGACCTGAAATAAGGTCTTTGCGGTTATTCTCATGCACAAGGGCGTGGTGCGCCCATGTTACGGCACAGCCTGACAACAACAAAACCAATGTATTGATCAGCGGCAGATTAAAGGCGTTTACGGGATCGAACACCGGCGGCACATATTCTGAGCCTAAGTATTCGTTCATCGGGTACATGGCTTGTTTGAAGAAGGTCCAGAACCAAGCCACAAAGAACATCACTTCGGACATGATAAACAGGATAAAACCATAACGCAGGCCGATGCGCACGACGCCGGTGTGATCGCCAACGTGGCTTTCGATCACCATTTCGCGCCACCATCCGAACATCACATAAAGGACCGCAACAAATCCGCCCAAAAACAGGAAGGGTGTGATACCGTGTATCCACAAAACGGCACCAAAGAGCATGGCAAAGCCGCCAAGGCCACCAAGCAACGGCCAGCTGGATGGGGCTAGAATATGATAATCGTGGTTCTTTGCATGGGCCATGATGCGGGGTCCCTCACCTTTGTTAATTCAGGTCTGTTGTTGTGCCCTGCTCCAAGGCGGCATAGCCTTCGGGCAGGTCAATTTGATAGAATGTATAGGACAGTGTGATGGTATGTACAAACTTCCCGTCACGGTCTTTGACAATTTCCGGATCAACGTAAAAGCTAACCGGCATCTGGACGCGTTCGCCCGGTGCCAGCACCTGTTCGGTGAAACAAAAGCAGTCGATCTTTTCGAAGAACGCGCCAGCCGTGTACGGCGTCACATTATAGCTGGCCTGGCCTGCAATGGGTCGGCTGGTCGGGTTATAGGCCTCATAAAAGGCAAGGCCGGTTTCGCCGATACGCAATTCCATTTCACGCACGACCGGTTTGAATTCCCAAGCGAGCCCAGCGTTGATCGAACCATCAAATCGGACTTTTATGGTCTGATCCAGAATTTCCTCTGATGCGGTATCCACCTGACCCGGCACACCGCCAAATCCCGTGACCCGGCAAAACCAGTCGTAAAACGGCACCGATGCCCATGCCAGACCGCCCATCAACACAACAAGCGATACGGTCTGCATCACGGTTTTCTGAGGACCGGAAAGAGCCATCAGTTGTTGGCCTCGTTTTGCGCTGCGGCCGCGGCTCCGGCAGCTTTGGTGAAATCAGTTTGGGTGATTTTGACGAAGGTCAGCACCATCACCAGAATGACAAAAGCGCCAAGCATCAGGCCCACACCGACATTGCGGCCCTTCCGCCGGCTGTGAATTTCATGTTCTGCGCGAAAGCTCATGACCAGCCTCCCAGACCCCAGGGTCGCAACGTGGCCTCAATCAGGATCGCGCCGAAATGCAGGAAAAGGTAAAACAGCGAAAGCCGGAAGAATTTGCGTTCGACGGCGTAATTGTCACCTTCTGAATCATCTTCATCCCGGTTCCAGATGCGCCAGGCACCAAGCAGGAACATCGCATTCAAGATGACTGCTGTGGCCAGATAGATCGGCCCGCCGATCGCGGTGAACGCCGTCCCGATCGCCAGCACCGCCAGCAGCACCGTATAGATAAGGATGTGCCGCCGGGTGGTTGGACGCCCATGCGTCACCGTCAGCATCGGCACTTTGGCGTCGTCATAATCCGACCGCATGAACAGTGCCAGCGCCCAGAAGTGTGGTGGGGTCCACATAAAGATCAACGCGAACATCAGCCATGCTTCGATCGAAAAGCTGCCCGTAGCAATGATCCAGCCAATCACCGGGGGAAACGCACCCGCGGCACCGCCAATCACGATGTTCTGCGGCGTCACACGTTTGAGCCACATGGTATAGAACACAGCATAAAAGAGGATCGTGAACAGCAACATCCCTGCCGCCAGCAGGTTTGCTGCAAGCCCAAGCATCATCACCGCCATGCCCGACAAAGCCACGCCCAGCGCCAGCGCTTCGCTCGGTTGTACGCGGCCAGACGGAATTGGACGGGACCGCGTCCGGTGCATGACCGCGTCGATGTCCGCGTCCCACCACATGTTCAGCGCACCAGACGCCCCCGCGCCAATGGCCACGAACAAGATCGACGCAAAGCCGATGACCGGATGCACAGATACCGGTGCGGCCAACATGCCAACCAGCGCGGTGAAAACGACCAGTTGCATCACGCGTGGCTTGAGCAGGGCGAAATAATCGCCCAGCTGCGCCTCGTATTCTGATGCTGGTGTGTTCGTGACGTCCGTCATTCCGGCTTTTACCTTATAAACAAGGTGGGCAGCGCGCCCACTTTATCTGTCATGTCGCAAGCTGGGCGTACCGCCCAGCCCGCAGGTAGTTTAGTTTGACGCAACGGTCACTGGCTGCGCGATCCCGGCATATTCCGCTTTGGCCTTTCCCAGCCATTCGGCGTAAGCAGCCTCTGACACCACTTTGACCGTGATCGGCATATAGGCATGCGCCTGACCACAAAGTTCTGAACACTGGCCGAAATAGACGCCTTCCTTGTCAGCGCTAAACCACAATTCGGCCAAGCGACCCGGCACCGCATCTTGCTTTACCCCAAATGCAGGGATTGCCCAGGCGTGGATCACATCAGACCCCGTGACCTGCATGACGATCGTCTTGCCAATCGGCACAACAACGGATGTGTCCGTCGCCAAAAGCCATTCATCGCGGCCATAGCCCGCTGCTGCCAGCTTCGCCTCCATCGCGGGGTTCAGAACGTTGGCCACGGCACCAGCTTGTTCATCTTCGGCGGACAATGTGGCAGGTGCACCAATCATATAGCTGTCAAAGCCAAACTCTTCATCGACGTATTCGTAGGACCAGTACCACTGATTGCCTACCGCCTTGATGGTGATGTCAGCGACCGGGATTTCCTGCTGCCGGAACAAGATTGGCAGGGAATAGGCACCGATCAGCACCAGAATAACGATTGGCACAATGGTCCATGCAATCTCAATCGGGGTGTTGTGCGTGAACGACGCAGGCGTTGGATTGCGCTTTTTGTTGTAACGCACGGCGACCCAGAGGATCAGACCGGTCACGAAAACAGTGATCAAAGTGATGATCACCAGAATCAGATAGTCCAGATCATGAATGTCAGTGGCCAGCCGGGTGACACCGGGTTGAAAACCCATTTCGCCGTCAATGGGTTTGCCGATGATCTCCAGGCCGTCAATCCGAAGCGATTCCTGCGCAAATGCCGGCAGGGCTGCAAAGCTGGCCAAAAGACCCGAAAGAGAGAGAAGATGTTTCATATGTCGTCCTGATCTTGTGACCATTAAGTGCGAATCTTATGTGGCTAGCCTATCGGAGCAGCCCGGCCGTTGTAATCCTACTGCTTACAATCATATTCTGAGTGCAAGATAAAGCCACCCGATTGCGTCAAACAGACGCGAAATGTGTTTTTGTGGCGAGAATTGAGGACAGACCCCGATGACCAACACCCCATTCAAGCCGTTTGAGACCAATGTAGATCGCGAAATCGCACTTCAAGTGCTGCGGGATGCCGTCGCTGGGGCCGATGATGGGGAATTGTTTTTGGAACGCCGCCGATCCGAGGCCTTGGTGTTCGACGATGGTCACCTGAAAACCGCAAGTTATGACGCCTCAGAGGGATTTGGATTGCGCGCCGTGCGTTCTGAGGTCGCGGGATATGCCCATTCAACCGACATTTCGGTGAGTGCGCTAAAGCGTGCCGCCGAAACCGCCCGTCTGGCAGTCGGTGCCGGCGGCGGCACATGGTCCGATGCGCCCGAGGGGACTAACAAACGTCTCTATACAGACGCCGATCCGATTGAAGGGGCCACGTTCCCGGTCAAAATCGAAACCCTGCGTGAGATTGACGCATTTGCCCGTGGGCTGGACAAACGGGTCATTCAGGTCAGCGCGACCATTGCCGCCAGCCTGCAAGAGATTGAGATATTGCGCCCCGAAGGCATCTCCGTGCGTGATGTGCGCCCCATGACCCGCGTAAACGTGTCGGTGATCGTTGAACAAAATGGCCGCCGCGAAAGCGGGTCTGCAGGTGGTGGGGGGCGCGCGGGTCTAGACGGGCTGCTGAACGCCGACGATTGGCAGGCCAAGGCCCGTGAAGCGTTAAGGATAGCGGTGGTGAACCTTGATGCTGTGCCTGCCCCTGCAGGGGTAATGGACGTCGTCCTTGGCCCTGGCTGGCCCGGTATTCTGCTGCATGAAGCCATCGGTCATGGGTTGGAAGGCGACTTTAACCGCAAGGGAAGTTCGGCCTTTGCCGGGTTGATGGGCCAACAGATAGCCGCAAAAGGCGTGACGGTTTTGGACGATGGCACAATCCCCGACAGGCGCGGTTCGATCACGGTTGATGATGAAGGCACGCCCAGCGCCAAGAATGTATTGATCGAAGACGGCGTGCTCACCGGCTATATGCAGGACCGCCAGAATGCCCGGCTGATGGGGGTCAAATCCACGGGCAATGGGCGCCGACAGTCATATGCGCATATCCCCATGCCCCGGATGACCAACACCTATATGCTGGGCGGCGATGTGACGCCGGGCGACATCGTGGCCGATCTTAAGGACGGTATCTATGCCGTGGGGTTTGGCGGCGGTCAGGTGGACATCACCAATGGCAAGTTTGTTTTTTCGTGCACCGAAGCGTACCGCGTCGAAAACGGGGTGGTCGGCGCGCCGGTAAAAGGGGCCACGCTGATCGGGGACGGGGCCACGGCCCTGAAACAGATCCGCGCTATTGGGAATGATCCGGCCCTTGATCCGGGCATGGGCAATTGCGGAAAGCAGGGTCAATGGGTGCCAGTGGGCGTGGGTCAGCCAACATTGATGATCGGCGGCCTGACGGTGGGTGGTGCAGCGGCCTAACGTGCATGTAGATTAGATGTCTGTAGAACGGGCTGGCAAATGCATGGTGTACGCTTGGCCCATCTGCCTTGCTGAATTTGTCTGAAATCGACCCGGAACGATTCATCCTGTGTTAACCAGTTCGCTCTAATACTGATTCCAGCAACGGATGGAGACGCGGGATGACTGACAAGGACCTAAATCCTTCTTCCACTCACCCCCCAATCCCACCCACCCAGGAAGATGAACAGTTTGCGCGTCTCCGTCTGTTGCGCTCGCGCCGGGTTGGCATTTCGACGTATAAACGTCTGCTGATTGAACATGGCACTGCGCAAAACGCGCTGGCCGCGCTGCCTCAGGTGGCGCGCGCCGCGGGTGTCTCCGAATATCAGATTTGTCCCGAGGGTGTGATCTGGGCTGAACTCAAGGCCGCCCGTGCTGCCGGGGCGCAATTGGTTTTGCAAGGGCAAGACCCCTACCCAACACTATTGAACGATCTTGCAGATGCCCCGCCATTCTTGTGGTGCATCGGCGATACCTCCCTTTTGGCGCGCCCGATGATTTCGATTGTGGGTGCCCGCAATGCCTCATCGCTGGGGACTCGCATGGCGCAGGCTTTGGCCCGTGATCTGGGGGCTGCCGGATATGTCGTGGTGTCTGGGTTGGCGCGAGGCATTGATGCTGCTACCCATCTGGCCGCAATGACGACTGGCACCATCGCGGTGCAGGCAGGCGGCGTTGATGTCATGTATCCGGCTGAAAATACTGAACTTGCGCTCAACATTGCCAAATCGGGCCTGCGCCTTTCAGAGCAGCCAATGGGCCTGCAACCCATGGCGCGACATTTTCCCAGCCGCAATCGCATCATTTCAGGCCTCAGCCGTGCGACCATCGTGGTTGAGGCGGCTGCGAAATCCGGCAGCCTTATCACGGCGCGTGATGCCTTGGACCAGGGGCGTGATGTGCTTGCTGTGCCGGGACACCCATTTGATGCGCGCGCAGCGGGGTGCAATATCTTGATCCGCGATGGTGCGACGCTGGTCCGCTCTGCGGCCGATGTGCTTGAGGCGTTGGGACCCATATCTGGTCAGCAGACCACGCCGGAACTTGCACTGACCCCTGCCAAGCCGGACAAACCCAAGCGCAGCCTGCGTGAAACTGCCGCACTTCATCTGCAAATCCTGTCGCGTCTGGGTCCATCACCGGTCGCAGAGGACCAGTTGATCCGTGATCTGCAGGCCGCACCCGCAGATGTCGCCCCCATTCTGGTCGATCTGGAGCTTGACGGCCAAATTGCACGCCGTCCCGGTGGTTTGCTGGCGCGGGTGGTGTGATAGGGCGGTCGGTTTCCCGCAACTGATTGAATGGTCTGTGTGAGGGGTGCATCGCCCCGGCAAAACCATCCTTTTGAGTGAGCACTGCCACTGTGCCGGTGGTGTTATTGCCGCACTTTGCACAGCAGTTGCATTGACAATCCCCCCTTACCTCCCACATGTGGCAGCGCGAGAGACCACCCGCCATTTTGATTTAAGGTGCTTTATTTTATGCCAGTCGTTGTTGTCGAATCCCCTGCCAAGGCCAAAACGATCAACAAGTATCTGGGCGATAATTTCACCGTTCTGGCGTCTTACGGCCACGTGCGCGACCTGCCCGCCAAAGACGGATCCGTCGACACCGAAAACGAATTCGACATGAAATGGGAAATCGCCAGCGACAGCAAAAAACACGTCAAAGCGATTGCCGACGCCCTGGCAAAGGACAACGAACTGATCCTCGCAACCGACCCCGACCGTGAGGGCGAGGCGATCAGTTGGCATTTGCAAGAGGCATTGACCAAGCGCAAATCAATCAAGAAAGACACGCCGGTCAGCCGGGTGGTGTTCAACCAGATCACCAAAAAAGCAGTGACAGATGCGATGGCAAACCCACGTCAGGTGGATATGCCTTTGGTTGAAGCCTATCTGGCCCGCCGTGCGTTGGACTATCTGGTAGGTTTTAATCTGTCCCCAGTTCTGTGGCGCAAACTGCCCGGCGCGAAATCAGCAGGCCGGGTGCAATCGGTCACGCTGCGGATCATCGTAGAGCGCGAGATGGAAATCGAAGCGTTCCGCAACCGAGAATATTGGAGCGTCAAAGCTTTGATGGCGACACCCCGTGGGCAAGAATTTGAAGCCCGACTGGTGACGTTGGCAGGTAAAAAGCTGGACCGCTTTGATCTGAGCAACGCCACGCAGGCTGAAATGGCCGTGCAAGCGATCACCAGCCGCGCCCTAACCGTGACAAGCGTCGAGGCAAAGCCGGCCAGCCGCAATCCATCCGCCCCCTTCATGACCTCGACCCTGCAACAAGAGGCCAGCCGCAAATTTGGCATGGGCGCGCGGCAAACCATGAGCACGGCACAACGGCTTTATGAGGCCGGCCACATTACTTATATGCGGACCGATGGTATCGACATGGCACCAGAGGCCGTGACCATGGCGCGCGACGCGATCAAAGACCGTTATGGGGCGGAATATGTGCCCGATGCGCCGCGCATCTATAAGAACAAAGCCAAGAATGCCCAAGAGGCCCACGAATGTGTCCGCCCCACCGACATGACCAAAGACGCGCCGAGCCTCAAGTTGGAGAGCGATCAGGCCAAGCTCTATGACCTGATCTGGAAACGCACGCTGGCCTGCCAGATGGAAAGCGCACGATTGGAGCGCACCACCGTCGAGATAGGCAGCAAAGACGAACAAGTTGGTCTGCGCGCCACCGGTCAGGTTGTGCTGTTCGATGGTTTTCTGCGCGTTTACGAAGAAGGCCGCGATGACGTGGTTGCCGATGACGATGACAATCGCCTGCCACAGATCACCCAAGGCGACGCGATGGACAAAAGGTCAGTCACGCCAGAGCAACATTTCACCCAGCCGCCACCCCGGTACACAGAGGCGACATTGGTCAAGCGCATGGAAGAGTTGGGCATTGGCCGCCCCTCAACCTACGCCAGTATTGTCACGACAATCCAGGACCGCGAATATGTCCGCAAAGATGGCAACCGCCTGATCCCTGAGGACAAGGGCCGGTTGGTGACGGCGTTTCTGGAGAATTATTTCCGCAAATATGTGGGTTATGGCTTTACCGCCGATCTCGAGGATCAGCTTGATAAGGTCAGCGCAGCAGATGCAGACTATAAAGATGTGCTCAAGCGGTTCTGGCGCGATTTTTCCGCCGCGATTGCCGAAACCGCCGATCTGCGCATTACCGAGGTTCTGGAAAAGATAAACGAAGTTCTGGAACCGCATCTGTTTCCACCGCTTGAAGATGGCGGCGATCCGAGGCTGTGCCCAAACTGCGAAGTGGGGCGCTTGTCGATGCGCACCGCCCGCTCCGGTGGTGCGTTCATCGGCTGTTCCAATTACCCTGAGTGTCGCTATACCCGCCCCTTTGGCCCGCCAGACCCAGAAGCCGAGGCATCAGCCATCCCGCCGGACGGCAAGTTGCTGGGCGAGGATGGGGGCGACGAGATTCGAGTGTTCAAGGGACGTTTCGGCCCCTACGTGCAGCGTGGTGCAGTCACCGAAGAAAATAAAAAACCCGCGCGCCAGTCGGTGCCCAAGGACTGGCCTGCCGAAGAGCTGGAGTTGGAGCGCGCGTTGATGCTGCTGTCGTTGCCACGCGAAATTGGCCCGCATCCTGAGGACGGGATCATGGTCTGGTCGAACATCGGGCGCTATGGGCCGTATCTAAAACACGCGGAAAATACATCGGAACGCGGCGGCACCAACGCAAATCTGGAAAGCCTCGATGAGGTCTTTACAGTTGGCATGAACCGCGCTGTCCAATTACTTGCCGAAAAAGTCGCAAGCCGTGGCGGACGGGGCAAAGCCGCCAAACCGATCCGCGAGATGGGCGATCACCCTGATTTGGGCGGGGCTGTGAATATCATGGAAGGCAAATACGGGCCTTATGTGAAATGGGAAAAGGTCAATGCGACAATCCCCAATGAGGTTGAGCCTGCTGATTTGACCATGGAACGCGCGGTCGAGTTGATAGAGGAGAAGCTGGCCAAGTCCCCGGCCAAGCGCAAAGCCGCGCCAAAAAAGAAAGCTGCGCCGACAAAGAAACCCGTGGCGAAAAAGAAACCTGCCGCCAAAAAAGTAGCCGCTGAAAAAGAATGACCCGCTCATAGCCGCGACCACATTTCGCACATCATGAATCTGTGATTTGCCCGCGTCCTGCGCGCATGCCAAATCCATGCGCAATCAACAATGCGAAAGGCATGGACATGGCAGAGCAGAATATTTCACGGCGTAAACTGATGATCGGGGCCGGTGTCGCGCTTTGTGCACCGAGCTTGGTGCGTGCGCAGTCAACTGATCTGAATGGTGTGCGCCGCAACGCTACCAGCTTTATCAGCCAACACTGGCAGGATCATTTTGACGATCTGGGCAAGGCGGCCATTGTGGCGGATACAACATCACGTGCGCTGCATTATTGGAACGCGGATGGCACTGATTACCGCGTCTATCCCACATCCGTACCCGCCACCGAAGAATTGACGAAACGCGGCTACACCAAAATCACCCGCAAGAAAGTTGGTCCCGATTGGACGCCAACCGCGTCAATGATGGAGCGCTTTCCCGACTATAAGTATATGCCACCCGGCCCAGATAATCCGCTTGGCACGCATGCGATGTATCTTGATTGGCCCAATTACATCATTCACGGCACCCATGACACCCGCAAGATCGGGCGGCGGTCATCTGATGGGTGCATTGGTCTTTATAATGAAAAGATTGAAGAGCTGTTTGCACTTTGCCCCATTGGCACCCAAGTCCGCATCCTTTGACATCACGCAAGTTCCTGCGGATCAATTGACTTTGCCGCGCTGCGGCGGCAAGACTCCCCAAACATTTGACAGGCACCGACAAGGGGGAGCGTTACGCCATGAATAAGGTCTATGGATCAGCTGCGGAGGCGTTGGATGGCGTCTTGTCAGACGGCATGTTGATCGCGGCAGGTGGCTTTGGCCTGTGTGGCATCCCTGAATTGCTGCTGGCCGCGATCCGCGATGCAGGCACCAAGAACCTGACGTTTGCGTCCAATAATGCGGGCGTTGATGATTTCGGGATCGGCATCTTGCTGCAGACCAAACAGGTCAAAAAGATGATCAGCTCTTATGTCGGCGAGAATGCTGAGTTTATGCGTCAGTATCTGTCGGGTGAGTTGGAATTGGAGTTTAACCCTCAAGGCACGCTGGCCGAGCGCATGCGCGCAGGTGGCTGTGGCATTCCGGGGTTTTACACCAAAACGGGTGTGGGCACGGTGATTGCCGATGGCAAAGAAAGCAAGATGTTCAATGGTCAGGAATATATTCTTGAGGAAGGCATCTTTGCGGATTTGTCGATCGTGAAGGCGTGGCGGGCTGATGACACCGGTAATCTGGTGTTCCGCAAGACGGCGCGCAACTTTAACCCGCCGGCGGCGATGTGTGGCAAAATCTGCATCGCCGAGGTCGAAGAGATTGTCCCGCGCGGGTCGCTGGACCCTGACATGATCCACCTGCCGGGCATCTATGTGCACCGGATCGTTCAGGGTGATCATGAAAAGCGGATTGAGCAGCGTACAGTGAGGACAGCATAAGATGTGGGATCGCAATCAAATGGCGGCACGCGCCGCACAGGAACTGCAAGACGGCTGGTATGTGAACCTTGGCATCGGCATTCCGACGCTGGTGTCAAACTATATCCCTGATGGCATGGATGTGACCCTGCAATCGGAAAACGGCATGTTGGGCATGGGCCCCTTTCCAACTGAGGATGAGATTGACGCCGATCTGATCAACGCGGGCAAACAGACGATCACCGAACTGGCGCGCACGGCGTATTTCGATTCAGCCACAAGCTTTGGCATGATCCGGGGCGGCAAGATTGCAATGGCGATCCTGGGCGCGATGGAGGTCGCTGAAAACGGCGATCTGGCGAACTGGATGATTCCTGGCAAGCTGGTCAAAGGCATGGGCGGCGCGATGGATCTGGTCGCAGGTGTGGGCCGTGTGGTTGTGGTGATGGATCACACCAACAAACATGGCGATAGCAAAGTTCTGAAGGAATGTAGCCTGCCGCTCACGGGAAAGGCCGTTGTCGACCGGATCATCACCAATTTGGGTGTGCTGGATGTGGTTGAAGGTGGTTTGCGGATTGTCGAATGCGCGGATGGCGTAACGGAAGACGAATTGCGCGCCGCGACCGAGGCAACCATCGTCTGAACAACAAAGGTGGGTTATGTGCCCACCTTGCCGCCGCGAGCGCAAAGCGGACGCGACGGTCGCCCCGATGTTCGGTTCATCCAGATTTGTGAGGGGGTGGAAACGCGGGTTTTAATAGTTCCGCGCGCCCCCCATTGGTCGGACGCGAACGCCCGTCCTAGTTCATCGCAGCAAAGACGCATCCGTCGCTAATCAACTCTGGTGGTGTTTTGCACAGACCCTTTGCCACCTGAAACGCCGCCAGCACCTTGGGCACATAATCGCGGGTCTCGGCAAAAGGGGGCACGCCTGCGTGTTTTCGCACCGACCCCTCGCCTGCATTATATCCAGCGAGCACCAGAATGGGATCGCGATCAAACTCATCCATCAACCAATTGAGGTATTTCACCCCGCCCAGAATATTCTGCGTCGGCATGAGACTATCGGAGACACCAAACCGCGACGCTGTATCCGGCATCAGCTGCATCAACCCTTGCGCCCCGGCCCCGCTGATCGCATCCGGCCTGCCCGCTGATTCAACTGTAATGACTGCCAGCACCAATGCGGGTGACACCTGCGTACCGATGGTAGAGCGCAGAATGTCGATGCCATTCACTTTTGCGATGTCCTGCATTTGCTGCAAGCGCGGTGCGGTCACTTTGTCGCCTGCGCCGGCCAATGTGGACATGGCGGTCTGCAAACGACCGGGGCCGGATTCGGCAGCATCAGGCGATACCTTGGCCCAGAACCAGTCATACTGACCCGGCGCTTTGGGTGCTATCGCACCGGAAGGTTGCGCAACGGCGGCAGGGACTGCTTTTAACGGGGCTGCGGGGTCAATCTGAATGTTGATACGATTGCTGCTGCCAGATTTGGGTGGTTTGATACGTTTGGCGCTGAATTCAGGAAACGGCGCTGGACCTTCGGCAAGGCAGGGTGCGACAGCCAAAGTGCCCGCCAGAAGCGAAATTCCGAAAATACGATACATGCCTGCCTGCTTTTTTGCTTTATTGGCTCGAATGGTTGGGAATATTCCACAAAAAACCCTCTCAGACCAGCAAATCAGGGCTTAGAACAAGGCGGTTTTGCCTTATTTGGCCCAAAAACCATTCAATTTTGAATGATTTACACCTTTTGTGATTTTTATTCTCGTTTAAAAACAATATCTTAGATTGGAAATGCCGGGTATTTTGCGTATAAGTGCAATTGGCACATTAACCGTCAAATTCATGCCCCAATCAGAGGTCTATATAGTTTCACACCAAGTCGGACAGGCACTTGATTGAGAGTGACAGTGCCAAACGGACGGCGAGGTAATACTCAAATCTAATGATCCTTGGAGGGACATACCATGATGAAATTTATTGCAAACTTCCGCAAAGACGAAGACGGCGCTGTAACAGTTGACTGGGTCGTTCTGACCGCTGCTGTTGTTGGTTTGGCCGTTGCTGCCTATACCTCAATCGAAACAGGCACAACTGCACTGACCGGCACTACATCTACCTTCATCTCGGCTCAGGACCCTAATCTTCCATAAGTTAGGTACCTGACTTAGGTCCTTCTACCAAGCCGGCGGGCACTTTCGCTAATGTGACTGTGTCGATCGGTCGGCTTGGTAGATACCCGAACCAACCTTTAGTATGAAAGGGCACACAATGATGAAATTTATCGCAAACTTTCGTAAAGACGAAGATGGGGCGGTAACAGTCGATTGGGTCGTTCTTACCGCTGCTGTTGTTGGTCTGGCCGTTGCTGCCTATCAAACCATTGAGGACAGCGCGACTGCTCTGACGAACGCTACGTCTGCCTACATCGAAGCGCAGGATCCCAACTGATTTAGGACTGAGCGACTGGCATGGGGGCTGTTCGCTGAAATCTGTGCGCTGCGCCTTTTTATGCGGTTGCAAACATTTTCGGCTATTCACATTTTAAGGAACATACCATGTGGAGTATACTTAAGAATTTTCGTGCGTCTGAGGACGGCGCTGTAACAGTCGACTGGGTTGTTCTGACCGCCGCTGTTGTTGGTTTGGCTGGTGCCGTCATGCTATCAATTAACGGCAGCTCCGGAAACGTAAGTTCTGGCGTAAGTACATTTCTCACGAACCGCACTGTTGGTCCTTAATCGCACCCAAATCTGAAGAACGTGCCGGCTATTTATTTGGCCGGCCTTTTCTTTTGCATCTACAATATTTTGCAGCATTGATCGTGTTTTTGCCTGACCAATGGCAAACAAAAACCATAATTGCCTGAGATTGTTTCCCATAGCAGGTCCGGGAAACTTTCCGGTAAACAAATGAAGATGAGGTGACTGAAATGCGAATGGTATTTGGACTGGTACTTTTGGTGGGCATCGCGCTTGCCGGTGGTGCCGTGTATCTGGCCAAGGATCGGATCGCACAATATCAGATGGCCAATGCACAAGCGCAGGCTGCTCTGGCTCAAGTTGTTCCAACAAAAACGGTCTTTGTCGCCCAAGGCCCCCTTAAGTACGGTCAGAAATTGACCAAAGAGGATGTGCGCGAAGTTGCCTGGCCGGAAAATGCAATTCCAGAAGGGGCTTTCCTGGATATGGCCACCCTCTTCCCCGAAAACACTGACGAACTGCGGGTGGTATTGCGGCAAATAGAAAAAGATGAAGCGATCATGGCGCTCAAAGTGACCGAACCTGGCGAAGACACAGGATTGACATCACGTCTGGCGCGCGGGACACGCGCGTTTACCATCAAAGTCGATGTATCCAGCGGCGTATCGGGCTTTTTGCGTCCCGGTGATCGCGTAGATATCTATTGGACCGGCCGCGTGAACATCGACCGTGGTGCAGACAAAGGTGATGTGACAAAATTGATCGAAGCCGGCGTTCAACTGATTGCCATCGACCAAAGTGCCGGTGGCGAGTTGAATGAAACCACCATCGCCCGCACAGTGACTGTTGCAATCAGCCCCCAGCAAGTTGCGTCTTTGGCGCAGGCGCAATCAACGGGCAACCTGTCGTTGTCATTGGTCGGCGCAGGAGACGATACCATCGCCTCAGCAATTGAGGTCGATCAGCGGTCTTTGCTCGGGATTGCCAGCCAAGAAGTGAAAGCAGAAGTCGAACAAGAGAAGGTGTGCACCATTCGGACCCGCCGC
The DNA here is from genome assembly GCF_042611115.2 of Sulfitobacter sediminivivens. Lineage (NCBI taxonomy): Bacteria > Pseudomonadati > Pseudomonadota > Alphaproteobacteria > Rhodobacterales > Roseobacteraceae > Sulfitobacter > Sulfitobacter sediminivivens. Next base: position 78,611 of record NZ_JBHGAR020000006.1, read on the forward strand.
GGGGCCGAGGTTGTGGAACTGCCCATTCCCTGCACAAACTGATCTAACTCGCGAGAAAAATCAAATGGTTAACATGACGCCGCACATTGTGCGGCGTCATTGCATTCCATGTTATGTTGCCATTTATCCACATAAGCTTTCCCCCTGAACTCATTGATTCTTGCAATAAAAATGAAACTGCCGCAGAGTGTTTCAAACGACGGGCACCAAGACCCTACATTGAGGCGTGATCAAAAAGGCAGGTCACATGAAAATCGATAGATTTCTAAAAGCAGCTCTCGTGGGGCTGACATTGAGTGCCGCACCTATGGCATTGACGACACCAACCTCGGTTTCAGCCGAGACATTGCGTGTTGTGAAGAAGGGTACAAACTCGGACTTGCATGTGCCGATGAACCGCGCGGTGGTTGTCGAAAGTGACATTCCTTTCGCGGAACTCAGCATCGCCAACCCAGGCATTGCCGATATCTCTTCCTTGTCGGATCGCACCATCTATGTACTGGGCAAATCGCCCGGAACAACCACTCTGACCTTACTGGATGCGAGCGGACAACTGATTACCAACGTCAATGTGCGTGTCGCAGCGGACGTCACCGAATTCAAGGAACGCCTGCGGCAGATTCTGCCCGGCGAGCGGATTGAAGTCCGCACCGCCAATGACGGTATTGTGCTGTCTGGCATCGTTTCCTCCACCCAGCGCCTGCAGCGCGCGCTTGATCTGGCCGAACGCTACGCCCCTGAACGGGTGTCCAACCTCATGAGTGTTGGTGGCATTCAGCAAGTGATGCTGAAGGTTCGCTTTGCTGAAATGCAGCGCAACGTATCCAAATCCCTGAGTTCATCGCTGGCTATTGGTGGCTCGGACCTTAACGCGGGGACCGGCACAACCAACACGGCGGGCAGCGTTCTCGGATCATTGGGCGGGTCCATTCCGGTCACAAATCAAAATGCAGGTGCTGTCCTGTTTGGCTTTAATGCAGGCTCCACTCAGGTGGGGCTGTTGCTTGAGGCACTTGAACAAAAAGGCGTAGTCCGCTTCCTCGCAGAGCCAAACCTTGTGGCCTTGTCGGGCCAAGAGGCAAAGTTCCTTGCGGGTGGCGAATACCCGGTTCCTGTTGCACAAACAGGCGACCGAATTACAATTGAATTCAAGCCGTTCGGCGTTGAGCTGTCCTTTATCCCGCGTGTTGTGGACAAAGATCTGATCAACCTTGAACTCAAGGCCGCTGTGTCAGCGATCGATCCGACAAACAGCCTTGCATTGGGCAATGGTATCGAAATCGCGGCCTTTACCCGGCGCGAGACCTCTTCGACGGTCGAAATGCGCGATGGCGAGAGCTTTGCGATTGCCGGATTGCTAACGGACGACTTTACCGACAACTCAAGCCAACTGCCATGGATCGGTGACGTGCCTATTCTGGGCGCGCTGTTCCGTTCTGCGGACTATCAGCGCAACCAGACCGAATTGGTCATCATTGTCACTGCGCATCTGGTAACCCCGACCCGGGGTGAGGCTTTGGCCCTGCCAACGGATCGGATCAAACCACCCACTGAAAAAGACCTCTTCCTCTTTGGCCGCACAGCTGATGGCACCCGCACACCGAAAAGAGGTGCCGCTGGTGAGGTTGCCAAGCAGGACTTTGGCGGGTCTTATGGCTATGTATTGGACTAAAACAATGAAAAGCGTGAAGGCCAACAAATTTAGCATTATCGGTCTGACAGCCGCGGTCGCAACAGTGATGGGCTGCGTACCGAGCCCGGATCCGGTTTACACCCAGTTCTACCGAGAGGCAGGGGCGATCGCCGATACTGGCAGCTTTGGGAACGCAACCCTGAACAACCGCCTGGTAATGACTGGCGAACGCCAACATACCTTTAATCTGGCAAACCGCTTTGCAGAAGACGTGAACTCAACCGTCACATTTGCCTTTAATTCTGCACAGTTGGACGGAAATGCACAAGCCGTGTTGCGTCAACAAGCCGGGTGGATCAGACAGTTTCCGGAAATCCGGTTCCGGGTCTTCGGTCACACTGACGCTGTTGGATCGAACAGATATAACAAGGTATTGGGCCTGAAACGGGCAAACGCCGTTGTTGCGTATTTGTCCACATTGGGCATCAGCCGCAGCCGCCTTGAAGCCGTTGTTTCCTTTGGCGAAACGCAGCCATTGGTCGTTACACAAGGTCGCGAACGGCGCAACAGGCGTACGGTGACCGAAGTGAGCGGTTTCGTGAAAGGTCATCCAACAGTTCTGGACGGCAAATATGCACAGATCATTTACCGAGACTATATTGCCAGCGCAGTCCCGCCGACACAGCTGACCGGTGCCGCGGTGGGCGAAATATCCGCCGAATAATTTGGTGTAGATGATGCGACGCCGCCCTCTTTGGGGGCGGTGTTTTTCGTTTCGCGTCGCGAAATACCTCTGATCAATCACCAACTTTCAGCGTGATCGTTTCAAGATACCCAACAATCAGACCTTTTTGGCCCCAATCCTGCCCAAGTTGCCTGTGATATTCCCAGCAATAGGACAGATGTGTCTGGGCAATGGTCTGGGCATGGGTGGTCGCGGAGATGGTTCAATTGCGCGTAAGACGCAAAGGGACGCTCTGCCAAACCCTTGATAGTAAAGGATTAGGTCATGAGCAGCAGTATGCCACAACCAGAAACAGCACCCATCGTGGCCTGTACCATCAGCCGCGATGTGCAAAACTTTGATCTATTGATCGAGGATATGGAAGATGCACTTGGTGAAAGCTGGGGTGATTTAGGGTTTGCTGAAGCATTGGCATTTTTCGGGCAACCAGAAGCGAACAACATGGAATTCGTTGCCTTGGCGATAGATGAAACAGATGAAGACAATCTGGTTTTAATGACCGAGATCATCACCCAAGCCAAATCCCGCAATATCAAGGTGATCTTGATCGCCGAAGACGTAACACCCGCCGCATTGCATTCGCTGTTGCGCCAAGGTGCCGATGAATTTGTCCCCTATCCATTGCCAGAAGGTGAATTGGCCCAGGCCATTGCCCGCGTCCGCGCGATAGAAGAGGCCCCTGCCCCCGCCGCAAACGCTCCGCAGCTCAAGGCCGGTGCCTCAAAAGATGGCGCACTGATTGTGGTGCACGGATTAGCCGGTGGCACTGGCTCAACCACACTTGCCGTCAATCTTGCGTGGGAACTGGCCTGTGTTGGTAAAAACGAATCCCCGTCCGTTTGTTTGCTGGATTTGGATTTGCAGTTTGGTGCTGTCGCCACATTTCTTGACTTGCCGCGGCGCGAGGTCGTTTATGACATGCTGTCCGACACAGAAAACATGGACGAAGAAATCTTTGGCCAGGCTTTGTTGACCTTTGGCGATAAATTGCAGGTGCTGACCGCACCGACCGACATGTTGCCGCTTGATCTGATCACTTCCGAGGATGTGAACCGTATCCTGACGATCGCGCGCAATCAGTTTGACTATGTGATTGTCGATATGCCGTCGACCTTGGTGCAATGGTCCGAAGCCGTGCTGAGCAACGCGCATGTCTATTTCGCGATGTTGGAGCTGGATATGCGGTCGGCACAGAACACGCTGCGCTTTAAGCGTGCGTTGCAATCAGAGGAACTGCCAGTCGAAAAGCTGCGCTATGTGATGAACCGTGCGCCCAAATTCACCGATCTGAGTGGCAAGGGCCGCGTGAAACGCATGGCGGAATCGCTGAGCATTTCCATTGACGTGCAGTTGCCCGACGGCGGCAAGCCGATCACGCAGGCCAACGACCATGGTACGCCGCTGGCGAATTCTGCTCCCAAAAGCCCACTGCGGCGTGAGATCGCCAAACTGGCGACGTCCATCCATGACCTGAAAGGTGATCAGGCTCAAGCAGCCTGATCCCATATAGAAAGAGCGCAGACATGTTTTCGAAATACAAAAAGTCAGGGCAAGCAACGCCAGCTGCAAAATCTGATGCGCCTACAAATGTGACACCCATCTTGGAAACCCCCGCACCTGCATCAATGCGCAAGGCGTTGAAGCCTGCCGCGGCCGCCCCGGAAGACAAAGAGCTGAAACGCAAGCAGCGGATGAGTGATATCAAACTCGAACTGCACCGTGCGCTGTTGGACAACCTGAACCTGGCCGCCCTTGAGCATGCGACGGAGCAGGATCTGCGTCAGGAAATCAATGAGATTGCCATTGAGATTCTTGAGCAGAAAAGCATCGTTCTGAACCGCGAAGATCGGATGACACTGAATTCCGAGCTTTATGATGAGGTGACGGGCCTTGGTCCGTTGGAAACCTTGCTTAAGGATGAAACGGTCAACGATATTCTGGTCAACGGGCCACAACAGATTTTTGTGGAACGCGACGGCAAGCTCGAACTCACTGAGGTGACATTCAAAGATGAACGCCATCTCTTGCGCATCATCGACAAGATCGTGTCGGCGGTGGGTCGTCGCGTGGACGAAAGCAACCCGTATGTCGACGCGCGCCTCAAAGATGGTTCACGTTTCAACGCCATGGTGCCGCCCGTTGCGGTCGATGGGTCGCTTGTGTCCATTCGGAAATTCAAAAAAGACAAACTCGGCATCGACGATCTGGTCAACTTCGGTGCCTTTACCGAGGAAATGGCAGCATATCTACAAGCTGCCGTTGCCACCCGCCTGAACATCATCGTTTCTGGTGGTACGGGTTCAGGTAAAACAACCACCCTCAACGCGCTGTCTTCGTTCATCGACAACGCCGAACGCATTCTGACCATCGAAGACACGGCGGAACTTCAACTGCAACAGACCCACGTGGGCCGAATGGAAAGCCGCCCACCAAACGTCGAAGGCAAAGGCGAAGTGTCCCCGCGCGATTGTCTGAAAAACGCCCTGCGGATGCGTCCAGACCGGATCATCGTGGGCGAAACGCGTGGCGAAGAAGTCATCGACATGCTGCAGGCCATGAACACCGGCCACGACGGGTCTATGACGACGATCCACGCCAACTCGGCGCGCGATGGTGTGTCGCGACTGGAAAACATGATTGCGATGGCCGGTATCGAAATGCCGCTCAAGGCCGTGCGCAGCCAGATCTCATCGGCTGTGAATTTGATCGTGCAGGCATCACGTCTGCAGGATGGGTCGCGCCGTATGACATCCATCACGGAAATCACCGGCATGGAAGGTGACGTCATTTCCATGCAGGAAATCTTTCGGTATCAGCGCGTCGGTCTGACCCCCGAAAACAAGATCATCGGTCATTTCACCGCAACCGGGGTGCGCAGCCACTATGCCGAACGCTTCCGCATGTGGGGCTATGACCTGCCATCCTCCATTTATGAACCCATCGCAGCGCAGTAAGGAAAACAAGTCATGAGTGCCGAACCAATTATCTATGGCCTGATTTTCATTGGCGTGCTGGTGCTCGTCGAAGGTCTGTATCTGGTGGCTTTTGGTAAATCCATCAGCCTGAACAGCCGTGTAAACCGCCGCCTCGAAATGCTCGAAAAAGGCACACGCCGCGAAGAGGTGTTGGAAAAGCTGCGCAAGGAAATGCAGCAGCACATGAATTCAAAGTCTATTCCATTGTATTCGCTGCTTTCGGAAAAGGCGCAAAAAGCCGCAATCGCGTTTTCGCCCAAGCAGCTTTTGATGATCATGGCCGGCGTCGCTGTTTTCGCCTTTTTGGCGCTGACTGTTGGCACGGATACCGAACCACCTGTTCGCGCCCTGCTTGCCGTGGGCATCGGCGTGGGTGGTGTTTATTTCTGGGTTTCATCCAAAGCCAACAAGCGCATGAGCATGATCGAAGAACAACTGCCCGATGCCGTCGAATTAATGGTGCGGTCTTTGCGGGTCGGTCATCCGTTCACCAGTGCCATTACCATTGTATCCAAGGAAATTCAGGATCCGCTGGCGTCTGAGTTCGGCGTGATCTCTGACGAGGCCGCCTATGGTCGCGACGTCGGTGAAGCGTTGAAAGACATGGCCGAGCGGCTGGACATGCAGGATTTGCGGTTTCTGGCTGTTGCCGTGACGATCCAACAGCAATCTGGTGGTAACCTCGCCGAAATCCTCGCCGGTCTGGCAAAGGTGATCCGCGCCCGTTTCCGCCTGTTTCGCCGCGTAAAAGCGATCACGGCTGAGGCGAAATGGTCAGGAAAGTTTCTCTCCGCCTTTCCGATTGTTGCGCTGATCGTGATCAACGTTCTAGACCCGAACTACTATGACGAAGTGCGCGACCATGCCTTTTTCATCCCGGCCTGCTTTATTGTGGGCATCTTCCTCGCGGCTAACCTGATGGTGATGCGCGTCCTCACAGACATCAAAGTGTAAGGAGCATTTGCGATGGATTTCCTAAATCAGATCGAAGCGATCCTAGGCCCAATTGGATTGATCATTATCGTCGGCGTGCTGGGTCTGGTCCTTGTTGCGATCACTGTTGTCCTGATGGTCAAACAGCCAGAAGACCCGTTGAACAAACTCAAGCGGGCCTCAAATCCAGCAGCAAAATCCGATGACCCAACCAAAAAGTTGCGGCAGGCTGACGGGAACCAACAGCTACAAAAGTTTGCCAAATTTCTCGAACCCGAGGACGTCGCGGAACTGAGCGCGAAACAGTTGATGCTGCGCCAAGCGGGGTATCAGTCCCGTGATGCAGTGCGGATGTTTTACTTTGCCCAGATGGCTTTGGGCCTGTTCGGTATGTTTGCAGGCATCGTGTATGTCAACTTTCTGGGCGGGGGCGAAGGCATGAGTACCCAGAAGATGATGATGTATACAGTGGGGCCCGGTGGCATCGGGTATTACTTGCCCAAGTACTGGGTGACGCGCCGGGTTGGCATGCGCAAACAGGAAATCGAACGCGGTTTTCCCGATGCGCTTGATATGATGCTGGTCTGCGTCGAGGCCGGCCAGTCATTGGATCAATGTATCGTCCGTGTTGCACGTGAATTGCGCGCGTCCTACAAGGCACTCGCTGACGAGTTTGAAGTTGTTGCTTATGAAATGAAGGCCGGCAAGGACAAGGTGACCGTGCTGAACGATATGGGCGAACGCTGTGGCGTGCAGGATGTGTCGTCATTTGTCACCGTTCTGGTGCAATCGGCCGCTTTTGGTACGTCAATCTCAGACGCGCTTCGGGTTTATGCGGCTGAAATGCGCGACAAGCGGGTGATGCGCGCCGAAGAGGCCGCAAACAAGTTGCCAACCAAGATGACCCTTGCCACAATGATGCTGACTGTACCGCCATTGCTGATCATTCTGGTTGGCCCGTCGGTACATGGCATTACACAACTGGGTAAGATAAGCGGGCCGGGCTAATAATGACATCAAAACGCTGGCGCAGGGCAACCTGCGCCATGGCACTTATATCAAGCCTTGGAATGGCCGCCTGTTCACCGGGCGGCTTTTCTGCGCCGCTGTTCCAGAAAAAAACCGAAAACCCCTATGCCCCCGGCGTCAATCAACGCAAAGACGCCGAAGACGGTGTCGAAGTTGGTCATCGCCTGATGGCGGCCGGGCAGTATGAGTTGGCGATCAAATCCTTTAACCGCGCTGCACTTGCGCAAGGCGTTGATGCAGAAATCCTGTCAGGCCTGGGCAGTGCAAACCTTGGCTTGGGCCGTCTGGGACAAGCCGAAGATCTGTTGCGGCGCGCCGTCAAAGAGAACGAAACCGAGCCTGAAGATTGGAATAATCTGGGTGTGGTGCTGATGGAAAGGGGCAAGACACCCGAGGCAGTACAGATATTTCGCAAGGCTTATGCGCTGGACAATGGCGAAAGTGACGCAATCCGTGACAATCTGCGCTTAGCGCTCGCAAAATCAGAAAATTCTGTTATTAATGATCTTGACGATGATAATTATAAATTGGTGCGGCGCGGTGCGGGTGACTATTTGATCCGTCCCGGCATATGACCGACACCAAGCCCGAGGCAGAGCAGTAAAAAGGACGCAAAAATGCGCCAACCTATTCTAATTGCCACCTGCATTGCAGGTGTCGCCGTTGTTGCAGGCTGCGGTGAAAAAGACGCGAACGCCACCGTTGAGCGGGCCTTCAAGGACGTCAATGTTGTCGACGCAACAAATCTTTCAGATGTGATGCTGACAGTGGCTGACCCGAACGAGGCGGTCAGTTATTTCTCGCGTTCCATCAAGGAAGACCCCACAAGGATCGATCATCAACGCGGTCTTGCACTTTCCCTGATCCGTGCAAAGCGGGTGACCGAGGGTGCCATTGAATGGTCCAAAGTGACAAAGATGCCAGAGGCGACAAACGATGACAGCGTTGAATACGCCGATGCGCTGATTCGCAGCGGTGATTGGGCCAAAGCCGAAACAGTTCTCAACAGTGTCCCTCCAACACACGAGACATTTAAACGATACCGGCTTGCTGCACTCATCGCAGACAGTAAGAAGGAATGGACGAAGGCCGACAGTTTCTATGAAACTGCGGTCGGGCTGACCACGACGCCCGGTTCCGTTATGAACAACTGGGGCTATTCCAAACTGACGCGCGGTGACTACAAAGATGCCGAACGGCTGTTTTCGGACGCCGTGCGTCAGGATACCAGCTTGTTTACCGCCAAAAACAATCTCGTCCTCGCACGTTCGGCGCAACGCGACTATTCATTACCGGTGATCCCGATGGATCAGACAGAACGTGCGCTATTGCTGCACACAATGGGCCTTTCCGCGATCAAGCAAGGCGACGTTGAAACGGGCAAAGGCCTGCTGCGCGAAGCAATTGATACACATCCACAGCACTTCGAAGCAGCAGTACGGTCCCTGCGCGCGCTCGAAGACAACGGCTAGCGCGATGGCGATCACCGCCACATCTGCTCTGTGGTTTCTGCCCTTTGTGTTGCCGATCTGTTTTTACGTCATGTTCACCGACATGGCACAGATGCGCATAACCAATCAGGCAGTTGTCGCTTTGGCCTTGGTCTTTGTCGTGGTGGGATTGTTTGTCTTGCCGTTCAACACCTATCTCTGGCGCTTGCTGGGCCTTGTTACTGTGTTGATAATTGGTGTTGTACTGAATGCCGCAGGTGTGATGGGGGCGGGAGATTCCAAATTCCTGGCTGCAGGTGCCCCTTTTGTGGCTCTGGGCGATTTGCGAATGCTGATGGCGCTTTTTATGGCGGTCGTCTTGGCCTCTGTCGCAACGCACCGGCTGGCAAAACATACGCCATTGCGTAGACTGGCCCCCGATTGGGCCAGCTGGTCACAAGCAAAAAAATTCCCGATGGGTCTTGCCCTTGGCGCGACTTTGGCCGTGTATCTTATTCTTGGAGCAAAATATGGTGCGTGATTCACGCCATATTCAGCCCTTTTGGTGCAGGTTTCACATTCCCTGCCCCCATTCGTCAGGAGTGTTGTCATGAACGTCCAAGCGTCCAGCGTAGTGGCCCCGCCGCCCCCCAAACGGTTAGAAGATATGCGGCTGCCCATCGTTATGATGCGGGACATTCTGCTGAAAACGATCTTTCGAAAAAACGTCGATTTGGTAAGCGAACTGGCCCGTGCGGTCAGCCTGCCCATTCCGGTCACACAAGAATTGGTCGATATGGCCCGCGACCAGCGCCTGTTGGAAGCTACCGGCACCCTGAATGCCCAAAATGGCAACGAAATGGGATATCAGCTGACCGATGCCGGCAAGGCCCGCGCGCTGGACGCCTTGGCACAGTCAGAATACTTCGGTCCGATGCCTGTGCCGCTGGAGGTCTACAGCGAACAGGTCAAACGCCAGTCGGTGCGAAATCTGCAGATTACCCGCGAACAACTGGTCGGCGCGATGGGCCATCTGGTCCTGCCCGACAGCCTTCTGGATCATCTGGGCCCTGCGGTATCTGCAGGACGCTCAATTCTGATGTACGGCCCGCCGGGCAACGGTAAATCCAGTATTTCCAACGGGATCCGTGACGCTTTGGGCGACCGGGTCTATGTCCCACGGGCGATCGAATACGCCTCGCAGGTGATTACCGTCTATGACCCTATCGTCCATTCCGCCGCCGAGGATGAGGTCCAGGATCCCACATCCCTGCGCCGTGTTACCCGCTATGATGCGCGCTATGTCTGCTGCGAGCGGCCAACCGTTATCACCGGCGGCGAACTGTCGCTAGATATGCTCGATCTGGTTTATAACCCAACGGCGCGCACTTATCAGGCCCCGTTGCAGTTGAAATCAACGGGCGGCATTTTCATTGTGGATGACCTTGGCCGTCAAAAAGAACCACCGCAAAGCATCGTCAACCGCTGGATCGTGCCACTGGAAGAAAGTAAGGACATCCTGGCGCTGCAGTCGGGTGAAAAATTCGAGGTGCCGTTCGACACGCTGGTGATCTTTTCAACCAACTTCCACCCGAATGAGATTTTTGATACCGCCGCCCTGCGTCGTATCTTCTTTAAGATCAAGATTGATGGCCCCAATCAGGAAAACTTCCTCAAGATTTTTGCCATGGTGGCGCGCAAACGCGGCATGGGGCTTGATGAGGCGACTTTGGTGCATCTGCTCAAGGTCAAATACCCCACAATCGACAATGTATATGCAAACTATCAACCGATCTTTCTGATCGATCAGATGATCGCGATCTGCGATTTTGAGGGCATCCCCTATCAGATGTCGCCTGACCTCATCGACCGGGCGTGGGCCAACATGTTCGTCAAGGACGAAGTGATCATTAAGTAGCGTTCCCTTCCGGCGCGGGGCGCTCTAAATTGCCCAGATGACGCAACTCCCCGCTTTGTTTCAAACTTGGTTCGCCTCCAAAGGCTGGTCCATCCACGCCCATCAACTGGCGATGCTCGAACGCGCGGATGTGCCGTCGCTTTTGCTCATTGCGCCAACGGGCGGGGGCAAAACCTTGTCTGGTTTCCTGCCTACGCTTATTGATCTGGCTCAGCGCGAGCATGCAGGCATGCACACGCTTTATATCTCCCCGCTCAAAGCACTGGCTGCGGATATCAAACGCAACCTGACCACGCCGGTTCAGGAAATGAACTTGCCCATTACAATTGACGAACGCACTGGCGATACGCCGCAAAGCAGACGCAAACGGCAACGCGCTGACCCGCCCCATATTTTCTTAACCACACCAGAAAGCCTTGCCCTGCTGGTCAGCTATGACGACGCCCCGCGCATGTTCAAAGGGCTGAAACGGGTGGTGATTGACGAAATCCACGCCCTTGCGGAAAGCAAACGTGGTGATCAGATGATGCTGGCGCTGGCGCGACTGCAAACGATCTGTCCCGATCTCAAACGTGTGGGGCTCTCAGCAACTGTGGATGACCCTGCAGCCATCGCGCATCTGATGGCCCGACATCCGGACCCGTGTGAAATTCTGCTGGCCGATCCTGGCCCCGCACCCGATATCCAGATGCTGCGCACCGAAGAAGCGCCGCCATGGTCGGGTGGCGGCGCGGCCTATGCCATCCCGGCGGTGCTGGAACAGATCAAACAACACAACACCACGTTGATCTTTCACAACACCCGTGCGCAGGCGGAAATATTCTTTCATAACCTCTGGCTTGCCAATGACGAAGGTCTGGCGATTGGCATCCACCACGGCAGTCTTGACCGCGTACAACGGGCGCGCGTTGAGGGCGCGATGGTAAGGGGCGAATTGCGTGCCATCGTTTGTACCGGCTCGCTTGATCTGGGCATTGATTGGGGGGATGTGGATCTGGTGATCCAGATTGGTGCCCCTAAAAATGTCAAACGCCTGGTGCAACGTATTGGCCGCGCCAACCACCAGTATAATGCCCCCTCAAAGGCGCTTTTGGTGCCTGCCAATCGGTTTGAAGTGGTCGAATGCGTTGCCGCACTTGAGGCCGTTCTGGCGGGCGAGCTGGACGGCGAGCCGCGCGGCTCCGGCCCGCGCGATGTGATGTGCCAACATATTCTGATTGCCGCCTGTGCCGGGCCGTTCCATGCGGATGATCTTTATGCCGAGTTCACCTCTGCGGGTGCCTACAGCGATCTCACGCGCGCCGCGTTCGACGACTGCCTCGCATTTTGCGCGACAGGCGGCTATGCGCTGCGCGCCTATGACCGTTGGCAGCGGTTGATCCAACTCCCCGACGGACGCTGGCAATTGCGCGACCCGCGCAGTGCACAGCGCATCCGCATGAACATCGGCACCATTCAGGACACTGACACGCTCAAAGTCCGGATGCGGCGCAATCGTGGTGGCAAACCTTTAGGGGAAATTGAAGAAGGCTTTGCCGCGTCCCTGACCCCGGGCGATACATTTTTGATCGGCGGGCAGATCGTAAAATACGAAGGCCTGCGTGAGATGACTGTCGAAGTCAGTCGGGATGCCGCGAAAAAGCCGAAAATAGCGACATTCATGGGCACGAAATTTGCCACATCAACGCAGCTCTCTGCACGTATTCAGCGGATGCTTACCCAAAGCAGTTGGCCTGATCTGCCTGAACACACAGCCCAATGGCTGCACCTGCAGCGCGAAGTCAGCCAATTGCCACAGCCCGGCAGATTGCTGATCGAAAGCTTCGCCCATGATGGCCGCGAACAAACCGTTGTTTACGGCTTTGCCGGACGCAACGGGATGCAAACGCTGGGCTTGTTGCTGACAAAACGGATGGAAGAGCTGGGCTTGCACCCGCTTGGATTTGTGGCCACCGATTATGCGACCCTGATCTGGGGGTTAGACGCGGTTGAAGACCCTGCCCCGCTGTTTGATCTCGACGCGCTGCAGGACGGGCTGGACACTTGGCTGGCCGGAAACGCGGTGATGAAACGCACCTTTCGCGCAAGTGCGACAATTGCCGGGCTGATTGAACGAAATCTACCCGAAGCGCGTAAATCGGGCCGGCAAGCAACCTTCAGCTCTGACATCCTGTATGACACATTGTACCGGTATGACCCTGAACACCTCATGCTGCAGATCACCCGCGAAGAGGCCCTGCGCGGTTTGGTCGATTTTGGCCGCATCGAGGAAATGATTGGCCGTGTCGCGAGTCGGATTGATCATCTGCGCTTGCCACGCGTTTCACCCTTGGCAGCACCGTTGTTTTTGGAAATGGGCCGCGTCCCGGTCAAGGGCGAGGCTGAAGAACGGCTGCTCGCACAGGAGGCTGAGCGTTTGTTGGAGCAATCCGGCCTCGCCAGAATCACCCCTGCCCCGTCTGACAAGCCGCGTTGGCGCGGGGGGTTTTAACCTCGGGCCGGTCCTCTTTTGATTTGGTTTCAGCGCATCGGTATTTGGAAAAGGGTGAAATTGAAGCTCACCATTTTTTAACGACGTATCGCTCAAAATGAAGCGCGGTACAGGCTGCTGAGCCGATGACCGTAAAGGGTGGAGGCGCGCCATGTCTTTAGGGGTTCCAACTCAAATGTTGGCGCGTCTTCCATTTCACCCTTTTTTAGATACCGAGGCACACCATCCATTCCAACCGCACGTAATATGATTGTCTGCTTGCCAAACTGAACCAATTCAAACATGAACAAAGGATGAACGGATACAATTTCACTCTTGCCGGTGCACAGATGACGGCACTTGGCAGTGGCGCGCTTTGGTGGGCAGATCAGCGGCTGCTCTGTGTCAGCGATCTGCATTTGGGCAAGTCTGAGCGGATTGCCCGGCGGGGCGGTAGTACCTTGCCCCCATATGACACCCGCGATACCCTGACCCGGCTTGCCGCCGATCTGACGCGCTGCAATGCGCAGGTGGTGATTTGTCTGGGTGACAGTTTTGACGATCTGAGCGCAGCACTGGCCCTGCCCAATGAAGAGCGCCTGTGGATTACCAAGCTTCAGGCCGGGCGTCGGTGGGTCTGGATTGAGGGCAACCATGACCCCGGCCCTGTCGATCTGGGCGGCAGTCATCTGGCCGAATTGCCAGTTGCCCCGCTGACCTTTCGTCACATCGCCCAGATTGACGCGAGTGGTGAGGTATCAGGCCACTATCACCCCAAAGCGTCATTGCACGCCTCAGGCCGAAGTATTTCGCGACCTGCGTTCCTCTTTGACACCGATCGGATAATCCTGCCAGCTTACGGCACCTACACCGGTGGGCTGCGCAGCCGTTCGGATGTACTCTGTGATCTTATGCGCCCAGAGGCCTGCGCGATCCTGACCGGCAAGAACCCCATTGCCATTCCAATGCCGAGGTAACTTTAAGTGGACCAGACTGCCATTGAACGCATCCACACAAGCTTTGCCGCGCAAAGTATGATGTCCACCTTTGGTGCAACACTCAGTGACGTGCGCGAGGGCCATATCTGCATCACGGCACCGATATTGCCGCTGGCCCTGCAACAACAAGGGTTTGGTCATGCGGGGCTGACATTTTCCATCGGGGATTCTGCGGCCGGATATGCGGCTTTGACCATGCTTCCATTGGACATGGAGGTGGTCACAGCAGAGATCAAAGTGAACCTGCTTGCGCCTGCACGCGGGGACATCTTGATTGCCACGGGCCGGGTGATCAAACCCGGCAAGCGGCTTTGTGTGGTCAGCGCAGAGGTCCACGCCGAACAAGACGGGGTGCGCAATTTGATTGCCGTCTTACAGGGCACGATGGTGCCCGTCCGTGCCTAGGCGGTCAGGCCTTCGGGTTCTGCCAACCCATTTGCGCGGCAACAGGCCGTAACGGTGTTTGCCAGCAGGCAGGCGATGGTCATCGGACCCACGCCGCCCGGCACAGGTGTGATTGCCCCTGCAACAGCCGCGCAGCTTTCATAATCAACGTCCCCCACCAGCTTGGTCTTGCCTTCGCCTTTTTCAGGCGCGTCAAGGCGGTTGATGCCAACGTCAATCACCGTCGCACCTTTTTTGATCCAATCCCCCGGCACCATTTCAGGGCGGCCCACGGCGGCCACAACGATGTCGGCGCGGCGCACTACGTCCGGCAAATCCTTGGTACGGGAATGCGCGATGGTAACCGTACAACTGTCACCCAGCAGCAGTTGCGCCATCGGTTTGCCAACAATATTTGACCGCCCGATGACCACTGCATCCATTCCCGAAAGTGACCCATGATGGTCGCGCAGCATCATCAAACAGCCCAGCGGTGTGCAGGGCACCATGGATTTCTGGCCTGTCCCCAACAAACCCACATTAGAGATATGGAAGCCATCCACGTCCTTGGCAGGTGAAATCGAATTGATCACCAGATCTTCGTCCAGGTGTTTGGGCAGTGGCAATTGCACCAGAATGCCATGAATGTCGGGATCGTTGTTCAACTGATCAATAAGCGCCAACAATTCAGCCTCGGGCGTCTCAACATCCAGTTTGTGTTCAACGGATTTCATGCCCACTTCGACGGTCATCTTGCCTTTGGAACGAACATAGACCTGCGATGCCGGGTCTTCGCCCACCAGAACCACAGCCAATCCCGGTGTGATGCCATGGTCGGTCTTCAGGCGAGTCACATGTTCGGCCACCTTGCCACGCACTTTTGCTGCAAAAGCCTTGCCGTCGATCACTGTTGCTGTCATTTACTTTCCCTTTTCATGCGTAAGGCGGGGGTACACCCCGCCCTACCCCTTATGCTCTAACCAAGGTTTTGGCCCTATCGGGGTATCAGAACAATCCTTCGACGTCGCCGTCAGCGTTCAACCTGATTGTTTCGGCCGAAGGTGCCCGGGGCAGACCCGGCATGGTCATGATCTCACCACAGATCACCACAACAAATCCGGCCCCTGCGGACAGACGCACCTCGCGTACCGGGACGGAGAAGCCGGTTGGCGCGCCGCGGCGGTCAGGATCGGTGGTAAAGCTGTACTGGGTTTTGGCCATACATACGGGCAGGTTGCCGTAACCTTGTGCTTCCCATTCTTTCAGCTGGTTGCGGATTTTCTGATCGGCCAGCACCTCGTCGGCGCGATAGATGCGCTTGGCGATGGTCTCGATCTTTTGCATCAGCGGCATGTCGTCGGGGTAGATGGGCGAAAAGTTGGCGGACTCGCCATCGGCAATCTCGGCGACGCGGGTGGCAAGGTCTGCAGACCCTTCTGAACCCAACTCCCAGTGACGCGACAGGATCGCCTCGGAGCCTTGCGACGCCACATAGTCTTTGACTGCCTGCACCTCGACGTCGGTGTCAGTGACAAAGTGGTTGATCGCAACGACAACAGGCACCCCAAAGGATTTCATGTTTTCGATGTGACGGCCCAGGTTGGCACAGCCCTTTTTAACCGCATCAACGTTTTCAGCGCCCAGATCAGCCTTTGCAACGCCGCCGTTCATTTTCATCGCACGCACTGTGGCCACGACCACGACAACGGAGGGTGAGAGGCCTGCCTTGCGGCATTTGATGTTCATGAATTTCTCAGCACCAAGGTCAGCACCAAAGCCCGCTTCGGTTACAACGTAGTCCGCCAATTTCAGCGCCGTTGTTGTTGCGATAACTGAGTTACAGCCGTGTGCGATGTTCGCGAACGGGCCGCCGTGTACAAACGCCGGGTTGTTTTCCAAGGTCTGAACGATATTTGGCTGCATCGCGTCCTTCAGCAGAACAGTCATTGCACCGTCCGCTTTGATGTCGCGGGCAAATACAGGTGTGCGGTCGCGGCGATAGGCCACAATCATATTGCCCAGACGTTCCTGCAGATCGGTCAAGTTCTTTGCGAGGCAGAGGATGGCCATCACTTCGGATGCCACGGTGATGTCAAATCCGCCTTCACGGGGGAAGCCATTTGCGACACCGCCAAGCGATACGTTGATCTGGCGCAACGCGCGATCGTTCATGTCGACGACACGGCGCCACACAACGCGGCGGGTGTCGATCTCAAGCTCATTGCCCCAATATATGTGGTTGTCGATCATCGCCGACAACAAAGAATGGGCAGAGGTGATCGCGTGGAAGTCGCCGGTGAAATGCAGGTTCATTTCTTCCATTGGGATGATTTGGGCATAGCCACCGCCCGCGGCACCACCCTTCATGCCAAAGTTCGGGCCAAGCGATGCCTCACGGATACACACGCAGGCGTTTTTGCCAATGCGGTTCAGACCGTCACCCAACCCAACAGTTGTCGTGGTCTTACCTTCGCCCGCTGGCGTCGGGTTGATCGCGGTCACAAGGATCAACTTGCCGTCTTTGCGGTCCTGAACCGAGTTGATGAATTTCTGGCTGACCTTTGCTTTGTCGTGGCCGTAGGGCAGCAGGTCATCCGTGCCGATGCCCAGTTTCTTGCCGATTTCCTGAATCGGTTTCTTATTCGCTTCGCGTGCGATTTGGATGTCGGTCTTGAAAGCCATCTGAGAATCCCCTGTTGCCATGTCGGCGGTGTTGCTGTGCCCCTCTTACAGGTGCCCTTGTCTTGGAGAGGGCGCATTTCCGACATTTCCACCCCGTGATGCGGCGAGAGGCCGCAGCGGTGTTTCTTTTTGGAAACATGGGGCCTTAAAGATGGGGCCAGTGAGGTTGATCAGGAACATGCAGGCGCAAAGTGTCACCAATGGCGATCATGCCTTCGCGCTCGACCCATGCGGTCACGCCGCGTTTGCCACGTGCGGCTGTTTTGAATGCTTTTCCATGCCCGGGCATATCCTTTTCGATCTCGCGGGCGGGAAAATTGCAGGGGCCGTTTTCGACGTCGATGACGATCGTCGTTCCGCTTGCGGTCTGAAGCCGCGACCCAGGTGGCACGTAGGTGAAATCGGGAATGCCTTTTAAGATAATCGACGCCCCCAATGTGGTCGGGTCCATGGCCTCGATACCAATCTGGCGCGCGATGGCATCCAGTTCCTCAACCGACAGGATGGACAACTGTCGGGTGTTGCGGATTTCGGTGCCTTTGGGATGCTGTTCGGTGACCCGCACACATGAAGATCGTGTGAGACCACTGTGAAAATCGCCCTCGATTCCGGCATAGCTGAAAAATGCCTGTTCAATAGGTTCTGACCGGATGTTGGTGCGCTTTTGTGGTACCCTGCCCAGCCACTTGACGGTTGCGATGAAGTCGGTTGGACGAAGCTCTGCCATGGGTGATCCTTTTTCGAATTGCCTGATCAAAGTGCGCGTTGCCCGGGCAAAAGAAAAGGCCCGGCACGGGCCGGACCTTATGATTTCTTATGATGTTCCCATCACCAGATCAGATGGATCAGGTCGATGGCTCCGGTTTCAACTTACCAGAAGACGGCGGTGATTTCTTTGCTTTGGCCTTGGGGATTGTTGTCACGCTTGGCGCGCTGCCTTCGTCGGATGGACCTTCGTCTACGTCGGGGTCTGGCGTGGGCGGCAGGCCCGCGATGACACGCTTAATTTCGTCACCCGTCAGCGTTTCATATTCAAGCAAACCCTGCGCAAGAAGCTCAAATTCCTCTTTCTTTTCCTTGAGAATTTTTGAAGCAAGATCATAACCTTCGTCGATGATGCGTTTCACTTCGCTTTCGATCAGCTCTTTAGTGGCCGCAGAAACAGAAAACCCGCCGGCCCCGCCATTGGCCTGATAGCCAGCCGCCGCTTCTTGATAGTCAATGTTGCCAACCTTGTCGGACATGCCATAGCGCATCACCATTGCACGGGCGAGCGCGCTGGCCTGCATGATGTCACCTACCGGACCGGAGGACACTTCGTCAGGGCCATATTTCATGATTTCGGCGGCTTTGCCTGCCATGGTCATCGCAATGCGCTGTTCGGCCTCATTCTTGAACATTTGCAGCTTGTCCATTTCCGGCAGGCTCATCACCATGCCCAATGCGCCGCCACGCGGAATGATCGTCGCCTTATAAACCGGGTCACATTTAGGCAGGGATATGCCCACAATGGCGTGGCCAGCTTCGTGGTACGCGGTCTTTTCCTTTTGTTCCTGCGTCAGCACCATGGAGCGCCTTTCGGCCCCCATCATGATTTTGTCCTTAGCGGATTCGAAATCCATCATCGCCACAAAACGACGCCCCAGACGTGCGGCAGTCAGTGCTGCTTCATTCACGAGGTTGGCCAGATCCGCGCCCGAGAAACCCGGTGTACCGCGGGCAATGATGCGCAAATCAACATCAGGTCCGAGCGGTGTTTTGCGTGCATGCACATGCAGAATCTTCTCACGACCCTTGATGTCGGGATTGCCAACACTGACCTGACGGTCAAAACGACCCGGTCGCAGCAGGGCCGGGTCCAGAACGTCCTTACGGTTGGTGGCCGCGATGATAATCACGCCCTCATTCGCCTCAAAGCCATCCATTTCAACCAGCAACTGGTTCAATGTCTGTTCGCGTTCATCGTTGCCACCGCCATAGCCGGCACCACGGTGGCGACCAACTGCGTCAATTTCGTCAATAAACACGATACAAGGGGCGTTTTTCTTGGCCTGTTCGAACATATCGCGGACACGGCTTGCACCAACACCAACGAACATCTCGACAAAGTCAGAACCAGAAATGGTAAAGAACGGCACGCCGGCCTCACCCGCGATGGCCCGCGCAAGCAGTGTTTTACCTGTACCGGGAGGGCCCTCCAGCAGTGCGCCTTTGGGGATTTTACCACCAAGACGCGAGAATTTCTGCGGATTGCGCAGGAATTCTACGATCTCTTCAAGCTCTTCCTTGGCTTCATCAATGCCCGCGACATCATCAAACGTCACGCGACCATGCTTTTCGGTCAGCATCTTGGCCTTTGATTTGCCAAAGCCCATGGCACCACCTTTGCCACCGCCCTGCATCCGGTTCATGAAATAGATCCACACACCGATCAGCAACAGAATGGGCAGCAAGGACATCAAGAACGTGGAAAATCCAGATTGTTCCTGCGGTTTGGCCTGAATGGGTACATTGTTGTCGATCAACAGTGTGGTGATTTCAGCGTCTTCTGGCTTGATCACGATATAATCACCGCCATCAGCCTTGCGAAAACGAACCTGTTCACCGTCCAATGTCACATTCCGGACATCACCGCCTTTGACCGAGTTTACAAATTCAGAATAGGTGATCTCAGTGCTTTGCAGATTGTTGCCTGAGCCGTTGAACAAATTGAACAACGCCAGAACCAACAGCATCAACACAACCCAGAAGGCGAGATTACGAACATTGCCCAAGGAAATTCTCCTAATTATCAACAAGGCGCGCGCGGGTGCTGCGGCCCAGAGGACACATCTTTATGACACGGCCACCTCTTTAAGATAGAGATGATGCGCGCATGTTCAATGCGTTAAAAGCGCGGCAAAGAAAGTCTCTTCACCACCGATAACGTCCGCATGCCATTTCTGGCTCCATCCGGCAAGGGGGGCCGCGACAACAACGTCACCTCGCCAGACGGCTGGTGTGGACAAAAGCACCGCATGGGGGCGCCCGGAAGCGCGCCAATCGACGCATTGTTCAAGTCCCTCTTTGCCCAACGCCCGCACCGTCACGTTCCGCCAATTGTCGGATGTGTCAGCGGTGGTCAAATGCCAGCGGGCGTCCCAAAGCTCATCCGGGGGCGTTTGTACGTATTTTACGGCGTTATGTTCGCGAAACACCCAGATTTGGCCGCCAACCCTGCACGCATGACATCCCTCCAAGGTGGCGGCCTGACCTTTGCGCAGTGCCTGCATCAGCGATGTGATCGCTGCGTGACGCGCCGGATAGGTTTCGTTGCTGATCCAGTTCACGGCGCTCACAAACAACCGACGCTGGATTTCATGCGGAAGAATGCGCAACTTGCGCTCACAAATGACGACTGCACCCGCATCCACCTTGGCGATGTCACGTGCAGCCAGATAGGTCTGCCAATCCAATGCCGTGCGGGCCTGTGCCATGTGTTCGGCCACCGCTGACAGACCCTGGGCATCAATTCCCAATGGCGCGAGCACCTCCATTATCTGGCGGGCCTTGACGCGCTCGAAAGCGGTATCGTCGTTGCTGGGGTCTTCGGTCCAAGGGACGCTTTGGGATTGCAGATAGCAGCGCAATTCCGCGCGGCTGGCCTTGAGCAGCGGGCGCACCCATGTCACGCCTTCACGAATAATCCGCGGCGACATGCCCGCCAGACCATTCACACCAGAACGCCGGGCCAGACGCATCAAAAACGTCTCAGCCTGATCATCCGCTGTGTGGCCCAATGCAAATGTATCGATCCCATGTTCGGCTGCCCACGCAGACATCAACGCAAAGCGGGCATCGCGGGCTGCACTCTGCAGATTTCCCGTGCCGTCCCACGCATCCCAAAGCAGGGTGTCATGCAAAATGCCGAAGGTTGCACAAAACTGATGCACCATTTGGGCCTCGGACGCCGCTTCAGCACGCAGACCATGATTTACGGTCACCGCCCGCAGCTTTGTTCCATGAAGGGTGCAGAGGCCATGTAGCAGATGCAGCAATGCCATTGAATCGCCACCACCCGACACTGCAACACCTAACACCTCAGGGGGATTGGGCAAAAACGCCTCAGCGACCTGTTGGGTTAAGCGCGCTGGCATGGGATCAAGAGCATCCCATCTTGGCACGCTCCCCCTCAGCCTGCGCCACGGCGGGACTGTCTGGGAACCGCACAGCGATCTCGCTCAGCGTCACACATGCTTCCTGGGTCTGGCCCAAAAAGCCCAATGCGCGGCCCAGTTCAAACAAGGATACAGGTGCAACAGGGCCAACCGGATCTGCGGTAAAGCTGGCCAAGAATGCACGTGCTGCTTCGCGGGCGTCACCAAGGCTGTTGAGTGCCTCGCCTCGGCGCAAATCGGCCTCGGCGGCTAGCGGTCCACCCGGATAGGTTTGATTGAAGGTCGCAAACTGATCTGCGGCGCCGCGAAAGTCACCGGAGGCGAGCGCCGCCTGCGCCCGCTCAAAGTCTGCTGCCTCCCCCACAGCCAAAGATGCGGTGTCCGTGGGCGTTGCCGGGGCCGTCAATGGGGCCTGACTGGAAGTTTGGTCCGCACCGCCCAAAGTCGATGTTTCACCCAAGGTGGAAATATCGCCACCCTCCAGTTCAACCAGACGGAATTCCAGATCGCCAATGCGGCTTGTGCCGTCCGCGACAATCCGGTTGATGCGGTTTTCCAACTCTTCGCTTTTGGATGTCAGGCGCTGCAATTCGCTTTCCATGGCGTTCACACGCTCAAGCACGGACCCACCGCCTGTGTCCACCGAAACGCCGCCGGTGGTTGACAGCTCGCGCTTAAGCTTTTGCACTTCGACATTCAGGACCGTCAGTTCCTGACGCACATCCGCAAGGGTTTGTGTGTCCTGTGCATGCAGGGCAAAGGGACTGACCAGCAGCCCCAAAGCCATCGCCAGAATAACGCGTTTCATCATGGTCAATTATACCTTAGCTGGTCAGTCCACCGGCCAGAACCGTCACCGCGCGGCGGTTCTTGGCATAGCAGGCTTCTTCTGAACAAATTTCAATCGGGCGTTCCTTGCCATAGCTCACAACCCGCAAGCGGGAGGCTGGCACACCTTTGGACACCAGATATTCCTGCGCCGAATTGGCACGGCGTGCGCCCAAGGCAAGGTTGTATTCGCGCGTGCCCTGTTCGTCTGCGTGACCTTCAATCACCGCCTGATAGTCGGTGTTCGCCAAAAGCCAGCCAGCTTGGCCATCCAATGTGGCGCGGCCAACTGCGGTCAGGTTTGACTGATCTACCTCGAACAGAACCCGGTCACCGATGGCCTGCTGGAAATAAGCGGTTGAGGAAGGGTCGCTTGCGCTGCCCGGCAAAACGCTGCCGTTTATCCCTGCGTTGGCGTTTGCCCCGCCCGACCCGTCCGCACCAAAGCGATTGGGGTTGGTACAGGCCGAAACGGCCAAAGCTGCGATCAAGATGGTGCTGGTCAGGAAACGTTTCATGCTACTGCCTCTCGTGTGATGGCTTTGTGCCAATTGATCTGTTGTTTATCACAGGCGCGCGCGCATTGGAAATATTCCGCGCATCTTTGGTGATCACTTTTGCAAGGGCGACCATGATGGGTCAGACCCCCCTTCGGGCGTACGCACTGGCCTCAGGTTACGCCCTGAAATGTCCACTGAATAGAGCGTTGATGATCCCCCTGCGCCTTGGGTTTCGCGGGCAAACATCACCACACGACCATTGGGTGCCCATGTTGGGCCTTCGTCCAGAAACGATGCGGTCAGCAGACGTTCTTCTGAACCGTCCAACCGCATCACACCAATATGAAAGCGGCCTTTGTTCTGTTTCGTGAACGCCACCAGATCGCCGCGCGGCGACCACACAGGTGTGCCGTAACGCCCTTCACCAAAGGAGATTCGCGTGGCTTCGCCGCCAGTTGCAGGCATGATATAAAGTTGCTGCGTGCCGGACCGGTCGCTTTCAAAAACAATGCGTTGGCCATCTGGTGAAAAGCTGGGTGCGGTTTCAATCGCGGGGGTGTTGGTCAGGCGAACGGATGATCCGCTGGCGATGTCCATGGTATAGATGTCAGTATTACCGCCTTGGGTGAGCGAGAAAACCACCGTCTGTCCGGAGGGCGAAAATCGCGGCGCAAAGCTCATTGTGCCCTCTGAACTTTCCAGAACGCGGCGCGAGACACTGCCGATATCAAGCACATAGATGCGCGGAAATCCGCTTTCGTAGCTGGTATAAAGAACTCTGTCGCCGCTCGGTGAAAAACGCGGTGCCAGAACGATGGATCCTGAATCGGTCAGGTACTGCACATTCGCACCATCATAATCCATGATCGCCAGTCGTTTTTTGCGGTCATCTTTTGGGCCTGTCTCAGAAACATAGGCAACGCGGCTATCGAAATAACCGCCTTCTCCGGTGATCCTGCTATACACCTCATCGGCCACCTTGTGCGCCATCCGCCGCCACCCGCCGGTGGTGCCGGAAAACTGCAGTCCGTTGCCCATTTCAGCACCCGAAAACACATCATAAAGGCGAAATTTCACATTGACCGAACCGCCCTGAACATTGACGGCCCCTGTGACCAAGGCTTGTGCGTTGATCGCCTTCCAATCGGCGTATTGCACGCTGGCATTAAAATCACTGACGGTTGAGATAAATGCGCTTGCAGGGATTTCGCGGAACAGCCCGGTGCCAATCAGATCTTCCGCGATGACACGGGCAAGATCGTTGGCGAGCTGTCCGGCCTCGGCGCTTTCAGGCTGAAAGGTCGGCACCGCGAAGGGCAAAGGTTCGATGATCCCCTCATCAATGATGATCTTGAGCGGTTCTTGCGCCAGAACCGTGACGGGGACGGCTATCGCGCTGAGCAATGCCAAACAAATGCTGAGAAAACGTGATTTCATCTGAGGCAAATCCTTTCAGGATCAAACATGATGGCAGTGTCGCGCCGAGCGGCGTGCTTTTCGAGGGGAAGTTTATGGGCTTTGAGACCCACGCAGGCAAACATATGACACAATGCCGCGCCGATTTTCGCCAGAGGGGCGGTAAAATTGAAAGTGCAAAGGGTCATCTGTTCCCCATCTTTTTTGGATCAAAGGTCATCTCTATGGTCTGCCATTGGCTGAATTTGTCGCTGGGCAGATTATAACCCTTTGACCCACAAAGGATAATCGCACGGCGTGCTGAGTCGAACACACGTTTTGCATCCGCGTCAGACCCACCAGATGCACCAACCTGTCGGATTGTTTCAATCACAGGCGTACCATTTTGATTCATATTCACGCTGACAACAACAGTTGTCTGCAGCGCGGCCGAAGACAGCGAGCCGACATTCCAGCAGGCCGATACCGCAACGCGCAGCGATTCTTTATCTCCTGCCGACAAGGGCGGGCCACTCGGGGCAGCTGGTGATGCGGGCGCTGGTGTTGCGGGCGCTGGTGTTTCAGCACCGCTGAGCGCTTCTTCCAGTGCTGCAGTCACCGCGTCGGTTTCGGATGACGTCGACGGCTCGGCAGGTGTGGACGTCGGTGTCTCGGTTGCTTGTGGCTGCGGTGCAGCAGGACGTTGGCCGGGCGGGCGCGGCGATGCAGCGGGGGCTGCGGTGACTTCGGTCACAATCTCGGTTGTGGCCTCAGGTGGTGCCTGAGCCTCTTGTGGTTCTTCGACGGTTTCACCGGCGGCGTCCGGTGCGACCGCCTGTTGCTCAACCGGGTCCGGCGTTGCATCTGGATCAGGTTCCGCCACAGGGTCTGGTGCCACCCGCTCCACCGGGCGTGGTGCCGCCTCCGGGGCGACCTCTGGCACCAGCACGGCAATATCGCCCACCGGCTGGTCCAGTTCTGGCGGGGCATCATCGACCTGAGCCTCGGGCGGCAAAGTCAGTTCCGTCACCTCAGGGAGTGTATCGTCGGGTGGCGGAGTTTCGGCCTGAATGGGTGCGGGTTGTTCAATGGCCGCATCCGGCGTTGCGGACACCTCCGGTATATCCGTTGACACCTCTGGCTCGGCAGGTTGCGCCACGTCAGTCGCTGTGTCAGGCGATTGCCCGGCCGCGACCAGTGCGTCAAAATCGGCACCGCTGATCACGGATACCTCTGTCATCTCAAATGGCGGCGGATCGGGGTCGAACACGCTGCCAAAAAGCAGCCAGCCGATGAAAATCAGATGCCCCGCCCCAGAAATATAATGCCCGGTATGCACGCCTAGCCACCCGATGCGTCGCTGCCATCCAGCGCCGGACCACCGATGTCTGTGACCAGACCGATGTTTGAAAAGCCACCCGCATTCAGCGCGCCCATGATCTCCATCACGGCGCTATAGGGCACTTTGCCATCAGCGCGCAGAAACACCCGGTCGCTTGCCCGTTCAGCCGCGATCGCTCGCAGCTTGTTCACGAGATCATTTCGCGGTGTTTCCGTGGTCTGGATCTGCACGCCGCCATCCGCTGTGATTGTCACTGTCAACGGCTCTTCTTGTTCTGACGGCAAGGCACCGGCAGCCGTTTTGGGCAACTCAACAGGCACACCTACAGTCAACAACGGTGCAGCGACCATAAAGATGATCAACAGCACCAACATCACATCTACAAAAGGTGTGACATTGATCTCTGCCATCGGCTGGCTGCGCCCGCGCCGCCGTCCGCGCCCGCCGCCTTGCTTTTTTACAACTCCTGCCCCCATGACCTAGCTGTCCAGCTGGCGGCTGAGGATGGTGGCAAATTCGTCTGAAAACGCTTCATATCCACCAAGAATACGGTCACTGTCGGCGCTCAGTTTGTTATAGAAAACCACCGCCGGGATCGCCGCCATCAGGCCCATGCCTGTCGCCAACAGCGCCTCAGCGATACCGGGGGCGACGACGGCCAAATTGGTATTTTGCTGTTCTGCGATTTCGATAAAGGCATTCATGATGCCAAATACCGTCCCGAACAACCCCACAAACGGGGCCGTTGAGCCGACGGTCGCCAACACAGGCAACCCTTTTTGCAACCGCTCCGCTTCCTTTGCTATCGCCACGTCCATGCTCCGGTCGATGCGCGCAGTGGCACCGGGGATCAATCCACCGTCATCACGGTGCGAGCGGCGCCATTCGGTCATGCCGGAGGCAAAGATTTTCTCTGCCGATCCATCCGGGTCCCCACCAACGCTGTCAAACAACCCATCCAATGGCTCACCTGACCAAAACGCCTGATCAAACTGCTCTGCCTGGGCGCGGGCCTTGCGGTATTGGATGATTTTCTGAACGATGATCGACCACGACCAAAACGACGCGACAATCAGTGAGATCATCACCAGTTTCACGGTCACGGTTGCCTCAGCAAACATCGACCATACCGAAATGCTGCCCCCAACGTTGGCTGCTAATAATGCTGTCTGCATGTGTCCTGCTCTTTTTACCCACCGCTGATGCGGCCTACTGCCTCAGGCCTCGGTTTTCCAAGGCTCCATTTGGCACGAAACTAACCCAGCACAATTGGGAAAGCTAGGGTCTTGGCAAAGCGCCGCTTGTCAGAGGGCCATTGAGCGAAGTTTCGCTGGCAAACGCGCTGGCTTTCCGCCCGCCCCGATGCACACGATTGTGACAACGGCGCGAAACAAGCAGGTCTGATCGCGCCAGACCTCTTGGCCCATCACCATACGCGCGGGCGTGAGCGCGTCCAAGGTTGTGCGCACCTCCAACACATCTTCAAACTGTGCCGGGGCCAGATAATCCGCTTCGATCCGTCGCACCGCAAAAACCAGCCCATCCGCTTTCATCGCCAGTTGGTCAATGCCCATCTCGCGCACCCAGTCGCTGCGCGCGCGTTCAATGAACCGCAGGTAATTTGCGTAATAGACGATGCCCGCCATGTCGGTGTCTTCGTAATAGACACGCAATGAGAAATGATGGATCACTGCGGGTTCACCACCCGAGCCGCAATCCGCAACGCATGTGACGGATCCTGTGCCATCGCCGGTAAAACAGGATCATAGGCCGCACGCAAAACATCGGCGATGTCGGGGCGCAAGACGGTTGTCTCGCCGTTTGCGGCCAAGGGTGAGCGGTCTTGGAATGCGGTGTCGGACCACAGCAGCATCGACTGCACGATTTGAGACAGGGCAAGAGTGTGCGCTGGCACCGCACTCAGATGTTCATCCATTCGCAGGAATACAAAGCACGCCTTGATTGCGCCCGTCGCATCGAACCTGAAAATCCGGTACTGATTTGCATCCACTGCCTCCAGCCGCGCCACCAACGGTGCCAAATCAGGCACCAGCCGGTCCATACCTTTGACTTCCGGCAACTCGGACCACTCCGAAAAAAAGAAAATCATCAGATTGCTGCCAAGTTCGGCATCCATCTCGCCCATCTCATGTCCGGCAAGGCTGACCACCGCTTCCAACGCACCTTTGACCACCGCCAATGTCGCATCTTCAACTCCAAATACCACGGGGCAAATCGCCCTGCCCCAGCGCGCAAAGGCAAAGCAGCCGTCGCCGCGGGTGAACAACGCTTCGATCTGCGCCGCCTCCAGTTTCTTTTCGCCCAAAATACTCAATCCCACCCCCTCAGCCAAACAGATCACTTTGCGGTTTGGGCGGCGTCATCCCCAGATGCACCCACGCTTTTCGCGCCAGCATCCGCCCGCGCGGTGTCCGCTGGATCAATCCCTGTTGCAGCAAGAAAGGCTCAATCACTTCTTCCAACGCATCACGGCTCTCCGACAGGGCCGCCGACAACGTTTCAATCCCAACCGGGCCGCCTTGATAATTTTCGGCAATTAGCCGCAGATATCGCCGGTCCGCCCCATCCAGACCCAGATGATCAACACCAAGCCGTGTAAGCGCCATGTCTGCCAGCGCCCGCGTTACCGTGCCATCGCCCTCAACCACCGCAAAATCCACCACACGGCGCAATAACCGACCCGCAATCCGAGGTGTCCCCCGCGCCCGCTTGGCGATCTCGCGCGCGCCGCCCTCATCGGCCGGCGCACCCAGTTTACGGGCATTGCGATCCACGATGATGAACAGTTCGTCCTCGGTATAAAACTGCAACCGCGTCGGGATGCCAAAGCGGTCGCGCAGCGGCGTGGTCAAAAGCCCCATGCGCGTTGTGGCCCCAACAAGGGTAAAGGGCTGCAATTCGATGCGCACGGTGCGCGCCGCAGGGCCTTCGCCGATCACCAGATCCAACTCAAAATCCTCAAGCGCGGGGTAAAGCACCTCTTCAACCGCCGGGTTGAGCCGGTGTATCTCGTCAATAAACAGCACATCGCGGGGTTCGAGATTGGTCAGGATCGCCGCCAGATCGCCCGCCTTGACCAACACCGGTCCGGAGGTCATGCGAAAACCAACACCCAACTCACGCGCCATGATCTGTGCCAGCGTCGTCTTGCCCAAACCAGGCGGGCCGTGAAACAACGTGTGGTCCATCGCCTCGCCGCGTTGCTTGGCTGATTGGATAAACACCCGCAGGTTCGACCGTGCCTCAGCCTGACCGACAAATTCATCCAGCAACTGCGGACGCAACGCGCGGTCAAAATCCTCGGGCAGCGGTTCGGGCCGCAATGTCGGGTCGCTGTCGTTCATGTGTTATCCAAGACAAAAAAAGGCCCATCGGGGTGATGCATATACCCTAGCCCTTTGGGGCCAATAGTTTCAACGCCGCGCGGATCAGTGCGGGCGTCTCTGCATCCGGTATCTCACCTGCCGCCTGCGCCACAGCGCCTGCGGCATCACCGGGGCTATAGCCAAGATTACTCAAGGCAGAAAGCGCCTCCGATTGTGCGGACGCATTGGGGGCGGACGCTATGGGTTTGCGGGCTATGGGAGCTTCAATGACCTCTGCAGGCACATCGCCTTGGGCTTGGGCCAGTGTGCCACTCATTGCCATGACACCCGGTGCCTTGTCCTTGAGGTCCAACACCACGCGTTGTGCAATCTTTGGCCCCACACCTTTGGCCGCCTTGACCGCATTCCAGTCGCCCAACGCAATGGCGCGGCTGACCCCATCCGGCCCCAACGCCCCAAGAATCGCCAGCGATGCCTTGGCCCCGACCCCTTGAACGGAAGTCAGCAGGCGATGCCATTCTTTTTCAACCAATGTTTGAAAGCCGAACAGTTGCATAAGGTCTTCGCGCACCACCAGATCGGTAAAAAGGGCGACAACCTCGCCCACCCCCGGCAAAGCGGCCAATGTGCGCTCGGAACAATAAATCAGATACCCAACACCGCGCACGTCGATCAGCAAATGATCTGCCGCGCGGTATTCAATGCGACCTGTTATTTTTCCAATCATGCAGTGGCCTTTGCAACGGCTGCGGCAAAGGTGCTCGCCCCACCGTGGTGCGCATGACATATTGCGATGGCGAGCGCATCCGCTGCATCCGGGCCAGCAATCTCGACACCGGGCAGTTGCATGCGCACCATATGCGCGACCTGGCCCTTATCCGCATGTCCGACCCCCACGACCGTTTTTTTGACCGTGTTGGGCGCATACTCACCAACCGTCAGGCCTGCTTGGGCAGGCACCAGCATCGCAATACCGCGCGCCTGTCCCAGTTTGAGAGTGCCTGCACCGTCCTTGTTCACAAACGTCTGCTCAACTGCGGCGGCTTCGGGGCGGTAGGTGGCAAAGACCCGGGTCAGTTGCCCGTGCAACGATAACAGCCGTTGTGCCAGATCTTCGCCAACGGACACACAAACCCCATTTGCAACATGCGTGATGCGGCTGCCTGCCACGTCAATGACGCCCCAACCAAGATTGCGCAGCCCCGGATCAATGCCGATTACCCGTACCATATGTCCAGTTGCCTCAAATTGTTGCTTTTTTGTTTCACTAGCACGAAAGGCGAACATTGGCCAAGCTTTTCCCATCAGCGTGTGATTGCGACCTCTGAGGTGTCGCTTTTACGCCAGAGCGGCTGAAATCGCCTTTCTCAAGATCAAAAGCGACACTCCGGTAAACACAATTTTGCCTTACTTTACGGCGCGTTAACCACCTTTCGAACCTATGCAATGGGTGCAGATCACACATGCGTTTCTGTCAATTGTGCTATCCAATAAACCCGCCTATCTGCCCCTCAGACAGTCGGGCAAACCGGCATAAAAATTCAGATATAAAGGATGGCTCAAATGGCAGCTTTCGACACAACCCGCACCGCTTATGGCTCAGTATTGGCCGTTTCTCGCATTTCTTCGTTTATCGCGAACATTTTTGGCAATGTTGTTGCCTGGAATGATGCACGCGTAACACGTAACGCATTGGCAGCTTTGTCTGATCGCGAACTGGACGATATCGGCCTGATCCGCGGCGACATCGATGTTGTCGCCCAGACAGATTTCATTCGTTAAATGGCGATGGGCGCGCTGATCAGCGCACGCCTTGTCACTCCGACGCAATAAGCCACGCCTGTGAGAACAGCGCGTGGCTTTTGCTATATAATGCCCTGAGTGCGCAGGCGAAGTGACCGGTGTCGTCCGAAAAGCCAAATGCCCGTTTCAGGCAATGATGCCAACCCTTACCGCAATAGCGGTACAACAAGATCCGCCATCATCGCCGTGAGTGGATCAATACCCAACAGCTTGGCACCTGCGGCCTCAACCACTGAACTGTTCTCAAGCTTGGAAAGCCGTTCTGCATAAGTTGCGGGACCAACAGATGCCAACATAAATGCCTTAAATGCAACGAAGCCGAAAACAAGCAAGAACAGCCCTTTGAAGGGAAATCCATTTCGTTTGGCTTTCGGAGTGACCTGGATCAGCCCGTCTGGCCCCACTTGGGTAGAAAACCCATGCGTCATCTTCGCATGTTTGTGGCCAAGCAGGCTCAGGCGCTTGTTAAATTGGTCATGTGTCTCAGCCATGGCAATAGCCTTCTCAGATCAACGGCCCCCACCGGATCAGTTCCGAAAGACATTAGGCCTGAAATGTGGCATTTTCTGGGCAAGTGCCTCAAATTCCCCTTAAATGGGGGTCAATTTAGGTCATTTTGCGAAGTGTCAGGGTTGTCCAATCGACAATGCTTTCCCTATGGACAAGATTGATGCCGGATCGTGCATAAACGTCGATCACATCGTCGGCCTGTTCGTTCAAGATTCCTGACAGGATCGCATAGCCGCCGGGCTGCATGGCGTGCGCCATATCGGGGGCAAGTGCGACAAGGGGGCCTTTGAGGATATTGGCAAATACCAGATCAAACGGGGCTGCCTCGGCCAGAACAGGGTGGTCAAAGCCAGCCGCCTCAACGCAATTGACGCGCCCGTCCAAACCGTTGGCCATTACATTTGCCGCGGCAACTTCAACCGCAACTTCATCTATATCGCTGGCCAGCACGTTTTTCGGCCAGATACGGGCGGCGGCCATGGCCAGAACGGCTGTGCCACAGCCGATATCGACAACGTTTTCTCCTTCAAACCCGTCACCCGCCAAGCGGTCCAGCGCCCGCAGACATCCCAAGGTAGTGCCGTGATGACCGGTACCAAACGCCATTGCCGCCTCAATCAGCAAAGGTTCGCAGTCCTGGGGGACCTTGTCAGCGTCATGGCTGCCATAAACAAAGAACCGACCGGCCTCGACCGGAGCGAGCTCGCGGCGCACATGGGCGACCCAATCGGTCTCTGGCACTTCTGAAACGACAAAAGGCTTGGCCCCCATTGCCACCGCAAGAACCATCAACGCGGTCTCATCCGGGGCGGCTTCGAAATAACCGCCCACTTCCCACAGGCCTGAGCCGTCTTCAACCTCGAAGACACCAACCCCTGTCGGTTCTGGCGTCAGGCCCTCCATCGCGTCGCCCAGCGCGTAAGCGGGGTCGCGGCCCATCAGGGTGGTCAGTGCGGTAAACGTTGGCATCATCTTCTCCGATATCTGTCCGGGTTCGGGTAGGGGCGCAAGGACGGGCGGTCAAGGGGCGGCGTGTCCTCAGCCTGAAGTCGCGCGACAAAGGCCCAGCCCCAGAGTGCCGCGACCACGCCCATCAACACACCGGCCAGTGCCTGGCCAAAGATGACCCCGATCGTTCCAAGATAAAGGCTGAGCCAAGACGCCAGTGGCCAGGACAGCGCACCGTCTTTCAGCCAGTTCACCAGCGTGGATCGGCCAGGCCTGCCCAGACTGTTAAAGGCCGCATTGGAGACAATGAGCGCACCGATGAAGATGAACGCGCCCACACCCACCGTGGTAAACGCCGCCAAAATCGCAGCCCCCTGCCCTTGCTAGGCAAAGGCCCAGATCACATAGGGCGTTGTCAGGTACAGCAAAAGCCACGCCACCAGCGCATAAATCAGGCAAAAGATCCGCGCGTTGCAATAGGTACTGCGCACGCGCGCCATCTGACTCTCGCCAAAATTCTGGCCAAAAATGCCGCCAATGGCCCCCGACAGGGCAAACACCCCGCCAAAAACCACAACGGTCAGCCGCCCGACCACAGCCCAAGCCGCCACCGCATCATCGCCAAAAGGGGCCATGACGATGGTCAGCAGATAATTCGCGACCGGCGTGGACATTTGCGTGGCAATCGCTGGCAGGACGATCACCATATAGGGTTTGAAAAACGCGCGCCCATCCGCAACTGCAGGCCATGCAATAAGGTCATTGCGACGCGCCGCAAAATAGATCGCAAGCGCTACAATACAGATGCGAAATGCAAAAAAGCCCGATCGCAGCGCCATCCAGCCCCAGCCCGAGCCAGACAATCAGGATCGGGTCGAGCACCATCAAAAGCACACCGGAAAACAGGGTGACATACATCGCCTGTGCCCCGAACCCTTCAGCACGCAGCGCCCCCGAGCAGGTCGGTGCCACGGCCATCAGGATGAGCGAAGGCATGGTGATTGCCAGATAGCGCGCCGCAAGCCGTGCGGTTTCGCCCTCGGCCCCAGCCAGTGCAACCAGATCGTGCCGTTCCATGATGACCAACAGCGCCACGCAGGTTTGGACCCCCGCAGCAATCACGGTCGCGGCCCCCGCCTGCCGGCGAGCCAGCGTCACAGCCCACCTGCCGATACTGCGCGAGATCATCGCTGTTGCCGCAATCATGAAACCAACGGCGATGGAAACCGAATAGAAACTGGATTGCAAAGGCAAACCCGATGGTGGCCACCAATGTCGGATCACCGCGTTGAGATATCCACAAAAGCTCCGCCGCATCGACCGGCAAAACAAAGGTAATGCCCATCGCGACGGTTGCTGTCATCCGCATCACGTGACCCATTGCGGACCCGGTCAGGAACCGCCCCTGCGCCACCTGCGTGCTACTCTGCGGCCTGCGGCAGCCTACTTGCAAGTATGGTTTCGTTCCCCGGTGCAGGATGGCGCGGGATCAGCATTGCAAGGCAAAAAGACACACACGCCATGCCCGCCGCCAGAAAGAACACCGCCGCTGGTGACACCAGCCACAAGAGCCCAAGCAGCACGGGCAAGAACACCGCTGCAATATGGTTGATGGTAAAGGCCACTGCTGCTGTGGGCGCTATGTCAGCGGGTGACGCGATCTTTTGGAAGTAAGTTTTGAGCGCCAGTGCGAGGGCAAAGAACATATGGTCCAGCACATAAAGCACCGCCGCAACGATCACGCCCCAGCCCATGAAATAGACACCGCCGTAAGAGAGGAACACCAGTATCAGCCCGATGTATTCAAACCCCAGCGCGCGCCGCTCTCCAAAGAAACCAACGGCGCGGCCCATCAACGGGGCAAAGATCATGTTGGCAACCAGATTGATCAGATAAAGCGTGGTGATTTCGTGCACTTCAAATCCAAAGCGTTCGACCATCATAAATCCTGCAAAAACCATGAAGATCTGCCGCCGCGCACCGGACATGAACTGCAGCGCATAATAAAGCCAGTAACGCTTGCGCAGGACCATCTTTTTGATCTGCGGTGTCGGTGCCTCAAATTGCGGATAGGCGACAATCGCGAAAATCACGATCAGCACCGTGATGCCACCACCAACCATATAGACGATGTTATACGAGAGATTCAGTGTCTCCCAAAGTGCCATGATCGCCAGATAGGCAATCAACGTGGCAAATGACCCTGCGGCCATCAGCCACCCAAGCATCCGCGGCGCGTCTTCGATCTTAAGCCATTGCAATTGCAGCGATTGATTGACCGTTTCGTAATAGTGAAAGCCAATGGAGCTGAGCATTGTGAGGGTCAGAATGCCGCCCATCGTGGGAAACAAAGCGGTAAGCATCGTCGCCACGCCAAGCAAGATCAGCGCCACCAGCCCCAGCACCTGCTCGCGCACGAAAATGATGATCGCAATCACGCCAACAGCCAGAAAACCGGGAATTTCGCGCACTGTGTGCAACAGACCAATATCGGCCCCATCAAAATCAGCGACCTCGATGACAAAATTGTTCAGCAGCGCCGCCCACGTGTTGAACGCAATCGGCATGGCCAGTGCCATCAGAAACAACAACGCCACGGGGCGGCACCAAAATGGCAGCCGTTTGGCGTCTTCGAGGGTGATATACTGAGCCATACCAAACCCAATACGCCCCAGACGCCGCAATGGCGAGATGCAAATGCACCCGCCCCTTCACCCTTTTCGAAAATACCGCACGGGGGTCTGGGGGTGTGAAACCCCCAGTGGCCTCACCCTAGTAAAAACTCTGCGGATCTATATCAACGGCCAGTCGCAAATCACCCTTGAGGCGCACCTGTGCGACCCAGCGTGCCAGCGCTTCCTGCAAGGGCGCAGACTTGTCCGCCTTGACCAAGAGGCGCACCCGGTGGCGACCGCGGACCCGTGCAATAGGGGCCGGTGCAGGCCCAAAGACCTGAGCGCCAACCGCGCGCAACGGCCCGTCCTGACGCGCCAGCAAGTTGCCCGCATCAAACACCTGTGCGATGTCGGGCCCGCTCAGGATGATCCCGGCCATTCGGCCATAAGGCGGCACACCGGCCTGTTGCCGTTCCTTGGCCTCTGCGGCCCAAAACGCGTCTTCGTCGCCTGCCAAAATTGCCCGGATCACCGGATGCTCGGGTTGATAAGTCTGCAACAGGGCGGTGCCCGGTGCCTCTGCCCGGCCCGCCCGCCCCGCCACCTGCCGCATCAGCTGAAACGTCCGTTCTGCTGCGCGCAGATCGGACCCCATCAGGCCCAGATCGGCATCGATCACACCGACAAGCGTCAGATTTGGGAAATTGTGTCCTTTGGCGACAAGTTGGGTCCCGATTATGATGTCGGCGGCCCCGTCACTGATTGCTGCGATCTCGGCCTTGAGCGCGCGCGCTGATCCGTACATGTCTGAACTTAAGGTGGCGATGCGGGCATCTGGCCACAATGCGGCGGCCTCTTCGCCCAAACGTTCCACACCTGGTCCCACCGGGGCCAGCCGCCCCACTGCTTCGCACGACGGGCATACCTCTGGCATCGGTTTGCTTTCACCACATTGGTGACAGACGAGGCGTTTCAAAAACCGGTGTTCCACCATCCGCGCGTCGCAATGATCACAGCCAATTTGATGGCCGCAGGCGCGGCAGAGCGTGATCGGAGCATAGCCGCGGCGGTTGATAAAAAGCATCGCCTGCTCGCCCTTTTCCAACCGTTTGCTGACTTCGATTTGCAAGGTCGGTGACACCCACTTGTCGCTTGGCAAAGCTTCTGCGCGCATGTCGATTGCGCCCATCGTCGGCAAGACTGCCGGGCCGAACCTTGAGGTCAATTCCAGCCGCCGGTATTTGCCTGCCTCTACGTTGGCCCAGCTTTCCAGCGACGGGGTAGCCGAAGCCAATACCACCTGCGCCCCGCAGATTGCTGCACGCAGCACGGCCATATCGCGGGCATTGTACAGAACGCCTTCTTCCTGCTTGTAGGAGGTATCGTGTTCTTCATCGACGACAATCAGGCCAAGGTTCTGAAACGGGAGGAACAAGGCCGACCGCGCGCCGATGACCAATTGCGCCTGTCCGTGTCCGACCATGCGCCAGATGCGACGGCGTTCGGTCATGGTGGCCCCTGAATGCCATTCCGCAGGCTTTGCCCCAAATCGTTCCTGAACGCGGGTGAAAAACTGTTCAGTCAAGGCAATCTCGGGCAGCAATACCAAGGCCTGACGGCCGGCCCTCAGTGCAGCGGCGATCGCTTCGAGGTAAACTTCGGTTTTGCCCGATCCGGTCACGCCGCGCAGCAACGTGGTGCCATATGCCTGCCCAGCCACACCCTCAGCCAGCGCACGTGCGCCCGCCGCCTGATCTTGCGTCAGTTCTTTGCTTGGCAAGTCCGGGTCCATCGGCGCGAACGGCACATCTCGTGGGCTGTCTTCTTCAAACACGGCCCCCTGACCAACCAGCCCCTTCACAACAGAAGGCGTCACCCCCGCCATTTCAGCGAGTTCTTTGAGCGTGAATGACAGATCGCCATATTCTGACAATGTCGCAAGCACACGCGACCGCGCGTCTGTCATCCGCTCAGGCTCTTTCACACCACGACGATATACTTTGCGCATCGACGGCGGGTCGCCCAAACCCGGTGCGCGGGTGGCCAGCCGCAGCATGGCGGGCATCGGTGTGAGCGTATAGGCCGCCGCGCGCATCAAAAACTCGCGCATTTCCGCCCGCATCGGTGCCGCATCTAATACTCTGATGACAGAGCGTATTTTGGCAATGTCATAGTCGCCCTTACCCGCACCCCAAACAACCCCAAGCACCTTGCGCGGCCCCAAGGGTACCTCAACGAAGGCACCCAAATGACAGCCGCCTTCAGGCGCTTTATAGTCCAAAGCACGTCCCAAAGGCTGCGTCGTCAGCACGGACACCAAAGCGCCGTGGTCAAAGAATTCTTGGGACGTCACCAAAAGCTCCGATTGAACAATTTCGGGATTTGAGGGTTTCAGCAGGGCCGATCATGCGGTAAAGCCAACATCAACGCTCCGTTCCTCATACGCAAGGACAAGACATGAAATTTTTCGTAGATACCGCCGAGATTGACGCCATCGCCGAGCTTAATGATTTGGGCATGGTCGATGGGGTCACAACCAACCCGTCGCTGATCCTGAAATCAGGCCGGGATATTCTGGAAGTCACTAAAGAAATTTGTGATCTCGTTGACGGCCCGGTCAGCGCCGAAGTCGTCGCCCTCGAAGCCGATGAGATGATCGCCCAAGGCCGCAAACTGGCCAAGATCGCCGACAACATCGCCGTCAAAGTGCCGCTGACATGGGCGGGCCTGAAAGCATGCAAAGTTTTGTCTGGCGAAGGCAAGATGGTCAACGTCACTTTGTGTTTCTCGGCCAATCAGGCATTGCTGGCGGCCAAGGCGGGGGCCACGTTCATTTCCCCTTTCATCGGGCGTCTGGATGACATCAACCTTGATGGTCTTGACCTTATTCAGGACATCCGCACCGTCTATGACAACTATGGCTTTGAAACCCAGATCCTGGCGGCTTCTATCCGCAGCGTGAACCACGTGCAGGATTGCGCATTGATTGGTGCTGACGTGATGACGGCCCCGCCAGAGGTGATCAAGAAACTGGCCAGCCATGTTCTGACCGACAAAGGGCTTGATCAATTCATGAAAGATGCCGCCGAGGGCAATATCAAAATCGTCTGACAAATGGGATGGGCCGCGCGCCCATCTTTCAGGCATTCAGTGCGGCGTCACATGGAGGGGTCTCTCCATCTGACGCTGCGGATGAAGCGGTTTGGCAACACGATCCACCCTGCATTCCCAGTTAACAACAAGGGGGCAGATTTATTCAAAACCTCATGCTATACCACCCAAAATAATCAAGAGACGTACATGAGCAGCAGCCCCAAGATTGATGACGCCCTGCGCGAGGCGATCATTTCGAAACCCGATGTGATACTGGACGATACCGACGTCATGCAGGCGTTGATTGCGGCCAATGAAAAATCGATGGGTGGCAACATCGTCGATCTGCGCGGCATTGCGATGGAACGTCTGGAAACACGTCTGGACCGGCTGGAAGACACCCACCGCAGCGTGATTGCCGCGGCTTACGAAAACCTTGCAGGCACCAACCAGATACACCGCGCCATCCTGCGGATGCTCGACCCGGTCGAATTTGAAGCCTTTCTGCGCGATCTGGGTGGTGAAGTGGCCGAGATCCTGCGCGTTGACGCGGTCAAGCTGGTTTTGGAATCAGTTCAGAACGACAGCGATCCCGCCGTGCAGCGCCTTGGTGATGTTCTCAGCGTCGCTGAACCCGGATTTATTGACGAATACCTGACCCAGGGACGCGGCGGCGCGCCCCGGCAAGTGACATTGCGTGGCGTGCAGGGTGCTGACGAACACATCTACGGCGGCAAGGCGGAATGGATCCGGTCCGAGGCGTGTCTGAAACTGGATTTTGGGGCGGGCCGACTGCCCGGCCTGTTGGTGATGGGTGCCGAGGACCCGCATATGTTCGGGCCCCAGCAGGGAACCGACCTGCTGACATTTTTCACCGGGGTATTTGAGCGCGCGATGCGCCGCTGGTTGTCTTGAACCGGGCGCAACATGCCGCCGACACCGGGCTGATCAGCCCCGCCGCACGCAATGCGCTGCAAACATGGCTTGACCAACAGCGCGCCCTTAAGGGGTCGGCGGACAACACGCTCACCGCGTATCAAGGCGACGTGGCGGATTTTCTGGCATTCATGACGGTCCACAAGGGCGACAGCCAAGGCTTGGGTGCGCTGGCGCGGATCACCATTTCAGATATGCGCAGCTGGATGGCGCGCACGCGCGGCAGCGATGTCGGGCCGCGGTCGATGGCCCGCAAACTGTCTGCGGTAAAGGCGTTCTATCGCTGGCTGGCAGAACGCGAAGGGTTTGAACCCACCGCGGTGCTGTCCACCCGGTCGCCGAAATTTCAGAAAAAACTGCCGCGCCCCTTGGCAATTGATGCTGCCAAGGCGCTGATCGACTGTGTGGAGGTACAAACAGACAGACCTTGGGTGGCGGCACGCGATGTGGCGGTTCTGACCCTCCTATGGGGCTGCGGGCTGCGAATTTCAGAGGCGCTGGGGCTTAAAGGTGCGGATGCACCGCTGCCTGATGTTTTGCGCATTGTCGGTAAGGGCGGCAAGGAACGTGTGGTGCCGGTTCTGCCTGCCGCGCGGACCGCGATTGACGCCTATCTGCGCGAATGCCCTCATCCGCAGGAACCACGCGAACCGCTGTTTCGGGCCATTCGCGGCGGCGGGCTTGGGGCGCGCGCCATTGCGCAGGTGATGGCGAATGCGCGGATGCAGCTTGGCCTGCCCGCCACTGCGACACCACACGCCATGCGCCACAGCTTTGCGACCCATTTGCTGGATGCGGGCGGTGATTTGCGGGCAATTCAAGAGCTTTTGGGCCATGCATCACTGTCCACAACGCAAGCCTATACCGCCGTTGACACAGCGCGGCTGATGGAGGTGTACAACCGGGCGCATCCGAAGGCGGTAGGTTGATTTCCAAACCCCATCTATACTTTTAAGAATTCTGCCTGGACGCGCTAATGACCCAGTTTTTCCACAAATGTCTGAGCGGCGACCGCGGGGTCAACGGTGCCCTCTGCGACCTGATCGCTTAAGTCCCGCAATGCCTTGCGCGCCTGGGTCGTTTCCAACTGCGCCAACAGGCGTTGTTTCACATCCTCAAGGAACCAGTACCGCGCCTGCGTCGCCCTTGTTTGGTCCCAGTACCCATTTTCGCGCCGCCAATTGACAAGCTCAAGCAGGGCTTCCCATGTTTCATCAAGCCCCTGCTCCTGCAACGCCGACACCATCATTGCCTTGGGAAATCCTGCTGGGTCCTGTTCCCTTTTGCGCAGCAACCGCAGTGCGCCCGCATAATCCGCACAGGTGCGGCTCGCGGCCGCTTTGAGATCGCCATCAGCCTTGTTGACGACAATCACATCTGCCATTTCCATGATCCCGCGTTTGACGCCCTGCAATTCATCGCCCCCCGCCGGGGCAAGGAGCAGCAGGAAAACGTCCGACATCTCGGCCACAACCGTTTCAGATTGGCCGACGCCCACTGTCTCAATCAACACCACGTCGTATCCTGCCGCCTCACAAAGCCGCACAGCCTCGCGGGTGCGACGCGCCACACCGCCCAGATGGGTCTGGCTGGGCGAGGGCCTGATAAAGGCGTTGGGATCCCGACTGAGCAAATCCATCCGGGTTTTGTCGCCAAGGATGGAGCCCCCCGAGCGCGATGAAGACGGATCAACAGCAAGTACCGCAACCCGCTTTCCCTGACCGGTAAGCATCATCCCAAAGCTTTCGATAAATGTGGATTTGCCCACACCGGGTGTGCCGGAAAGCCCGATGCGCAAGGCTTGGCTGTCTTGCGGCAAGGCTGCCAACAGTCGCGCGGCGCTTTCGCGGTGATCCGCGCGGCCCGATTCAACCAGCGTGATCGCCTGCGCCAACGCGCGCCGTTCGCCCGCCACCACACGTTCTGCAAGGTCATCCATATCCATGACGCATCTTTTGCGGGGTCGCCTTGAAATGTCCATCCCTTGCCCCTTGGCGCGCGCCGGTCTTTGCCAGATAAAGACCTCATGTCGTTCACCCTTCCCATTGATGCTGTGCTGCCCGAGGTTATTGCGGCGCTTGCAAGCCGCGGTCGCGTGGTGTTGCAGGCCCCGCCCGGTGCGGGCAAGACAACACGGGTTCCGCTGGCGATGCTGGATGCCGGTCTTACAACGCAAAAGATCATCATGCTTGAGCCACGCCGCCTTGCTGCGCGCGCGGCGGCGGAACGCATGGCGGCAACCCTGGACGAGGACGTGGGAAAAACAGTCGGATACCGGGTGCGTGGGGCCTCGGCGATCAGCAGAGATACGCGGATTGAAGTTGTGACCGAAGGCATTTTGACCCGAATGTTGCAACAAGACCCGGATCTGCCCGGCATCGGAGCGGTGATCTTTGACGAATTTCACGAACGCTCGTTGAACGCGGATCTGGGGCTGGCCTTGTGTCTTGAGGTGGCGGGCGCATTGCGCGATGACCTGATGTTGGTGGCAATGTCGGCGACATTGGACGCAGCGCCCGTGGCCACATTGATGGACGCGCCAGTTGTGACCTCAAAAGGCCGCAGTTTTCCGGTTGCGCAGCACTGGCTGGACCGTCCGACAGGCAAGCAGCGCTTTGATCAGGCGGTTGCTGATCTGGTGCTCAAGGCGCTGTCAGAGGCGGAGGGTTCCGCGTTGGTTTTCCTGCCGGGTGAGGGCGAAATCAGGCGGGTGGAAAGTATTTTGGGGGGCCATCTGCCGGCAGATTGCACTTTGGCACCGCTTTTTGGCGCGATGGATTTCAAGGCCCAGCGTGCGGCCATTGCCCCGGCCAAAAAGGGCCGCAAGATTGTGCTGGCAAGCTCTATTGCCGAAACCTCGCTCACCATCGAAGGCATCACGATTGTTGTGGACGGTGGACTGGCGCGCCGCGCGCGGTTTGATGCATCCTCGGGCATGTCGCGGCTGGTGACAGAACGGGTAACGCGGGCCGAAGCAACCCAGAGGGCGGGCCGCGCGGGGCGGATGACTGCAGGGGCCGCTTATAAATTGTGGACCAAGGGCGAAGAAGGCGCGCTTGCGGCCTATCCGCCCGCCGAAATTGAAGTGGGTGACCTGACCGGATTCGCACTGGAACTGGCATTATGGGGCGCGCAGGCGGATGATCTGGCTTTTGTCACGCCTCCGCATGAGGGCCGCTTGGGTGAAGCACAGGCGGTTTTGCAGATGCTGGAGGCGCTGGATGCAGAGGGGCGCATTACCGAACACGGACGCGCCTTAGCACGGCTGCCGCTGCATCCCCGGCTGGCGCATATGGTGGCACGCGGGGGCAAAACCGCGCCGATGTTGGCAGCGCTTTTAGCAGAACGTGATCCGCTGCGCGGGGGATCGGTTGATCTGGCACTTCGGATGGACGCGGTAACTGGCAAGAAATCATCTGCGGAGGCTCATGCCCCCACCCTTGCCCGCATCCGGCAAGAGGCGAAGCGCCTTACACGCGGGCAGCAGGGGACCGGGCCTGATGGCATCGGCATGCTGGCCGCGCTGGCGTATCCTGACCGGATCGGGTTGCGCCGCAATGGCGATGCGCCTCGGTTCATCCTGTCGGGGGGCAAGGGTGCCGTGATGCCAGACCATGATCCAATGGCGGGTGAACGGCTTATCGTGACAACCGATTTGGACGGCGATCCACGAGAAGCAAAGATCAGGCAGGCCGCACGGATATCAGAGGCAGAACTGCGCGAGGCTTTTGGAGCACAGATCATATGGCAGGATGTCTGTTCCTGGTCGCGCCGCGGAAGCCGCGTCCTGACCCGGAAACAAGAACGGTTGGGCGCGCTCGTTCTGGACGACCGCATTTGGGCGCAAGCGCCAGCAGACAAGGTGGCAATCGCGATGCTGGATGGCGTGCGCCAACTTGGCGTGATGCCGAGTGCGGCAGCCGAACGGTTCTTGTCGAGGGTCCGGCTAATGGGCGATGGCTTTCCCGATTTTTCACAGGCTCATCTGATGGAAACACTGGAAACATGGCTATTGCCGCACCTGAATGGTGTGCGCTCCAGCGCCGATTGGAAGCGTTTTGATGTTCTGCCCGCGCTCAAGGCGCGGTTGAATTGGGATCAGACACAAGCGCTGGACCGCGCTGCGCCGGCGCATTTTGAGACGCCATTGGGGCGCAATGTCCCGATTGACTATTCCGGCGTCCAACCACAGATCGCTTTGCGCCTGCAAGAAGTATTTGGCGTCACGCAACATCCGATGATCGCAGGCAAGCCATTGCAGATAACGTTGTTGTCGCCCGCCCAACGCCCGGTTCAGGTGACAACGGATTTGCCGGGCTTCTGGGCCAGCTCTTATGCAGATGTGCGCAAAGACATGCGCGGGCGCTATCCCCGGCACCCCTGGCCTGAGGACCCGACGCAGGCTGATCCCACCTTACGGGCCAAGCGCCGCGGAACGTGAGGGCAGTGCCGCGGTATTTATAAAAAGGGTGAAGTTCAGTCGTTGTCCGTCAGACCCGCACCGGCACCAGCGCG
This sequence comes from Sulfitobacter sediminivivens, assembly GCF_042611115.2. Classification (NCBI taxonomy): domain Bacteria; kingdom Pseudomonadati; phylum Pseudomonadota; class Alphaproteobacteria; order Rhodobacterales; family Roseobacteraceae; genus Sulfitobacter; species Sulfitobacter sediminivivens. The sequence goes on from NZ_JBHGAR020000006.1 coordinate 121,797, forward strand.
CCGCGAGGCGTCGCTTTCAGGGACCAGAATGCGTGCGGCAAGGGCGTTCATTTTATCAAACAACGCATTTGGCAAGGTGAGCCGCCCAAGGGCTACCTTGGCGGCGGGGCGCTGCACGTCAGCGATGATATCCAAGACCTCACCAATCACTGTTACGCGGGCCGCAAAAGGCAACGCGTCGGCATAACTCTGGGCGAGCGGCAACCACGCGCTTGCCTCTACCTGCCCGCGCGGCGACGCGCCGCCTTTTTCCAACACACGCGTGAACGCGACTGGAAAATCCATGATCGGCCCTTTTGGCAGGGCATCAAGCGCTTCTGAAACATAGCGCATGTCGCGCCCGGCACAGATATGGTGCACGACGGCGCGGCCAAATTCGCTGGCTTGTGCGGGCGGTGCGCCGGCACCACGGGCAGCTTTGCCCGCCAGCACCATCACTTCGTTGGAAGAGCAAGTCATGCGGCAAAGACCGGCAGCCACCAGTCATCCGGATTGGTGCAAAGATCATCCGCCAAGGGCGCGCCCTGGCAAAGGGTGATGCGGGTCCAGCGGTCTGATTTGGGATCGAATTTCGACGCGCCAAAGAACGATAGCTTGCACCGCAGCATGTCAATGGGCAGGCAAGATGTTGCAATCAGATTGTCGCGGATTTCAGCGTAAGGATATTGCGCACCAAGCTGCACCCGTGAAATGGCCAACCCGTGGTCAGGATGATCTGCCAAAAAATCAGAAAGCGCGATGTTGACCTCCTCAAGCGCTGTATGGAGCGCCTTGACGCGCCGACCAATGTCGAGCGGGCTTTCCAGATCGGCACCGGGTTCGTCAAATCGCAGCCCAAGACGTGGCTCCTGCTTTGCTTCTGAGACATACCAGAACTGGCCGCAGCCTTCGGGGTCATTGTAGTCTGGGGTCAGCGCCCATGCAAAATGTTCTTCAATCTCTGTTCGTAAGGCTGCAGTGTTACCGATGGGCGCATAGAACCCGCCAAAAGGGTCGCCCATACACTCGGCCAGTCCATCCACCAGATCGCCAAACGGTTCGATGATCAGCGCGACCATTAATTCCTGCACGTCGCAGCTTTGGCGCGCAACGGCGTTCATCACACCATCAAGAGGTTCGTGACCACGAAGCGCATCCGGTGTCAGAAGACCCTTTGCAATTTCCCAACCCGCGCGCAACGTGACGATGCGGGCCTGATGGTTTGGGTCCGGCACGTTCCATTCTTGCAGATGTCGTGCCGCGCGTTCTGCCAGATTGGACAGGCACGCCACTTTCGCGTCATCCAGTGCCTCAATCGCGCGAACACGTGCTAGAGCGGTTTCGCGGACAAGCATCCAATTGTTCAGCAAAACCGGGTGGTTGACCAGAAAAGGTGCCATACCAAGGCCGGTTGAATTGCCGATCCCAAGGTGCCGCTTGAGAGTGGTCTCCAAGGTGCCGCGCCCGACGTGTTCTGCCAATTCATGGGTAAAATGCCGGATCAGCCAGACGGTCAGCATTTCGGCGGCAAACGGCCCTTCAAGTGCGGGGCGCGTTTCAATAATATCGCGATCCGCGATGCCGAATTTGCCGTTTCCATATACCGCTGTGGTGCGCATCAGGTATCCCACATCGCGGATCATATCGGGGTTCGGTTGACGACCCGCACGCAATGATTGGGTCACATGGGCAAACAGACGCACAGATTTATTGGCGCGGCTTAGAACCAGGTCGCGCTCGGTGAATCTGGCGGCTTCCTGTTTGGGGGCAGCGGCGACGATCCGGGAAATCTCGGACGTGTCCGGGATGCCATCATAAAGCACATAGGCGGTGTCCCAGGCTGTTGCGATCACCCTGTCGGTTCGCATCTCGGGCGGCAGATCGGTTGACACCGCGACCAGCGAATAATCATACCCGCCAAGATGCAGGCAATAGACCGCGTGACCAAACCCTTCGGCGTCCATATTCCAAATTGGGCGGCTAATTTTGACTTTGTCCTCTGCCAGACGACGCATCAGGCTGCGCAAGAAAGACAACCGGGTGGGAAACATTGACCCCATGCGGGCCAATCGCATCACGTCGTCCGGATCACGCAGAGGTTTTTGCGGCGGCGGTGGTTTATCAAGCATCGGTCACCTCCCAAGAGCAATCGTGGTTGCAGGCCCATCTAGCGACATAGGGCGTCATGATTTTGCTTCAAAGCTATGTTCATAAAACCGAAGCCAGTTGCCGCCCATGATCCCGTCAATTTCGGCACGCGACATGCCAACATTAGTCAGGCCGCCCCGAATATTTCCAAAGTCGCGGTTGTCATTGAACCACGTGGGCATCGTCGGAAAGCCCGCATTGCTGGCCGATCCTTCACCATAGTCAATGCCCTTGGTCCAGCGCCCGACACGCATCCACGTGACAATCTCATCTGGGTGGTCCTGACAAAGGTCCGTCCCGATGCCCAGGTTTTCAGCACCATAACGTGTGGCTGCTTCTGCGATCATCTGACAGAATCCATCCAAGGTACAATCCGATCCACCTGCAAGATGATGCGGATAGACCGAAAACCCCAACATGCCCCCGGCCCCGGTCAACGCCTTTAGGACCGCATCGGATTTATTGCGTAGTGCAGCGTGCCACCAATGTGGATTGGCGTGCGTGATGGCAATGGGGCGGGTGGAATGATCAATGGCTTCCAAGGTCGAGCGGTCCGCAGAATGGGACATATCCACCACCATCCCAACCCGGTTCATCTCTGTCACAACCGCGCGTCCCATGCGGGTGAGGCCGGTATCGTCCTCCTCGTAGCAACCCGTCGCGAGCAATGATTGATTGTTGTAGGTCAGTTGCATGAACCGAATGCCAAGCTGATGGCAGATTTCGACCAAACCAATGTCGCCCTCAATTGGACTTGGGTTCTGAAAGCCAAAGAAGATGGCCGTGCGATTGGTTTGCTGGGCCCGGATCACATCTGCTGCTGTTGTGCCTTTGAAGATCAGATCAGGGTGATCCTCGAACCAGCGGTTCCAGCGTTCCAGGTTGAGCACCATTTCCCGAAAGCTTTCGTGATAGGCGATGGTGACATGCACCGCATCCACCCCGCCTGCCCGCATCTGAGCAAATATTTTGGGAGAGAAGTTGGCGTATTGCAGGTTGTCTATCAAAGGGCTTTTCATGGGGACGAGCATGCGGTGAAACAGGCAAATGCTCAATTGCTAAAAACGACGTACCGCCGGGCCAAATGACCACCTGTTCGGGCATGTCAGACCTTTTGCTGGGTATAACGTCTCAGTTCCGCCCGCGCGACCTGACGGCGGTGCACAGCGTCGGGGCCGTCGGCCAGACGCAGCGTGCGCACATGGGTCCAGCCATGTGCCAGCGGTGTGTCTTGAGATATCCCTTGCGCCCCGTGCATTTGCACTGCCTCGTCTATCACCTTTAGCGCCATGCGCGGGGCAATCACCTTGATCTGGCTGATCCAGGGGGCAGCAGCGCGTTTGTCGCCCTGATCCATGAACCACGCGGCCTTGAGGCACAAAAGCCGGGCCATTTCGATCTCCATCCTGCATTCTGCAATGATGTCATAATTCGCCCCCAGACTTGCCAATGGTTTGCCAAAGGCCTCGCGGTCCAGTGAGCGGCGGCACATCAATTCCAGCGCTGCTTCCGCCTGACCGATGGCACGCATGCAATGATGAATACGCCCGGGGCCAAGTCGGCCTTGGGCGATTTCAAATCCGCGCCCTTCGCCCAGCAGCAGATTTTCGGCAGGCACCCGCACATTGCTAAAGCGGATGTGCATATGCCCGTGCGGCGCGTCGTCATGGCCATAGACCTGCATCGGACGCAGGATTTCGATGCCTGGCGTTGCCGCATCGACCACGATCATCGACTGACGGTCGTGTTTGGGCAGGTCGTCAGAGCCCGTTTTAACCATAACGATATAGACCTTGCATCGCGGATCGCCCGCGCCGGATGCCCACCATTTTTCGCCATTCAAGACATAGTCGTCACCATCACGCACGCAGGACATGCGAATGTTGGTCGCATCAGAGCTTGCCACATCGGGTTCCGTCATCAGATAGGCAGAGCGGATGTGCCCGTCGAGCAGTTGAGACAACCATTTGTCTTTCATGGCTTTGGTCCCGTAGCGCTCAAACACCTCCATGTTGCCGGTGTCGGGCGCGGAGCAATTAAACACTTCGGCCCCAAGCGGCGTCTTGCCCATTTCCTCGGCAAAGAGCGCATATTCAACAGTGCTGAGCCCAAACCCTTTGTCGCTGTCGGTAAGCCAAAAATTCCACAGACCAGCGGCCTTGGCTTTGGCCTTTAGGCTCTCAAGGATTTCCGCCTGCATGTCCGTATAGGTCCAACGATCACCCTTGTTGATTTCGGCGTGGTACGCCTCTTCCAGCGGCATCACCTCGTCGCGTATCATCGCAGCGACCCGGTCAAGCAGTTCGCGATTTTCGGGGCGCATTTCGAAATTCATCTCTGTCTTCCTCTGGGTTGGCGCAATACGGGGCTTTCCCCTCCTGCGCAGACTTGCTTAGATTGCAGCAGCTTGTCCATGGGCATTGAGGGGAACGTGAAGTGCATAACTACGACCACGGTACGTTGGAGCGCTATCTGGAGGCGCATGTGCCGGGGTTTGGTGCGCTGGATGCCATTGAAAAGTTTTCGGATGGGCAATCAAACCCAACCTACAAGATCACGTCCGGGACGCGCCAATTCGTGCTGCGGGCCAAACCGCCTGGCAAATTGTTGAAATCGGCCCATGCGGTGGATCGGGAATACCGTGTCATGCAGGCATTGGCAGCTACAGATGTTGCGGTGCCAGAGGTGCTGCATCTTTCCGGCGATGACAGCCCGATGGGCACGCAGTTCTTTTTGATGGACATGGTGCAGGGGCGTATTTTCTGGGATCCCGCCCTGCCGGAACTGGACAGGCCTGCGCGGGCGCGAATCTATGATGCGATGAATGCGACGCTGGCGGCCCTGCATTCGGTTGATCCGGTTCAGGTGGGTCTTGGCGACTTTGGCAAACCCGGCAATTACTTTGAACGTCAGGTGGGCCGATGGTCCGGGCAGTACCGCGATGCCGAAACGGACAGATTGCCAGACGCAGATTGGGTTATGGATTGGCTGGCCGCCAATATGGTGGCCGATGATGGTACCAGCGCCATCGTGCATGGGGATTATCGCATCGACAATATGATCTTTGCGCCAGACGCCGAGAACGTCGCGGCCCTGTTGGATTGGGAATTGTCCACACTGGGGCATCCGCTGGCCGATCTGGCCTATCAATGCATGCATTGGCGCCTGCCCCATGCGGGGCATTTTTGCGGGTTGGCGGGGGTAGACAGGGCCGAGATCGGATTGCCGTCTGAGGACGCGTACGTCGATCAATATTGCGAAAGGCGCGGTATTGCGCGACCTCAGAATTGGAAATTCTACGTTGTGTTTTCATATTTTCGTCTGCTCGCGATCCTTCAGGGCGTCTTGAAACGGGGGCTGGATGGCAATGCATCAAATCCCAAGAATAGCGATATGATGCGGCAGGTGATTGCGTTGATGGCGCATGACGCAAGGAAACTGGCCCATGGCTAAGGATGGCATCATCGAATATTTCTATGCCGCCCATTCGGCTTATGCCTATCTGGGCGCGTGGGAATTAGCGCGGATTGCCAAGCAGACCGGTTGGACTGTTCAACATCGCCCCTTTGATTTTGCACCCGTCATGGCGGCGGCGGGTGGCAAGGCGTTTCGAACGCGAACACCCGCGCATATCAACTATTTCTTTGGCCGCGAGTTGGTGCGGTGGGCCGAGTGGCGCGATCTGCCGATGATCGGGCATCGGCCCACCTATCATGACCACCCGCTGGCATTGGCCAATGGGATGATTATCGCCGGCGGTGCAGATGCGGATGTTCTGAGCCAGGCCATTTTACAGGCCCATTGGCGCGATGACGCTGACATTGCCGACAAGGAAACGCTGCGGGCATTGGCTGATGGATCAGGACTGGATGGGACGGCTCTTTTAGATTCGGCGATCTCGGAGGCCGTTCAGACACGGCATCGCATCAATACGGACGAAGCCATTGCGCGAGGTGTGTTCGGGTCACCGACCTATTTTATCCGGGGCGATATGTTTTACGGTCAGGACCGTTTGCAAATGGTTGAACGCGCGATCACCACGCCTTTTGCCGTCTAAGTTTCGGTTGACAGTCCAATGGCCGAACGCGCCAATGGGCCGATTGTTAAAAAGAGATCAAAATGAGCGAACCATCAGCCAAAACCTATGATGTCGTAATTGTCGGCGGGGCGATTTATGGCTCGTCGCTGGCGTGGTGGCTGACCAACACAGCGGGTTTTGACGGGTCCGTATTGGTGGTGGAACGTGACCCAAGTTACACCTTTGCCTCAACCAGCCACACAAATTCTTGCATCCGCCAGCAGTTCAGCAACCGTACAAACATCCAAATCTCGCAATTCGGGGCAGCCTTTATCAAGGATTTCCGCACCCAAATGGGCGGCGATCCGGATGTGCCACATTTGGCGCTGCAAAGCTTTGGTTATCTGTATCTGGCCGACACACCCGCGTTTGCAGCGACATTGCGCGACGCCCAGAAAATCCAAACCTCCCTTGGTGCCCATACCCGGCATATGAGCCGCGATGAAATTGCCACCGCCTATCCGTTTTATCAGCTTGATGACATCATCGCCGCCAATCACAACACAGTGGACGAGGGCTATTTTGATGGCGGGACGATGTTTGACTGGTTCAAACGCATGGCGCGTCGAAATGGCGTTGAATACATCCATGATGAGGTCATCGGAATGACACTGAATGCGGCCAAATCTGCAGTGGACGCGGTCACGTTGAAGTCTGGCATGGTGATCGGCTGCGGCGTGGTTGCCAACTGCTCTGGCCCGCGTGCTGCGGCCACGGCGCAGATGGCGGGCATCACCCTGCCCGTGGTGGCGCGCAAAAGGTACAGTTATCTCTTTGATGCGACCCATGCGCTCGACGGTGTCTTGCCGCTGACAATTGATCCCTCCGGGGTGCACATGCGATCAGAAGGTAAGTACTACCTCGCCGGATGCCCGCCCGACATTGACCCGGATGTGGCCTATGACGACTTTGAATTTGACCATGCGCTATGGCAGGAAAAGGTATGGCCGATCATTGCGACCCGCGTGCCTGCCTTTGAACAGGTCAAAGTCATCAATGAGTGGGTCGGCCATTATGCCTACAACACTCTGGATCAGAATGCGATTTTGGGCATGCATACGTCGGTCAACAACTTTGCTTTTCTCAACGGGTTTTCCGGCCATGGGTTACAGCAATCCCCGGCCATCGGGCGCGGCATGGCCGAGCTGATTGCGTATGGGGAATACCGCGCGCTTGACCTGAGTCCTTTCAATTATGAACGAATTGAAAAGGGCGAAATGCTTGTGGAGAAGGCGGTGATATGAAGCTTGCAACAAATCGTTTTCTGGAGGCGATCAAGAAAGGTCAACAACAGGTCGGGCTGTGGATTTCGCTCAGCCACGGGTATGCTGCCGAAGCGGTTGCACCCGCCGGATATGACTGGGCGCTGCTGGATATGGAACACAGTCCAAATGAACTGGGGTCACTCTTGGGCCAACTTCAGGCCTTTGCGGCAAGCGACACGACGGCAATAGTGCGGCCCGACTGGAACGATGCGGTCAAGGTCAAGCGCCTGCTTGATCTGGGGGTGCCGGGACTGTTGTTTCCGATGGTTCAGTCGGTCGAGGAAGCACGTGCTGCTGTTGCTGCGTGCCGCTATCCGCCACGCGGCGTGCGCGGCGTCGCGGGTACCATGCGCGGCAATAAATTTGGCCGGGTGACGAACTATTGTACCGAAGTCGAAAACCAGACGGCGATCTTGATTCAGCTTGAAACAAAACAGGCGGTGGAAAAAGCGGTAGATTTTGCGAGTGTTGATGGCGTGGACGGGATATTCTTTGGTCCTGCCGACATCGGCGCGGACATGGGCATACTGGGCAATCCGATGCACGCCGATATCTGGGCGCTGATCCGACCTGCGGCGCGCAAGCTGATGGAACGGGGCATGCCAGTGGGCACCTTGGTGTCCAATCCGGATTTTGCCGTTGAGTTGCTCAACGACGGGTTCAGCTTTGTCGCCTGCGGATCGGATGCCGGGCTGTTGGCGCGGGGGGCCGATACCTTGTTGTCCCATGTGCGCGGTAAATTGATTTGAAATTGCAATGGACGGAATAGCGATATGAAACTGAAGAAACTGGTTTTGACCGGGGCTGCGGGACGATTGGGGTCATACTTGCGCGAACCTTTGGCTGCGATGTGCGACGAACTGCTCAGCACTGATATTGCCGATGATATTGGCAAACTCTATCACGGTGAGCGCTATGAAAAAGCTGACCTGGCCGAGATGGATCAGATCAAGCCGCTGCTGGAAGGCGCGGATATGGTTGTGCATTTTGGGGCCATTGTGGACGAAAAACCCTTTGAGGAATTGCTTGGGCCAAATTTCATCGGCTCCTACAACATTTGGGAAGCAGGATATCAACACGGTGTGCGCCGCATCGTTTATGCATCGTCGATCCACGCGGTTGGTATGCACAAAAAGGCCGATTTCATTGGCATCGACGCGCCCCATCGCCCGGATACGTTTTATGGTTTGGCGAAATGCTTTACCGAGGATCTGGGCAGCATGTACTGGGACAAGCGCCAGATGGAATCAGTGCATCTGCGCATCCTGTCGGCTGCACAGGTGAACAATTCCCGCGCCTTGGGATCGTGGTTGTCGTATGATGATCTGATCCAGCTTGTGACGCGGGCGGTTGATACACCCTCGGTTGGGTTCAGCATCATTTACGGTGTGTCCAACAATGACCGCTGCCCGGTGGACAACGCCAAGGCATCGTTTCTGGGGTATCGGCCCAAAGACAACGCCGAACAATTTGCGAATGATGTGTTGGCCGAAGACGGTCCTGTCGACGTCACCGACCCCGGCCAGATGTGTCATGGCGGGCCGTTTGCCAAGGTCGATCTGGGCCAAAGCGGATTGGCGCAGATGACCATTGTGAACGATAAAAAAGAAACCTGATCAGCCGGGGGCGGCCTTTGGGAGTCGTCAGGTGCCAGGATCTCTTGATATCAGGATGGCGCGAAAATCATTGACGTTTGTCCCGGTCGGTCCCGGGACAAACAAATCGCCCAATGCATCAAACGCGCTCCATGCATCATTGGCCGACAGTATTGCCATCGGGTCCATCCCAGCGGCCAACAGACGCGGCGCTGTGGTGCCGTCGGCAAAGGCCCCGGCGTTGTCTTCGGACCCGTCTATGCCGTCGGTATCTGCGGCCATGGCCACCACTCCTGATAGCCCCGCGATGCCACGCGCAAATGCGAGCAGAAATTCGGTGTTGCGCCCCCCCTTGCCCGTACCGTGTAACGTCACCGTGGTTTCGCCCCCTGACAGGATCGCCACAGGTTTGGCAAATGGCGCATCCTTCTGCACCACATGCCGCGCAATGGCGGCGTGCATCAGGCCAATATCACGTGCTTCGCCTTCTATAGCGTCTGATAGAATAACAGGGGCATAGCCTGCTTTGGCAGCAACATGTGCTGCCGCTTTCAGCGACAACGCTGCGGACGCGATCACTTTCACCTCATTGTGTGCAAAACAGGCGTCATCGGGCCGTGGTGCGCGCGCCGACGGGGTGCTGATAAACGCAGCAATCCGTGACGGCAAATCAATGCTGTAGCTCTTGACCAACGCAGCTGCGGCCAGCCCGTCAATTGCATCCGGCACGGTCGGGCCAGAAGCAACCTGGGCAGGATCATCGCCCGGAACGTCAGACACCACCAAACTGACCACCTTTGCAGGATAGGCCGCCTGCGCCAGTCGCCCGCCTTTGATCCGACTGAAATGTTTGCGGATCGCGTTCATCACGCCAATGGGCGCGCCTGAGGCAAGCAGGGATTTGTTGAGCGCCTGTTCATCCTCCAGCGTGAACCCCTCGGGTGGCGCGGGCAACAAGGCAGAGCCGCCACCGCAGATCAGCGCAATCACCAGATCATCTTTGCCAAGACCCGACACCGCCTTGAGGATTTCAGATGCGGCACCAACCCCAGCCTGATCGGGCACCGGATGCGACGCTTCGAGCACGCGAATGACCTTGCATGGGGCGGCGTACCCATACCTTGTGACCACCACACCGCTGATCGGGCCATCCCACATATCCTCAAGTGCTGCGGCCAATTGTGCGACGCCTTTGCCAGCGCCAACAACCACCAAACGGCCCTTGGGTTTTGCGGGCAAGTTCCCTTGCAATGCGCCGTGCGGGGCCGCAGCAAGAATTGCCGCATCAAACAGCTTTGAGAGAAGTGTCTTACTTTGCTTAAACGTCATATTTCGACATCACAGAGAAAGACGCCCTCAGCACCGCCCTTAATTTGCGCCACCAGATGCGCCCCAACGTCGAGATGAAGGGAATGCAACAAATAGGCATCGCATGCCTCTGCATCCTGAAAGTCGGTCCAAATGACCGTTTGAATTCACATAAATATGATGGAGGATCATGGCGCACTCCTTTTGCTGGCCGCCATTGTTGCGCGATGAGCAGTGCCCAGCAAGCCCCGTTATGCCGTGCCTCCCACATTCCATCCGCGACCTTGCGTGCCGAACATTTCGTATCCGGTCTCTGTCACGGTCAATGTGTCTTCAAGTTTGATAAATCCGCGTTTCGGATGTAGCATATGGGTCTCAACCGACAACACCATCCCCGTCTTCAGGGGCTTATCTGCATCGCGCCCTTCGTAAGCGACCGGATGATTGGTCAACAAGAACGGGGCTTCGTGGCTGACCAGACCCATGCCATGCCCAAAGAAGTCTGTAATATCTTTATGCGGTTGTCGCGCCAGAGCCGCCTGCCCTGCGGCAATCAGGGCGGCACCGGGTGCCCCTGCTTTCACTTCGGCAAAGGCCGCCTGTTGAATTTCCTCAATCTCACCCAGCAGATCGATGAGTTCAGCGTCTGGATCGCCTAAAACGCCCATCCGGCAAATGTCACCAATATATCCGTCCAGATTGCCCCCTGAATCAATCGACAGCACCTCTCCTTTTGCCCATGCCTGATCCGATCCGGCGCGGTTGTGGCTGGCCCCCAGGGTCAACAGGCAATAGTCGAACTGCAGACCCCGATTGGTTTCTTCGCAGCGCAGGCGTTCGATGATCTGGTGTTTGGTGCTGCCCGTGCCAGATGCGGCGATGGTCGCCCGCATCGCATCGGTGATCCTCTCAGACGCCTCGCGCAGCATCGCAAGCTCTGCGGGGGATTTGACCGCGCGCAGGTTCTCCATCACCGCTGTGGCATCCAACAATGCAGTGTTCGGCAAAGCGTCTGTCAGAACCGCATGAGAATCCGATGGCAGAAACGATGGTTCGACGCCGATCCGGCCGGTCGTAAAGCCAACTTTGTTCAGATGGGCGATGGCCTGTTTGACACTGTCCACACTGCCCCAGGCCATCGGATAGAAATGTGGGACCCAGAACGGGTCGTTGTCATGTTCGCCTTTTTCCATTGTGTTGGCGACATAGGCAGTCTTTTCCTTATCCCCCCGCAGATAGATCAGAATAGGCAGGTACCGCCCGTGGCCGATGGCATCCATGGCAGAAAAGAAGATGAACTTGTGCCCGCCCAACAGATATTGAACGTTATGCTTGGAGGTGATCATCAACGCATCAAGCCCCGCGTTCTCCATCAGGCTATCCAGATGATCAAAGGTGTAGTTCAGCGTGCCCATGTTAGCGTCCTTTGTCTGTCTTGGCTGGGATCAGATGAAAATCGGGCGCGTCCCGCAAGACCTTCTCTGGACCCGTGGGCGAATAAACCACGAATAGTTCCATCTGTTGGGCATCTGTGTTCTGTGTCGCATGAAACCGGCTTTCAGGAATGAAGATGGTGCATCCCGGCCCAACTTGCCGGGTCTCTGGGACGCCGTTTTGGTCCTCTACCATCTGCTCTCCAGTGCCTTTGATGATAAATATGATCTCTTCTGCGCCGTGATGATTATGGCGGGTATGCCCTTGCCCCGCTGGGACAAATACCACCCCGGCTGAGATCCGTGTTGCGCCGCTTACCTCTGGCGCGCAGGTGAGCGCCAGCCGCCCCCAATCAAACCCAAAATTATCGACATCATTAGGAAAGACAAAGAACTTTTCCATTTCACTCATTGCCCCTTGTCCTTTTTGCCACTGCAAGATCAATACTTTTGAACCTCTTGATCTGATCGCGGATCGCAATTTCGGTGGGCAGACGTTCGGCGCTGCTGGCCCCGTAAAATCCGTGGCAGCGTTCACAGTGCCGCAGTACAAAGGCAGCATCATCCGGCATGGCAATTGGCCCGCCATGACAAATCACGATCACATCTTTACGCACGCTGCGCGCGGCGGCAGCGATCGCGTCAATCTCGGCCACGCAGTCGTCAAGGCTTTTGGCCGAAGTTGCCCCGATGCTGCCCCCGGTTGTCACGCCCATATGCGCCACCACGATATCTGCACCTGCGCGCGTCATTGCCACCGCCTCGTCCTGGTTGAACACATATGGGGTGGTAAGCAGGTCAAGGTCATGGGAGGCTGCGATCATATCAACCTCAAGCCCATATCCCATGCCGGTTTCCTCAAAGCTTTGCCGCATGGTGCCATCAAAAAGCCCAATCGTCGGAAAATTCTGAACGCCAGAGAAACCCATCGCTTTTAATTCGGCTAAGAATTGTGGCATCAGGATGAACGGATCGGTGCCGTTTACCCCGGCCAACACAGGCGTGTGTTTGACCACCGGCAGCACCTCAACCGCCATTTCTTTGACGATCTCATTGGCATTGCCATAGGCCAGCAAACCCGCTGATGATCCACGCCCTGCCATCCGGTAGCGTCCGGAATTGTAGATCACGATCAGATCAATGCCGCCCGCTTCCTCGGACTTGGCCGACAGGCCTGTCCCTGCGCCGCCGCCAATAATCGGTTGGCCAGCGGCAATGAGTGCGGTAAATTTCTTGAGTATCTCGGCGCGGGGGATTGCGGGCATATGTTTTCCTAAATGATCTGCTGAAATGCATCCGCCGCAGCGGCAGAGAATGCGGGATCGTTGATGTGATGCGGGACGCGTTTGATCTTGCGAATGTCCGTCTGGATCAGGGTCATTTCAATGGCAGAAAAAAGAGCGGCATCTGCGACCGGATCCCAAAACGAGCCGCCTTCAATATCAAGGGCCGAAATGCCGTGTTCAGGCAAGAGCAAACAGATCGGCCCCTCTGCCTTGTTAAGCTTGGTCGCGATCCAGTGACCGATGCGCATGCATTCATCAGCCGTGGTGCGCATGAGGGTCACATTTGCATTGTGGCGATTAAACAACCGGTCCTTGAAATCAGGGGGCACAGTGTCCGGGGCCCAAAAGTTGACCATGTCGAGCGCCCCCACAGAGCACACATAGGGTTTGCCACTGCTGATCACCGCATCCAGCCGCGTGGCCCCCGCGGACAGGACACCACCGACAATTTCATCCGCAATCTCGGTCGTCGTGATGTCGATCAGGCCATCCAGCATGGATTGGCTTAGCAGCTGTTCCATACATCGCCCCCCGGTGCCGGTGGCGTGAAAAACCACGCAGTCAAATTGATCTTCGAGCAGGGCAATAATCTGTGTGACGCTGGGTGTTGTCACGCCAAACATGCTCAGACCAATGGAAGGTTTGCCCAATTCAGGCGCTGAATAAGGGTGTGTCGCCATTCCCAGAATCGATTGCGCCGCGTTGTACAGAATCTGACGGCTGAGCCGGTTCAGCCCCGCCAGATCAGTCACCGACGGCATCATGATGATGTCGCTCGTGCCGACATAGGGGGCCACATCGCCCGAAGCCAGCGTGGATACCATGACCTTTGGCACGCCATAGGGCAGCGCACGCATGCCTTGCGTGATGATAGATGTCCCACCGCCCCCGCCGATGCCAATCATCGCCTCAATCTGATCTGTGCGGGCCGTGCAGAACCGTGCAAAGGCCAGTGCCATTGCAGCCACTGCATGGCCACGGTCATCGCCTTTCAAAACGGCCGCCTGACCATCTGGATGATGTCGGGCGACCTCAGGTGCTGAAACATCCACCGCGACGCCGGGAGCGCGTATCCCGACATCGACGACGCAAACGTCCTGGCCGCCCTGCGCGATCAGATCACGCAAATAGCCAAGTTCAACTGCCTTGGTGTCAGATGTCCCAACTAAAAAAATCATGCGCGTCCACTTCTAGTCCGCCCGAAAGTCTAAACTGGTCTGGCCAGTTTGGGTAATATTGGGATATAATGCAACAACACCTCATGCGTGCCAGACAAATATATTTTGCAATTCATACTGAAATATTCGCATATGTTCCAGTTTTCTCCACGATTCCGGCATAATAACCGATGAATATGCAAGCCAACAATGTCTTGACAGAGCCTTTCATCTGGTATTACCAAAATAGACAAGATCAGACGATGTCGCGGCCCGCTGCCAATATGAGAGAAGCCGCAACCAATAAGACGCTGCAAAGGCGATTTTAAACCAAAGCTGGGAGGATTGGAAAAATGAAGAGAACGATAAATGGGATGCTTGCAGGGGTCGCGTTTGGCGCACTTTCAGCAACAGCGACCTGGGCCGAAGATCTGGTGATTTTCTGGGCCGAATGGGACCCTGCAAACTATCTGCAAGAACTCGTAAACGAGTATGAGGAAGAGACCGGCATTTCCGTGACGGTTGAAACCACGCCGTGGTCGGATTTTCAGACCAAGGCATTCACCGAATTCAATGCCCGTGGCAGTGCCTATGACATGATCGTTGGCGATAGCCAATGGCTGGGTGCGGCTTCTGAGGGCGGCCATTATGTGGATCTGACGGAGTTTTTTAACAAGAACAACGTGGGCAACATCATGGCTCCCGCGACGGTGAAATATTACGCGGAATATCCCGGCAACTCCGGCACCTATTGGGCGATCCCTGCCGAAGGGGACGCGGTGGGCTGGTCCTATCGCAAGGACTGGTTCGAAGATCCGGCAGAAATGGCTGCGTTCAAGGAAAAATACGGCTATGACCTCGCGCCACCCGCAACCTGGGCGCAGATGACTGATATTGCTGAATTCTTTCACCGGCCCGACGAGAACCGCTATGGCATCGCGATCTATACCGACAACAGCTATGACGCGATGGTCATGGGCGTAGAAAACGCGATCTTCTCCTATGGCGCTGAGCTCGGTAATTTTGAGACCTACGAGGTCGATGGCTACGTGAATTCGGCCAAGGCGGTCGCGGCGCTAGAGAACTACAAAAAGCTTTACAGCTACACGCCTCCGGGCTGGGCCAAGTCGTTCTTTGTAGAGAACAATCAGGCGATCACTGAGGGCCTTGTGGCCATGTCGATGAATTACTTTGCCTTTTTCCCGGCGCTACTGAACGAAGCGACAAACCCCCATGCCGCCCACACCGGCTTTTTTGCCAACCCGGCGGGTCCGGATGGCGATCAATTTGCCGCTCTTGGGGGACAAGGTATCTCAGTGGTCAGCTATTCCGACAATCAAGAGGAATCGATGAAGTTCCTTGAGTGGTTCATCAAGGACGAAACCCAGAAACGTTGGGCTGAATTGGGCGGATACACGGCAAGTGCCGCCGTGCTCGAGTCGGAAGAATTCCGTCAGGCGACACCTTATAACGAGGCGTTTTATCAGACCATGTTCAAGGTCAAGGATTTCTGGGCGGTCCCTGAATTTGCGGAGCTTTTGACCGCAGCCAACCAACGGCTTTATCCATTCATCGTAGGCGACGAAGGCACAGCGCAGGAAACGCTTGATGCCCTGGCTGCCGATTGGAAAGCAACATTCGAAAAATACGGCCG
This sequence comes from Sulfitobacter sediminivivens, assembly GCF_042611115.2. Lineage (NCBI taxonomy): Bacteria > Pseudomonadati > Pseudomonadota > Alphaproteobacteria > Rhodobacterales > Roseobacteraceae > Sulfitobacter > Sulfitobacter sediminivivens. The sequence continues at coordinate 137,700 of NZ_JBHGAR020000006.1, forward strand.
CGGGCAATAATCCGAGCCGCCATAGGTCAAAACATGGGGCGCTGCGGCGCCCCTCCCTTTCCCTACTACCTTTGAGACGCAAGGACGCATCCCAATGGCGAATGAAGTCATGACCAGATTGGACCCGAACTCCCGCGCGGCAGTGAAGGGGCTGAGTGATCTGACGATCCGAAACCTGTTCATCATACCGACCATTGCGTTTCTGATTATTTTCAACATTTTCCCGCTTCTCTATTCACTGGGCTATTCGTTTACCGATTTCCGCGCCTCGACCCGTGCGCCCGCCAACTTCGTCGGTCTGCAGAATTACCGTGATCTGCTTAGCGATCCGTTCATCTGGAAGAACTTTTCGATCACCGCGAAATACGTGCTGATTTCGGTCACCGGTCAGGTCATCGTGGGTTTCAGCCTCGCGATGCTGCTGAACCGCGCGATCCCGGCCAAAGGGTTGATCACCACTCTATTGTTGCTGCCCATGATGCTGTCGATGGCCGTTGTGGGGCTGTTCTGGAAGCTGCTTTATGATCCCAACTTTGGCATCATCAACTATTTCCTTGGCCTTGGTAAATTCGAATGGCTGGCCGATCCGGACATGGCGCTTTGGGCGATTGCGATTGTAGACATCTGGATGTGGTCACCGTTCGTGATGTTGCTGTCGCTTGCGGGGCTGTCCGCCGTGCCCAAGCACCTGTACGAAGCAGCCGAAATTGACCGCGCCGGCAGTTTCTACACGTTCTTTCGCATCACCCTGCCTTTGGTCGCGCCCATCGTGATGATCGCAATCATTTTCCGTACGATGGAGGCGTTCAAGACTTTCGATCTCGCCTATGTCCTGTCATCGCAGCCCACAACCGAACTTATCGCGATCCGCCTTTACAAAATGGCGTTTCAGGAATGGCAGACAGGGATGTCATCGGCGTTTGCCTACATCGTGCTGATCATGGTGGTGGCGATCACCAATATCTATGTGAAATACCTCAATAAAGTGAAGGCACGCTGATATGGCCGGTGTCCGAACCCCCCGCGAAAAATGGATAAACCGCACCGCGATTTTTGCTGTATTTATCGCGCTGATCATCATGTTGACGCCGATCTATTGGATCACTGCAACGGCGTTCAAGCCCCGCAACCTTGCCACCACGATCCCGCCGACAGTTGTTTTCACGCCCGAAGTGTCGCCATTTGTCAAACTCTTCACCAAACGCAGTCAACTGCGCGACCAACCATCGCAGGAAGAATACGATGCCGCCCCATGGTGGGAACAGATGGTGTTCGACGGTGGCGAGAAAGTCGTGCGCAATCGTAAGACCGGTGAGGTGCGTTCATCAGGCTATGGTGATCGCTTTATGAATTCGCTGATCATTTCGATCATCTCAACGGTGCTGGCGGTGTCAATGGGGACGCTCACAGCGTATGGTTTCAGCCGCTTTAGGGTCGCAGGCGAGGACGATTGGCTGTTCTTCATCCTGTCCACTCGCATGTTGCCCCCCGTGGTTGTCGCGATCCCGATGTTTCTGATGTACCGGGTCGTCGGGCTCAATGACACACATCTGGGACTTATCATCCTTTATACCGCCTTCAACCTCAGCTTTGCGGTCTGGATCATGAAAGGGTTCATCGACGAGATCCCAAAAGAATACGAGGAAGCCGCGCTGGTCGATGGCTACACCCGGATGCAGGCGTTCTTCAAGGTTGTTCTGCCCGAGGCACTGACGGGCATGGCTGCCACAGCGGTATTCTGTTTCATCACCGCGTGGAACGAATATGCCTTTGCGCTGATCATGACCAACCGTAACGCACAAACTGCGCCACCCTACATCCCGTCACAGGTCGGTTCGGGCCTGCCTGACTGGACGGTGATTGCGGCGGGCACATTGCTGTTCCTGATCCCGGTCGCCATCTTCACATTCTTGCTGCGCAATCACCTTCTGCGCGGCATGTCCTTTGGAGCGATCCGCAAATGACCTTTCGTTCCCTCAACCAACGCTTTTTGGCCCCCGGCGCACAAACCCTGATGATCTTTGGCATCGTCGCTCTGTGCCAACCGTGGAGCCTGTTCTTGCATCAATACGGTGTAACGCTGACCTTGATTGGGCTCATTGCGTTTCTGGTCACCTCGAAAATTGCACCTGATCCAGAAGCCGAGGAGGATTTTTTCGACGAAGCCGCAGATGTGCTGGAGTTGCACGGTGAACATCCTGAAGACGTGCAAGAAAAGGGCACATACAAAGACGGGGGCATCGTCTGATGGCCCAGATTGAAGTTCGGAATGTGCAAAAGTTCTTTGGTGCGAACCAAGTGCTCAAGGACCTGAACCTGACGATTGAGGATGGTGAATTTGTCGTCATGCTGGGTCAGTCGGGGGGCGGCAAGACAACAGCATTGCGCGCGATTGCTGGGCTTGAGACGGTAACAGATGGTAAAATCCTGATCGACGGCGTCGAAGTGCAAGATCGAAAGGCCGCAGACCGTGACATCGCATTTGTGTTTCAGTCCTTCTCGCTTTACCCGCATATGACTGTGCGCGAAAACATCGCCTTTCCACTGCGTGCCGTGAGAATGGACGCGGCCGGGCGTGACCGGGCGATCAAAGAGGTCGCTGACACGCTGCAGATTACCGAACATCTTGACCGCAAACCATCAGCCCTTTCGGGGGGCGACATGCAACGGGTGGCGATTGGCCGTGCTTTGGTGCGACACCCGCAAGCCCTGCTGATGGATGAACCGCTGGGCGTGCTCGATGCCAAACTGCGTGAACAGATGCGCACCGAACTCAAACGACTGCACATCGCGCGCGGATCAACGTCTGTTTACGTAACCCACGATCAGATTGAAGCTATGAGCCTCGCTGACCGCATCGTGATCCTGCACGACGGGGTGCTGCAACAGATCGGTGCGCCAGATGAGGTTTATCTGCATCCTACCAATCTATTTGTGGCTAAATTCGTGGGCTCTCCGATGATGAATGTTTCTGATGTGGAGCTTGATGGCGCGGTAGTGCGCCTTACTGGGGCCGATACCGGTTTTGCGTTTGATGAGGCCAGGCTGGCACGACTGCGGAATACCGGCGGCGGGATATCGCTTGGCATACGACCAGAGGCGGTGCTGCTACGACACGCCAAGGCAAAAGGCTATGTCGAGGCTCTGACCACCAATATTGAGCCTCTTGGCAGCCATGACATTGTCGATGTGCGTCTGGGCGACACCATATTGCGCGCCCGCACCACAAGCGGTTTTGTAAGGGGTGAGGGTCAAAAAGTCTGGGTCAGTCTTGATCCGTCCCAAGCGCATTTCTTTGACAAACAAAACGAGCTGAACTTGGCTGAGGCGTCCTGATGGCTGATATTGCGCTGCACGGCATTACCAAGAAATTCGGCCCCAACACCGCCCTGCGGGGCGTCGATATTGACATCAAAGATGGTGAATTCTTTGTACTTTTGGGGCAAACCGGTGCCGGTAAGACAACGATGTTGCGGGTGATTGCCGGGTTGGAGAGACCCGATGCGGGCAACGTGATGATCGACGGGCAAGACGCGACAGCCTGGAACGCAGCGCAGCGCGATGTGGCGCTGGTGTTGCAGCAGTATTCGCTATATCCGCGCCTGACAGTGCGCGGCAATCTGGAATTTCCTCTGAAGTCACGGACACAGAATCTGTCAACGGCACAGATCAAGGAACGGGTTGAACGCGCCGCCGAAACCCTTCAGATCACCCCACTTTTGGACCGCAAGGTTGAACGCCTTTCAGGGGGCGAGATGCAGCGCGTTTCCATCGGCCGTGCCATCGTGCGCGAACCGCGCGTTTTCTTGATGGACGAACCATTGAGCGCGCTGGATGCGAATTTGCGCGATGTGCTGCGGGTCGAGCTAAAGAAGCTGCATAACGACCTGGGGGCCACGTTCGTCTTCGTCACCCATGATCAGGTTGAGGCGATGTCGATGGGCGACAAGATCGGTGTGTTGAATAAAGGCAAATTGGTTCAGGTCGGCACCCCTGACGATATCTACAGCAGGCCGATTAACACCTTTGTGGCCCGCTCGGTTGGCACACCGCCAATGAACCTTCTGAGTGGGGCATTGGAAGGGGGCGCTGCGGTTCTAGACGCGGGTGGCCATCGATTGCCCCTGAGACAACCTTTGGGGACAGAGGGGCAGAAAATGCGCTTTGGTGTTCGACCAGAGGACGTTGTGATCACCGCGGATGCCCCAGCCAAGGGGCGCGTCTTTGATGTGGAGAATCACGGGGTGATCAAAATCTTGACCATCGCGACAGATGGCGCGCATATCCGTGCCACTGTGTCGGCTCAGATGAAGGTCGGCATTGATGATCCAATTGCATTTGGCTGGAGGCCAGAGAAAGTTCTGTATTTCGACCATATGTCCGGGCGCAACCTCGCGCTCGACTAAGTCCGGTCAAACCGCTTGCAATATGTGTTCCAGACTTCTGGATTACAGAAGTTCTCGGGCCGCTGTCCTGCCAATATCCGCCGGATTTCGACCACCACGCCCTGCCCCATGCGCAACATACTTTCTTGAGTGATTCCAGCCATATGCGGGGTCAGCACCACATTTGGCAGTTCAAAGAACGGGTGATCCTGCGGCAGCGGGTGGGTCCCAAATACATCCACAGCAGCCCCACCCAGATGGCCAGATGATAGGGCTACTATCAACGCAGCCTCATCGGTGACCGGGCCGCGTGACACGTTAATCAGAACTGCGCCGGGTTTCATCTTTGCGATGGCATCAGCACTGACGATGCCCCGCGTTTCGTCGGTGAGCGGGCAGCAGAGCATCAGAACGTCGGACCGGGCCAACAACGCATCAAACGACACCGCTTCTATATCATCAGGCAGATTGTCGGGTGTGCGCGTCATTGCGATCACCTTGCAGCCAAATCCGTGCTGCGCGATCCGCGCCACTGACGCGCCGATGTTGCCCACACCCAAAATGCCAATACATCGCCCGGACAATTCGCGCCCGTGGTCGGAATGGGCGCGTCCCGCTTCCCAGCCTTGTTTGCGCAGATCCGCATTCACCACCGGATATTTCCTCAGCAGCGCTAGCGCAGACCAGATTGCATGTTCGGCCACAGTCGTTGCATTGGCCCCCGGTACATTGGCTACCAGAACGCCTGCCTTGGTCGCCACCTCGACCGGGATCATATCAAGGCCCGCCCCGTGGCGTACGCAAGCCATCAGACCGGCCTCGCGTTCAATGATTTCGGGCGCGATCCTGGCGCGGACGACGATAATTTCGGCACCGGCACTTTCGTTCAGGATCGCTTCGGGTGTAGGCGCAGATGCAACGCGGTAATCACCAAGGGTCGTCAGATCACGTGTGACATCAGGATGCAGCTTATGGGTTGAAAAGATAACCTTTGGCAGGTTCATAGCGCCTCCGTTACTGCAACGTTTCCCCATCGTTGGCTTCAAGAAGCTCGGACCAATAGCTCATCGCACCACGCAGATGCGAGTTCATCAGGGCCATCGACAAAGCCCCGTCGCGACGGCGCAGGGCCTCATAAATCTGTTGGTGTTCGCCGTGGGACTGGCGGTTGCGATTAGCGTTCTGAAAATAGATCGGCAGGCGGTTTTCGCTCAGGACATAAAAGGTCGTGCACAGATTATAGAATACTTCGTTTTGTGTCGCGCGCACAATCTCAAGGTGGAAATCATGATCAAGCTGAGACAGGCCCTCGCCTGCGGCAATTCGTTTTTCTGACGCGTCCAGTATAACCTCCAGTCGGGCAAAGTTTTCTTCCGTTGCCCGCTCCGCCGCCAGTTCAGCGGCTTTGATCTCGTGAATTTTGCGGACCTCGACGGCTTCGTAAATCTGGCGCGGATCAAGCGGCAAACCCGCACGTGCAAAAAACGCAAGCTGTTCGATGCCACGCCGTTCCTTACACAGGTAAATTCCGGATTTCGCACGCCGCTCAATCACTTGCATTGCCTCAAGGATCGCCAGCGCCTCGCGCACCTGCCCCCGGCTTACGGTAAAATGCTCGGCCAGTTCGCGCTCTGACGGTGCTTTACCCGAATTGGCCTCGGCCACTGCGATCAGATGCGAGGCCAGCGTCGGGAGGAATTCTTTTTCCTGCATGTTATCCTTTTTTGGCAAATTTCTCGATCACGGCCTCATTCATATCCAGCCCTATACCGGGCGTCTGCGGGATTGCAACCATACCGTCCACAACCGTGACCGGGTCGTTGGACAGATTATGGATCATCGGATTGGCCCCCAGTGAAAATTCAACCATAAAGCTGGCGGGGGATGCGGCACAGACGTGCAGACCGGCAAAGAAGCACGGTGCCCCGGCCCATAAATGTGGTGCCAGACGCAAATTAAAGCTTGAGGCAAGTGTACCGATGCGCATCGCCTCGGTGATGCCGCCGCAACAGGCCGGGTCAGGTTGCAGGATATCAACGCATCGCCCCACGATCAGATCGCGAAAGTCAAAGCGCGTTGCCTCGGATTCGCCAGCTGAGATTGGCATGTGACTGGCGGCGCGCACTTCTGCCATGCCAATCTTGTCATCGCCGGTCACTGGTTCCTCAAACCATGCCAGATCACAATCGCGCACGAGATAGGCAAATCGCTTTGCATCCGAGACGGTATAGGTGCCGTGCGCATCCACCATCAGTTCCACGTCCGGCCCCAGGGCATTGCGGGCGGCGATCACCCGTTCTGCAGACCTGTGCGGCGTGCCGTCCATCGCCCCCACGCGCATCTTCACGCCGTTAAACCCGCCAGTGTCGACATAGCTTTGCAATTGCGCACCAATGTTGTCTTTGTCCGCCCAACCACCGGATGCGTAAGCCCGAAGGCGGTCCGATTTAGCCCCGCCCAGCAACCGCCAGACCGGCTTGCCATCTGCCTTGCCCAGAATGTCCCACAGCGCAATGTCGATAGCGCTGATTGCGGCAACCGTCAGCCCGCGCCGCGCCAGGTCAGGCATCACATGACCGGCTTTACGTGCTTTGCCCGCGCGCACGCCATTATAGAAATCTTCCCAAATATAAGTCACATCGGCGGGATCCCTGCCGATCAATCTTTGCCCGAATTCAGTGTTCAGCAAATGCACCAACGTGCCGTAGTCGCCAGCGGAGCCTGCGGCATTCTTGCCTTCGCCCCACCCCACCAGTCCATCGTCCGTTTCAAGCCGCAGGATCGCGGAGTCGAAGGTGCGCAACCTGCCAAAATCGCTGACATGCTGCTTGTCCGCTTCGATCGGGATTTGCACCCACCACGCCTGAGCCGAAGTAATCTTCATCGCAACTCCTCGTTCCCTCAGGCGCAGTGGGAGTACCTGCACCCAAGGGAATGTCGACATCTATCTGATCAGCGGCAAAATGGTTTCTGCAGTGATCTCCATCTGCCGGGCATAGAAACTTTCGGTCAGAACGCTCGACCCGTGATCCTGAATGAACTTGAGCTGTTCGGGCGAGATGTCGACAGGGTTGGTGTCGACCATGTCCGGATAGGGTGCAGCCGGCGTCCGATCAACGGGGGCCACAAACTCGTTCGTCACCGCCCCGTCATAGCCGATCTCTTTGAGCGTGCCGATGATTTTGGCCCAATCCAAATGGCCCAGCCCTGCTGCAAATCGGTTGTTGTCCGCGACGTGAAAATCAAACAGTCGATCCCCTGCAAGCCGGATGGCGTCGTAAATGTTGTCTTCCTCAATGTTGAGGTGAAAGGCGTCAAGACAGACACCAACTTCCGGGCTGACCGCATCGGCCAGCGCCAGCGCCTGAGCGCAGCGGTTGAAGAGATAGGTTTCAAATCTGTTCAATGGTTCGACGGCAATCTTAACACCGACCTTCTGGGCGTGGTGAAAACACTCTATGGTCGCGTCCACCACCCAGCTCCATTCTTCTTCGGGTGTTCCGTCTGGCACCACCTTGCCCACGGTCGCCGGAACAAGTGTGACAATCTCGCCTTCCAGCTCACTCACCATGGTCAAAACACTTTTGACATAATCGACCGACCGCTCACGCTGGCCTTGATCCTTTGCCGCCAGGTTCCGTTCGCCCAGCGTCAATGTCACAGCGCCCCAGCATCGCATGCCGTTTTCCTTCAGCATCGCCAGCGTTTCTTTGGTGTCGTATTGTTCGGGCTCTCCAGAAATCTCAATACTTTCATAGCCATACTGTTTAATCCGGCGCACTGTCGTTTCCAACGGCTCTGCCCGCATCCAGTTGTGTGTCGAAAGATGCATTTGGTTCCCCTCCCAGTGGAATGTGTCTGCAGGCCTTTGGCCTTCATGCGTCCGCAAAAGACCTGAACCGGCCAATGTGGTTCGACCAGTTAGCACTTTGGATAAAATTTGGTCAAGTGGGCGCTTTCAAGATTTTTTCGTTTCAAATATTGATTATTTCTATATCCTGAAGTGTATTATTGATTTCTTAACCTGACCTTGCCCATCAATACATCGCTGCGAAGTCAGGAAATTGGAATAATTTGGTACGACCAGATTTAGAATGTTTGAAACTGAAGGGGGATGTGCGGTGAGAATCGGAATGTGTATGTTTCTGTGGACGACACATATCGGTCCGGAACATGCAGATCTTTTGTCTGATATACGCAGAACCGGGTTTGACGGCGTCGAGATCCCCGTTTTTGAAGGGTCACCTGCCGATTTTGCCGCCATCGGGCGCATGCTGGATGATCTTGGGTTGGACCGCACGGCCGTGGCCGCCATCGGTGATCCTGCGCAAAACCTGATTGCCCCGGATCAGGCGACGCGGACCGCTGGGATTGATCACATGAAATGGGTTCTCGAGTGTACGCAGGCGCTGGGTGCGGATCGGGTGAGTGGCCCGCTGCATTCCACGCTTGGTCATTTTTCGGGGGCTGGGCCAACTGAAGCCGAAATAGGCCATTCGATCGACTGTCAGCGCAAGATCGGTGCGATTGCCGCGGATCATGGCGTCACGATCTGCCTTGAGGCGCTGAACAGGTTCGAATGTTATCTGCTAAACACAATGGACGCTTTGGCCCAACACGTCAGGACCATTGATCACCCAAATATCCGGGCCATGTACGACACTTTTCACGCCAACATAGAAGAGGCCGACCCCATCGGGGCATTGATCCGCAACAGCGACGTCGTCCAGCATATCCACATCTCTGAAAATGACCGCGGCGTGCCGGGACGCGGCAACATTCCGTGGGCAGGCACCTTTGAGGCGATCAAACAGACAGGCTATGACGAATGGCTGACAATTGAGGCATTCGGGCGGGGCCTGCCGGATCTTGCTGCTGCAACGAAGGTCTGGCGCGATTTTGCCGAAAGCCCCGAGGCCGTTTACCGCGACGGCCATGCCCACATCCGCGCTTGTCTGGCTGCCGCCGGGTGTTAAGCGCCCAACTGATTTCGACATCAACAGACAAGTCTAACTGGGAGGAACATCATGAAAACCATCAAAGGGCCAGGCCTGTTTCTGGCACAGTTCGCGGGCGATGAGGCACCATTCAACAGCTGGGAAAGCATCACCAAACAGGCTGCTGACTGGGGCTACAAAGGCGTCGAAATTCCATCATGGGATGGGCGCATCTTTGACCTGACCAAGGCGGCGGAAAGCAAGGATTACTGTGACACGGTGGCGGGCCAGGCCCGTGAAAACGGTGTTGAGATCACCGATCTGTCGACGCATCTGCAAGGCCAACTGGTGGCGGTGCACCCCGCCTATGACACCGCATTTGACAACTTTGCAGCCCCAGAGGTGCGCGGCAATCCCAAGGCCCGTCAGGAATGGGCCGTGGATCAGGTGATGAAATCCATCACCGCCTCGCGCAACCTTGGGATTGATCGGACGGTCACGTTTTCGGGCGCTTTGTGCTGGCCCTATATGTACCCCTGGCCACAGCGCCCTGCGGGGCTGGTTGACGAAGCCTTTGATGAACTGGCCAACCGCTGGCGGCCGATCATGGAGCACGCTGAAGAACACGGCGTCGATGTCTGTTATGAAATTCATCCCGGTGAAGACCTGCATGATGGCGACACGTTTGAGATGTTTCTTGAGCGTCTGAACGGGCACGCGCGGTGCAATATGTTGTATGATCCGTCGCACTTTGTGCTGCAATGCCTTGATTACCTTGACAACATCGACATCTACAAGGACCGCATCCGCATGTTCCATGTCAAGGATGCAGAATTCAATCCAACGGGCCGCAAAGGTGTGTACGGCGGCTTTCAATCCTGGGAAAACCGCGCCGGGCGGTTCCGGTCACTGGGCGATGGTCAGGTTGATTTCGCCTCAATTTTCTCCAAAATGGCCACCAACAATTTTGATGGCTGGGCCGTGGTCGAATGGGAATGCGCGATCAAACATCCCGAAGATGGCGCAATCGAAGGCGCGGAATTTGTCAAGGATCACATCATCCGGGTGACTGAAAAGGCGTTTGACGACTTCACCCAAGACGGTGCAGATGCAGGGGCAAACCGTAAAATGCTGGGGCTGGGCTGATGGCGATCACTGGAAAATCCGATCAAAACACGGGCCGCATCCGGCTTGGCATGGTGGGCGGCGGGCGCGATGCCTTTATCGGCGGGGTACACCGCATCGCCAGCCGCATCGACGACCGTTTCGAATTGGTCGCGGGCGCATTCAGCTCGACCCCCGAAAAATCACGTGCCAGTGCCGCTGATCTGGGCATTGCGGATGATCGTGCCTACGGGGATTATATCGAGATGGCCAAACGTGAGGCCCGCCTGAAAAACGGGATCGACGCGGTGGCCATCGTCACGCCAAATCACCTGCATTACCCGGCGGCCCGCGAGTTTCTGAAACGCGGCATTCACGTGATCTGTGACAAACCACTGACCTCAACCCTTGCCGATGCCCGCAAGCTGGTGAAAGCGGCGGAAAAGTCTGAGGCGTTGTTCGTTCTGACGCATAATTACACCGGCTATCCCATGGCCCGTCAGGCCCGCGAGATGGTGGCGAATGGCGATCTGGGCAACATTCGCATGGTTCAGGCCGAATATGCTCAGGATTGGCTGACCGAAGACGAACAGAACAAACAAGCGCAGTGGCGCACGGACCCGGATCAGTCAGGGGCGGGTTGCATCGGCGACATTGGCGTACACGCCTATAACCTCGCCTGTTTTGTCTCAGGTCTGGATGTGACTGAACTGGCCGCTGATATGCACACATTTGTAGAGGGCCGCCGCGTTGATGACAATTGCCATGTCATGCTGCGTTGGAACGGGGGCGCAAAGGGCATGTTGTGGTCTTCGCAGGTCGCCCCCGGCAATGAAAATGCGCTCAAGTTACGGATTTACGGCTCCAAGGGTGGGCTTGAATGGGCCCAGGAAAACCCCAATCAACTTTGGCACACGCCGTTCGGTGCCCCCAGACGCCTGATCACGCGCGGTGGTGCCGGGTCGGACGGTGCGGCGGGCCGTGTAACCCGCGTGCCGCCGGGCCATCCCGAAGGGTATCTTGAAGGGTTCGCGAACATCTATACCGAGGCTGCAAATGCCATTACCGCACACCGGGAAGGCAATGATGTGCCGGCTGACGTACTCTTTCCAACGGTGCAGGACGGACTTAGGGGGGTAGCCTTTATCGACGCCTGCCAACGCTCAAGTGCGCGTAATGCGGCTTGGGTCAAGGTCGCGGACTAACCCCTGATCTGACAGCATAATTTTTGATTGGAAAAGGGGCCGGCATCCTTGGGGGGAGGTGAGGATGCCAGCCCTGATCATATCGGGTTCCTGAGAGGAATGACCGTTAATTTTTAGCACCCGGAACACTCTGGGAGGAGCGAGGACCCGGGGCCTGTCAGCGCAAGTCCGCGTTGGGTTGGACACTGAGTTTCGAGTGGGGCAGAACCTTCTTTTGTTTCTCGCCCCAGATTCAAATTTGCCCGATCAGCAGCCGATTAAATAGTGCGCATGTTGCGTGATATCGCGGCGTTCAACGCCGATGGCGTCAAGCTCACTGTCACTCATCGCGCGCAAAACGGACTCCATTCTGCTGACCTGCAGGACTTTTCCAAACCGGCCAACGCTTTTGCCGATCCTGATCGTCAAACCCGCGATGCTCTGCACAAGTGTGCTCGGCAATAATGCGGTCCGCCGGGCGGATCGGGGCAAGATGTTGACGGTGTCGGTCATGCGCTTGTAACCTTCATGCTTTCTTCGATAGCAAGGCGCCTGATGAACGACCGGGCAATTCCGATGTCGGCAAGGTCCCGGTCGGACAGCGCGCTCAACTCGGAATAGGTTTCACGGTATCTGGCGCGGCGTGCTTTCGCGACTTTGGCCCCAGTTATCAGGTCAGCAAAATACGCTTTTAGGCTGCCGGGGGTGGTCTTTGACCACATTCTGTTCTGGGAAGCTACCATTGACATGGTGTATTTCCTTTCTTGTTGCTGCGGCGCAGTATTTATGCCGCACTGCAGAGATAGCGCTAACAACATCAGCTTCCAACCCGCAAAAAATGCATAGGGGCTATGTCGTAACGGAAAGGCAGAAACGGAAATATCGCCCCACACTGCGGCGCAGCGATTGCCGGGTGCGTAGAGTGCCAACACAAGTCAATGGATTTGCGAAGTAGGAAGCGGGCGAATGCCATACAAACGGAACCCGAGTATTAATTATGACTCGGATAAAAGCGATAACATTACAATATGGCTTTGCTCAGCATCTGACAGCGCTCCAGCAACTGCGCGTTTTGACGTTCTTCGTTGAAATCGCGTTCAATCTTGCGTCGCGCCGCTGTCGCCAACACCATCGCTTTATCGGTATCAAGTGCAAGCGCCAAAATATTGTCACGCAATCCCTTTGCGTCATGCTCCTCTGTCAGCAATCCGGTTTCGCCATGGGTCACAAGCTCCGGTATGCCAGAATGGCGCGTAGTACATACCGGCGTGCCAAGTGCCATCGCCTCCATCAACGTGACGGGAATACCCTCTTTATCTCCGTCATGCGCGATGACGCTGGGCACAAGCAGCAAATCAGCACGTGATATCCGGTTGAGGGTATCTTCATGCGACAAAACCCCCAAGAAACGGATACGGTCCTGAAGCCCCGCTTGCTCCACCTGCTCCCGCAGTTCCGTTTCCAGCGGGCCGTCACCCCCGATATCATAACGCCAGTCGATTTCGGGATGGCTGTCGCGAAGCAATGCAAGCGCGTCGATGGCCACATTGATCCCCTTCTTTTCGACCAGCCTGCTGACACTCAAGAGAAGCAGCGATTTACCTGTCGCGGGCGGTGCAAAGTCATAGTGCTCGACCGGGATACCAAGGTGGTGCGTGTCGACCCTGTCTGCTGGTGCTCCGCAGTCGATCAGGTGCCTGGCGAAGGGCGCATTGACCGTCAGATGCAGATCCCCGTCGGCAAACAGATCACGGTACCGCGCCATTTTATTTCGCTGGTATTCCACGCTGACATCACGGCCATGGAAAACGGTCACCAAAAGCGGGCGGTTGGCCCATCCGCGTTGCGCCCGCGCCACCGCCGCACCGCGATAGCCGAAATGCGCAATGACCACTTCGCTGTCGATCTGCCGTCGCCAGGCCAAACGATCCAGCCGTGCGACCAGGCGGTCAAAAAGGGCGGTTGGCAACGTCCGCAGAATGGATGGTTTTTGCGGCGGCCAGACAACAATACGCACCCGGTCAAGCAGGTCGCGCGCGTCGGGTGACAGAGGGGTGTCTGGATCAAAGACCTTGCAGGCAACCGTCACTTCATATCCCATCCGCACGGCATAAAGGACTTGCGAGGTGACAAAAGTTTGCGAGATGGCCGGAAAGCTTGAGACGCTAAAACATATTTTCAAAAGCCGCCTCCGTGCTGACCTCGGACACAGGCATCACGCACGGCTGCGCACGTCCGGTTGTTGCACAGCTCTTTGAAGTACGGACATGAACGTCTCATGTTGCCGATGGAAATCAAGCTCGGGACGTTTAGCATAGGCAACTGCGCGTTCCGACAGCTCTTCATAGGCGGCATTGTCGGACCACAGCGTCCTGAGGGCTGCAACCCATTCTTCAATCGGCGCGTCATGGGCAAGAACGATGCCGCCCGGCCCGATCGCCTGTCCCAGCCCGCCCCGGTCAGAGCCAATCACCGGAATACCACTGCAATGCGCCTCTGAGGCGACGCGCCCCCAGGCTTCTTCCCATTGGCTCGGTGCCAGCAAAATTTTCGTGCGCCCATAGATCGTCGACATATCCGATGTACGGCGCATGAAGGTCACATTTGGCAAGGTGTCCAATTCAGCCATGACCTCTTTGAACAGGCCTTCCCACAGGGTCCAGGCCTCCACAAAAAGGAACGGAATGTCCGGACAGGCACGCGCCATGTCGCGCGCCACCGCATAGCCCTTTTTGGGATGAATATTGATAAGCGTCGCAAACTCTTTTGTGGTTTCGCACCTGTATTTATCGAAGTCGATTGTCGGCGTGATCACCGTACAATCAATGCCATAGGTCTTATGATAGGTTTGGGCCGTAAAATCGGAATTGGCGATAAAACGCGCGCCCGGAATTGTGCTGACATCCCCTTCGTTCTCTTCAAATTCGACATTGCGCAAATACAGCACGACCGGCACACCAAGTTTCGCAAACTTGTGCCCCAAACCAGCTGAGCCACGGGTCTGGATGACCACAACATCGGGTTGGAAGCGCTGTACCGCCGAAGCGATCCGCACTTCGTCAAGGGGTTCCCACGTGCGCATGACCTCATAGCCTTGAGTGCGGTCCACACTGAACAGCCGGCCCGTCATCTTGCGCTGCGCACGCATCCGAAAACCAAACATCCCACGACCGGAAAACCCGCAATAGACGGCGCAATCGTGACCCTGCGCAATGCTCTGGCGGATCAGGTGATCCGTGCTGTTCTGGGTGCCTCCGCTGGCTTCGGGCAACCAGCCATTTCCACCTGCAAAAAGAATACGCATGTTTAGACCCTTGGAAATTGGCGCAGTCTGACTGCGCGATGTGACGTGTTGGTGATGCTCAGATTGGTAAACAATTTCATTATCCGAGGGCCCCGCGGTCTCTGGTGTGCAACCCGTCCACGGTATCCCAGACGTCGCAGGCTTTCGCGAACAGAGCCACATCTGCCGCGTAAAATCGATTGATCTGGTCGATAGATGCCTGCGGCAGATCAGATCTCTGCGTGCGCTTACCCGTTGTCTTATTCGCATGCGCCAAAGCTTGCGGCCGTATTCCGGCTATTCTGACCAGACCTTCGGCCATCAAATGAAACGGGATCAGATGATCAACCATAACATCCTCTCCGTCACAGATGAAATCAGACTGCCTGCGGAAATGAAAATACCCCATGGTCGTGTTCCGAAATCTATTATTCGACGAAAACTTTTCAAGAAAGATCTCGATTGGTTTTTGTCCAATCATGCGCGCACCAAAACTGCGGTCCATCTCATTGCGACCACCTGAGTTCAAAAAATCATAGGCCGATAGAAACCGGTCCACCGGATCACGCAAGATTGCGAGTTTGGGAAGCGCTGCCCACGCCATCGGGCAGTTGTCCCTGATCTCCTGCCAGGTCCGATGGCGCACGCGGTAATCAAAAAGCGCATCCTCAACTGAGGTACCAGCGTTCTTTGGTATGTGGATCAGAATAAGACCGCGTTTCATGTAAACATCGTCAAGCGCCGGATCGGCCTTGGGGTGTGACGCCTCAATCATTCTGGCGGGCGCAAATTGCCAGCCAAGCATGGTTTTGATGTCTCTCAAACGGCCCATTCGCATGCCTCCACCTCGGGATTTCCGCAGCAGGCATGCGTGCGCGGGCGCGCGGCTCTGTATTTTGCGTAACGGATCATATGACGCTCTTTGTTGTGCGTTGGCGGATTTTTCTAACTGCCTTAATGAGGAGCATCTTCACATCTATTAGGATTTCGCGGCCAAACGGGCTCAGCGTCAGACAGCCCGCAAAAACGGCATAACAAAGCAGGACTCCACCCAGTAGTTTCAGCAAAGCTGGGTCGGGCAGACTGTCCCGCAGGAACAGAATGGACGCGTAGGCAACAAGCCCTGCACAAAAAACGGGCAGGATGCGTTTGCGGATGCTGCCCTGCCTGATTGGTCCTTTTCTGGTAACAAGAAGCCAAAGCGGAACGAGCTTCACTATCGTGACCGCTGCATAGGCCATCGCAAGCTCCAGAACGCCGAACTGCACGCCCCAGCCAAAGGCCGCGCAGGTGACCACCGCAGAAGCGAGGCCCCACCAGGCCATTTCGGTTGTGCGTCCTTGGCTGACAAAAAGCCAACCCGTCGGGTTCGCCAGAGGTTGTGCCAGACCTGCAATCCCAAGTGCCGCGAAAATCGGTGCGCTGTCCGCCCATTGTGCGCCCAACAGAAAAGGAACAGCGGTGTCTGCCAGTCCGGTCATCGCGGCAACACCCGGCAGGATTGCAAGCTGCATCAGCCCGAAGACGCGGAAAAAAGCATGGGCGTACCGATGCGGTTCGTCCTGCATCCGCGACAGGACCGGCACCATCACCTGCGACAGCGGTTGTGCCACACGATTCAGCGGAAAAAGCAGCAGTTTATAGGCGCGGTCGTAAAACCCCAGTGCCGAGCTGCCCCAGACCCGGCCAATCAGAACATTGTCGAGATTTCGTGAAAAGAAATTCGCCAGCTTGAAACCTGTAACGCCTGCGCCGAAGCCGACCAGATCGGCGGTGCCGGGTGCCATTGCGGGGCGTGACGGCACCCACGGCACCCAGACCCAGACCATCGCCGTGCCAATTACGCCGCCCGCAACGGTACCCGCAACAAGGGCCCAAGGCGTCGGCGATACCAGTGCCCACAGGATTGACACCGAAAGCGTACAAATGGCCACAACGCTTGCATTTATCGCGATCCGTCCAAAAACCATCTGGCGGTTAAGAAGCGCAAAATGCTGTGCGCCCAGCGCTGTGATGGTCATGTTCAGGGCCATGATACGGATAAGCCAAGTCAAATCCGGCTCGTCATAGAACCGCGCAATCAGGGGTGCCATCATGATCAGAAGGACCGTCAAGGCGAGGCTAAGACCGATGTTGATCCAGAACAACGCGTTAAGTTGTCCGTAGGTCAGCGTTTTTTTCTGTATGACAGCCTGCAGCAGGCCCATTTCCTTGAACATCGACAGAAACGCGATGACCGGCCCAATCATCGCGATCAGACCAAAATCGGTTGCCGTCAACAGCCGCGACAGGATGATGACCGATCCGATCTGACAGCCAACCATCACCCCCTGACTAATGGCGGTAAACAGGCTGCCCCGCACAACGGTGCTGCCATAGCTCTCGTGGGCGACGGTTTCGACGATCTCTTGGGGTTCGCGCTGGTTCATGCGTTCTCTGCGTTGTTCCGGCCTTGTGCCGATGGAAGGACATGAACACAACGCACAGCTGTACGCCCGCCCTTTGCACACGCAGCATCTTTTTCAGCAATTTCCCGCCAACGTGGCATCCACCAAACGAACAGCTGAGACAAAATTGCACAGCGAAAGTCCGCCAGCGAATCCACGCAAAGCAGATCGAGGGTATAGTTTTGCAGCATTATATTGCAACCTACGGTTATATCAACCTGATGGAGGGATTCTTGCTCATTCTATGGACAAAATCGGCTGACTTACGCACTCCCAAAGCTCAAGATTTGGCATTGGCCGACACACAATTCTGGCTACGAAAGAATGGTTTGGTCAATGAAGACATACAATGAAGAAATAGTCAGTTCGATTGTCAGGCGCAAAGCAGGCTTGCGGCATCGATGATGCGTATCCTTTATCTGGCGCACGATCTTGATGACCCTGCCATCTGGCGCCGAGTTGAAATGCTGCGGCTCGGCGGGGCTGAGGTCACACTTGCCGGTTTCCGGCGCGGGTCCGGTGCCCTGCCCGAACCTGCGCAGGTGTTGGGACAGACCCACAATGCCAGAATGGGGCAGCGCGTCCTGGCGATCCTGCGACAACGACTAAGGCTGCATGCGACCTTCGCGGATCTGCCGCGTCCTGATGTCATCCTTTGCCGGAACCTTGAGATGCTTGCACTGGCCGTGCCGCTGCACCGCCGCCTGCAAAACAACACACGAATTTCGCTGGTCTATGAGGTCCTTGATATACACCGGCTGTTGATCGGGCAGACGTGGAAAGCCCGCAGCCTGCGCTGGATCGAGCGTCGCCTGTGTGAGCGGATTGATCATCTCATCGTGTCTTCCCCTGCTTTTCTGCGGGCGTATTTCGAAGCGTATGGGCAATGCACTGCCTCCGCTCTGCTTGTTGAAAACAAGGTATTGCTGACAAGCGCGTCAAGTGCCGAGACAGGACACAAGCCAAGCGACTTCGCGCCATCGAGGCCGTTGCGCATTGGCTGGTTCGGTATTCTAAGATGCCCCTTTTCGCTCGATTGCCTTGACCGGCTGACACGTGCGCGCCCGGGCCGATACCGGATCACGCTGCGCGGCCGACCAGCGCTCGACGCGTTGCCAGACTTCCACACGATCATCGACGCCAATCCCGATATGTCATTTGGGGGGGCCTATACCTATCCCAACGATCTGGCCGGGATGTACGGTGAGGTCGATCTTGCCTGGCTCGTTGATCAATACGACACTGGCAGCAATTCCAACTGGCTTTTGCCAAATCGGCTGTACGAAAGCGGGATGAACCAGGTGCCCCCGATCGCGCTTGACGGCACTGAAATCGCAACACGTCTGCGCGAACTTGGGATTGGACTCATACTTGAGAAAGCAAACGTGGCGACCGTTCTAGATGCGCTGGACGTGATTGATCCCCTTGCCATAAATCGCCTGCGGCAGGCTCAGATCGCCATTGCGCCACAGACTTGGGTGGTCAGCAAACAGGACGCACAGGCGCTGGTCAACCGCATCGCACCGAACAGACAGCAGCACCATCATCAACTGGATCAAAACGGCATTCTGATTGTGGTGCCAACGCTGAACGAGGCGGCCCATATCGGGCAGGTTATTACTGGCCTTGCCCCCTTTCTGGCGCGGAGGCAGAAAGACGCAGCACCAACGCGCATGGTGGTGGTAGACGGTGGTTCGAGCGACGGCACACCCGATATCGTCAAAGAACGGATCAGCGCGCTCTCGCAATTTGATATCTTGCTGCTGAACAACCCGGCTCGCCTTCAAAGTGCGGGCATCAACCTTGCCGTCACCACCTTTGGCGCCGGCTTTGAATGGCTGGTTCGTATGGATGCCCATTCAGACTATCCCAAAGATTACGTGGATGTTTTGCTCACAGAAGCCGGTCGAACAGGCGCAGGAAGTGTCGTTGTTGCAATGACCGCGGTCGGATCAACACCGATGCAGCGCGCCATCGCTCTGACGCAGAATTCGCGTCTGGGCAACGGCGGATCGGCCCATCGCTCTGGAACGGCAGGAAGGTTCGTTGACCATGGCCATCACGCGCTGATGCGCCTGGATGCCTTCCGATCCGTGGGGGGCTATGACAGCAGTTTTTCACATAACGAAGATGCGGAGCTTGACCTGCGGTTGGCACGGGCCGGTTGCCGGATCTGGCTGACATCCGAAACCCATCTTGACTATGTCCCGCGCAAAACCATCGCCGCCCTAGTCCGGCAGTATTTCCAGTTTGGTCGCGGACGGGCCCGGACAACCCTAAAACACCGCATCATGCCACGGCTGCGCCAAATCGTGATGATCTCAGTTGCGCCGCTGGCGGGACTGGTTGCCCTGACACCGGTGTCACCGGTCTTTGGTATCCCTGCCGCAATCTGGCTGACGGCCTGCCTGATTGCCGCAGTAAGGCTCAGTCTGACGCGGGGCGATCCGCTTGCGCTGAGCGCCGCACCAATTGCTGCCGCGATGCATCTTGCCTGGTCTGCCGGATTCTGGCGGCAACTATTTGTGAAACCAAATGCCTCCACACCGGTTGCCTTATCGCCTTCCACGCAGAGGCCAGTCACCGACTTTACCGAACACGTGGCGGTCGGGGTTTGTACATATCAGCGCCCTGCCCTGATCGACACGCTGCGCAGCCTTGAAAATCAGGTGCTTCCCGACGGCCTGCGCCTGTCGATCATCGTGGTTGATAATGACACAACGCCCAGTGCGCGCGACATCGTGGACAAGTTCGCCGCGCAGTCGCGCCATAAGGTTGTCTATCGCCATGCGCCTGCCGCGAATATTTCGATTGCACGAAACGCCGCGTTGAAAGAGGCAAACCGCCAGAAACTGCCAATTTTTGCGTACATGGATGACGACGAGCTTGCGCCCGCCAATTGGCTAAACTTGCTTGTCACGCGACTGGCGCAGGGAGATGCGGATGTTGTGGTGGGACCTGTCCGCGCGATCTATCCCCCCGGCACGCCGGGATGGATGCAACGTCTGCGCATTCACGATACGATCCCTGAACTCGGGCGGAATGGCCGACCCATCGCCGGACACAGCTGCAACGTCATCATGGATCTGGCCAGCGCCCCTCTCAAAGGACGCAGGTTCGATTTGGACCGCGGCGTCTCGGGTGGTGAAGATACTGCGTTTTTCAAAGAGGCCGTTGCGGACGGGGCCTTATTGGCATTTGCGCCAAACGCATGGCTTAATGAGCCGGTTACGCAGTCTCGTGCCCGTTTTTCCTGGCTGCTCAAGCGGCGGTTCAGAATGGGTCAGACCCACGGCAGCCTCTTGCGCTGGCAAAACGGTTCGTGTGGGCGATTGGTGCGCCTGCCTATCGCATGCGCCAAGGTTGTTTATTGCGCCTTATTTGCCCTACTCGCATCGCCATTTCCCGCGCTGCGCAATGCAAATCTGCTGCGCGGGGCCCTTCATCTTGGCACAATCGCGTCGCTGATCGGCTTTCGGCACGTGATTATCTACGGTCAGGGTGCCGGCACTGCAGATCACGCGACATCCGCATAAGGCCCATTTGATGCCACATCAAAAACATTCGAAAAACGTATTATCTATGTAGTGCCTTAGAATAGATAAAGAATTCACCGTATCCCGCGCATCTTCACCGCAATATGGACTGTGCTGTCAGCAATTCAGACCCAATTGTGATCAAATTTCAATGGTCGCTGCCAGTATCTCCGCTATAAACGTTGGAATATGCGGGGGTATTACGACCTCGCTAAAGGAACTGAGGAAGCAATGCGATTTCCGTTTTTTGTTATTGGTTTTATTATTGCTGTTGTGGCGTCGGTGGTCTTTGGCCTCGCAGCCGGTTTTGATACGGGCAAGCTGTTGGTCTTTGTCTTGGGTGTCGTGATCGTCGTGCAACTGGCCTATGTGGCTCTTGTTGCGATACTTGCCTTTCATCGAAAACGATCAACTCAACGTCGCAAAGGGATCAAACCCAAGCCGCACTCGACCAAGGTATCACCTGAAAACGACGTCTGAACCCCCGAACAATCGCAACCGTGCAGTTGCGCCAGTCCAATCAGGATTAGCTGTAGGTCCGCTGGGCGCAGGACGCGCAATTTCAGCGCCGCGCAGGCGGGAGCACGCCCATGCTTGGTCCGACCCACGCTGCAGCCTTGGTCAATTCGACGCCATCCTCTAGCCTTACCCAGAACACGGATGCGGGGTCCTTTGCCCGCTTCACAATCGGGACACCTATGACCCCAAGCGTCACAGTCATCATTGTAGCGTATAACGCGCAGGACACTCTTGCGCGGGCCATTCGGTCTGCGCTGTCGGAGCCTGAAACGGCTGAGGTCATTGTTGTGGATGATGCGTCGCGCGATAAGACGTCCGCTGTCGCCAAAGATGAGGGGCAGCGCGACCCGCGCGTGCGGGTGATCCAGTTCGATAAAAATCAGGGGCCCGGCGCGGCGCGCAATCGCGCCATCGAGGCCGCGAGTTCTGACTTTGTGGCGGTTCTGGATTCCGATGATTTGTTCCTTCCGGGGCGTCTTGGGCGATTGCTTTGCGCCGACAGGGGCGAAATGGTTGCAGATAACATCGCCTTTGTTGCGCCTGAAAACCTCAACGAGGTCCTGCATCAGAAATGGTCAGCAAATCGGCCAACCTTTGCGCCGCTCAGTGCGACAGAATTTGTGCTTGGAAATTTGCGCAAAACTGGGGTCGCCCGCGGCGAGTTGGGGTTTATGAAACCCATCATGTCCCGCGCGTTTCTGAATCACCATAATCTGCACTATGACCCGTCGCTGCGTCTTGGTGAGGATTATGACCTCTATGTCAGAATGCTGCTTGCGGGTGCGCGGCTGACCCTCACGCGCAGTCCGGGATATGCCGCAGTCGTGCGCCAGACGTCGCTCAGCGCGCAACACGGGGCACAGGAATTGGCACATCTGTCTGCCAAGCTCAACTCACATCTTGAAATGGGGACCCACCCCCCCGACCTGGCCCGAGCCATGCAGGCGCATCTGGACGAGGTGCGCCGAAAGCGCGATCATCGGATGTTTCTGGACCTACGCCGCGCGCAAGGGTCCTTGGCCGCAATCAGGTATCTCTTTGCGGACCGCGACCGGCTTTGGCCAATTGCGCATCAGATTGCGCGTGACAAACTCAAACTCAGCGCGATGGCAGGTGAGGCAGCACCGAAACAAGGGATCAGGCTGCTTTTGCCCATGGACCACGCTTGATCAGTGCCTGTCCGGCAAGACCTCTAGTGTGACATCCGGGGGCACGATTGCATCGCGGGCTGCGCTTGCATCCAGCAAAAGATGTGCCGTGTGCCAGCCCGGCACATACCCCAGACTGTCCAATCCATCCGGGCCTTCTGCAACGATGCTGAGCGGCGACTGGCTCGCCAACTTGGCAAGCCGGGAAGCCAGTGCGCGGTGTGAAGTGCCACTTTCGAGACCTACCGGGATCAAAATAGCATCCAGCGGGGCATCGATCAGGGCCATCCGGTCCGGTGACGCCAGCACTACGGTGCGTGCCAGAGGCAATGGGCGATGGTTCGCTTTGGATCTTCTGCGGCTCAGCCGATCGGCAAGACTTGCCGCCAGATCGAACAACAGGAATGGATGACGCGTGATCTGCAGCGCCGCCTTCAATGCTTTGCGTGACTTTATAGCTTTTACCAAATGCTGATAGCGCAACGCCCGTACAAGATGCGTGCGGCGATACGCAAGAGCGTCTGTCAAATCAGTATCATCGGCGCGTTTGACGCGCTCACGCTTTGCCATTTCGTCATGCGCGTTAATGAGGCTTTCGACCGTGGGCACCGATAACCGATGTGAAATTGATCCGGAATGTCGCCGGTAAAGGTAGGTCGGATCGGTCAGCATCAGAAAGTTTGCACCGCTGAAAAGAAGACGGGCGTAAAGGTCAAAGTCCTCTCCGATCCGAAGCGTTTCGTCATAGCGCAGCCGCCCCAGAACATCGCTACTTATCATTGGCTTGAGGTATCCGAAGGAGCCCTCCCCGGCCCCCACGGTATCACTGTAGATCAAATCAGCAGAGGTGATGCGCATCGGCTTCTCAGCCCGCACATTCTTCAGCAGGGTCTGGCCTGCTGCGGTAACGGATCCAAAACTTACCAGATCATCCGCAATCATATCGACGCCCGCCATCTGAGCGGCGGCTAGCAAACGCTCAATCCGCCGGGGATGAATGAGATCGTCCGCATCTACTATCGCAATCCATTCCCCTTGCGCAGCATTCAGCGCGGCATTTCGGGCTCTTGCAGGACCTGCGTTGGCATCAAGCGCGATCAGGATCAGCCTGGGATCGGACGCCGCCAACCGCTGCAGAATTTCCAGACTTTGATCCTCAGATGCATCGTCCACAACGATCAGTTCGAGCCGTTGGTGTGACTGCCCCAAGACCGAGGAAACGGCGGCCTCAAGAAAGGCTGAGCCATTGAAATTCGACATGATGACAGACACCAGCGGCGGGCTTTGAATGCGCTCCGGGTGTGGCGGTGGCGCGGTCCTTGCGCCACTGAGGAGGGTTTCCATGTTACCGTGCATTCAAGTGCCTCGCGGCGTTTACAAATACTGCACGGACGTGCGGTGCAGGTTTTGGGTGCATTAAGAGGTTTCGTCGGAGCGCATCGCCGCCGGAAGAGTTTGCGCCAGAATGGCGATATCAGCGGCTGTGCTGAACCGTGTGACATACGCCCGATCATACGCAATGCGGCGGTTGTAGGTCGTGTTGTTGCGACCGCTCACCTGCCACAATCCTGTAATGCCGGGCCGCGCCCTGACATAGAACCGGCTTGACCGGCCATAGCGCTGCAATTCTTCGTTGGGCACGGGACGTGGACCGACAAGGCTCATATCGCCCCGCAGGACGTTGATGAGTTGCGGCAATTCATCAAGACTGAATTTGCGAAGAACGTGACCAACCGGCGTGACCCGAGGATCTTCGCGCAGTTTAAAGGTCTCTTCCCATTCCCGTTGGGCTTCCGGGAATCTCTGCAAATGCCTTTGCAGGACTTCTTCGCTGTTCATCACCATGGTCCGCAACTTCACGCAAGAAAACGAACGATTCATATATCCTACACGGCGATGACGGTAAAAAATTGAACCCGGTGACGTGAGATAGACCAAAAGCGCCAGCCCCAGGATGAGCGGTGAGAAGATGACAAGCATGATCAATGCGACCGCAACGTCCAGACTTCGTTTGGTCCAACCGCCCAGAGGGGCACCTGCATGTGTCGGATTGGCCCAAACAAGATGACGCGGGCGGGCAATTGACGCCAGTGTGCCCTTAGCGTGGGGGGGTTCTGTTTGTATCGTTTTCATCAGACTCCATCCTCAATTCGCATGTAGGTGGCATCGCAGGCCCGCGAACTCACCGTACAAAAATGCAATGACCATCGCAGCAGAAGCGTGATTAAAACGCCCCACGCGATTGCACCCGAACCCCCATCCAGTTTCATCGCAAATTAGTTCCCGTAATAAGGGTACGACAATGGGTTCTGATGCAAATGCCATTATTACGGCAGGCAATGCTCCGCCGATGCAGGGGTCGGCTTTCGGTTAGATTCCGCACATCAATGCTCAAAATCCGCGCATTTCTTTGTTTTCAAACCCAATTGATGCACATATCAGCCGATTGATTGTTAAGATTCGCGCAGTCCGTTAGCGCATTGGGACGGCGCAAGATTGACGCTGTTGGTGATTCGCGTCCGTTCAAGA
Organism: Sulfitobacter sediminivivens; assembly: GCF_042611115.2. Classification (NCBI taxonomy): domain Bacteria; kingdom Pseudomonadati; phylum Pseudomonadota; class Alphaproteobacteria; order Rhodobacterales; family Roseobacteraceae; genus Sulfitobacter; species Sulfitobacter sediminivivens. Next base: position 162,772 of record NZ_JBHGAR020000006.1, read on the forward strand.
AAGGTGTCTGTCGCTTATCAGCATTAACCATCCGCACAATTTTTTGATCCTACGGTTTTGTCGTCGCGCAACACCACGCGCGGTGGTCTTGGCAACGGCTCATTGCAGACGTGCGGTGGGACGGGTACGCAGAACACTGGGTCTGACCCTGACCACGAAACCTATTTTATGAATGGCATATTATGAGTTTGGCGACAGACACGCCCACCCCCAACCCAGACCAGAAGATGCGCATCCTTTTTGGAAGCGCCCACCCCTATCTGCCGCAGATGTACGGGGGCGCACAGGCCAGCACTCATGAATTGGCCAAACGGTTGAGGGCGCGGGGTCATACCGTCGCGGTGCTGGCCGGTCTGACTGGCGAAGGCTGGCTGGGCATACGCGGGCGGCTTCTGCTCAAGCTGACACGGCGCGGATATGTACGCGATGACAGTCTGGGATACCCCGTCTTCCGCGCCTGGTTCGCCGAAACCGTTGCGGCGCGGGTCGTCCAAGAATTTCAGCCAGACGTGGCTGTGTTCCAATCCCGCCTTCCGGTGCCGTTGGCAAAGGCGATTAACCGCGATGACACCCGCACTTTCATCTATCTGCGCAACGTCGAGACCCAGGATCTTGGTGGATCGCTGGCGGGGCTGACAAAGACCGGTTTCATTGCGAACTCGCATTTCACGGCGCGGAAGTTCGCCGAGACCGATGGTATATCAGCGGTCGTGATCCATCCAATGGTCGAGGCCGAAAAATATCGTGTCAGTTCCTCGCGCGAAAATGTGACATTCATCAATCCGCATCCCAACAAGGGTGTCGATATCGCGCTAAAGATTGCAGCGGCATGTCCTGACATCCCTTTTGTATTCGTACGCGGATGGGACCTGTCCCCGGATCAGGATGCGCATCTGATCGCCAGCATCGCGGCGCTGCCAAACGTCACTTTGCGGCCCTCTACAAACGACATGCGGACGGTCTATGATCAGGCGCGTCTCGTTCTGGTGCCAAGCCAGTGGGAAGAGGCCTTTGGGCGGGTCGCTGCCGAAGCGCAGATCAGCGGCATTCCGGTGGTGGCCTCGAATATCGGCGGATTGCCGGAGGCGGTAGGGTCCGGCGGGGTGCTGTTGGACAGAGACGCCTCTGTGGATGCCTGGGCAAGCGCCGTGCGGACGCTCTGGCACGATGAACTGGCATATGCCGCCGCCTCGCGCGCCGCTTTGGCACATGCTGAACGGCCAGAAATGGTCCCAGACTGGCAGATCGACAGACTTGTGGACATTCTGCGATCTCCGGTCGCCCCATCATCCAACTGATCCGTTGATGTCTTCAGGTCGGCGGGATATCAGCGATGGCTGCGGCTGGGTCCGTCTTGTCAGCGCCCGACAACGACCCCGGCAGGCTTCCCTGCTCTAAGACGCCGCTTTGCGCAGGTGACAGTCTGCGCACCGGAATGCTGTCGTTGGGACTGGGAGCATCCAGCACAACTTCAAGGACATCTCGGCCTTCCAACAAATCATTCCGACCCACGGCAAAGGTTGTCGGTCCTTCAGAACGCATTCTCGTGACCTGCAACTGGGGCGGCGACATGACCGAAAGCTCAACCAACCCGTTTCCGGTGCGCATCGCTTCTGCAAAAAGGGCGGCCTCGGTCTCCATCCTTATACGCAATTCTCCTATCGCTGCGCGCTGATCCTGCAACCCCTGCACCCGTTCACGGCTGCGTTCGTTCGTCAATTTCAATCGGTCGCGGCGCGTCTCGTTTAGCCGTTGTTCGGCATTCAGTCGGGCCGTATCGACTTCAAGAAGCCGGACCTGCTGATCGGCGACGTCGCGTTGCAGGGTGCTCTGACGCGCAACGGTGGTCAGGCCGCGTTCCACAAGGCCGGCGGCATTTTCCAGTTCTTCCTCCAGCAATTTGAGTTGCTGTTGACGCAGATCGGCCTGCACCCTCAAGCTGTTGATCCGTTCCTGCAGCAAGGATTCAAGCTCATCTATCTGCGCGAGGCTGGATGCAAAGGCAGATTTCTGCGACTGCAAAATCCGCTGCTCCTGGGCGATCAATTCAGCGCCAAGCGGTGCTGACAAAAGTTCTTTGGGCGGCATCATTTCTGAACCGGCTTCCTCGGCCTCCAACCGCGCCAGCGTTGCAAGACGTCGCAACAATTCAAGCTCCATCACGCGGTAGGTGCCAAGAGAATTCAGTGCACTGCGTTCACCGCGCACCAATGCCGGGCTGGCCCGGTCAATCCCCCCTGCAAGGCTGAGGGCCTGAAGCACGGTCATTTGTGGCGCATAAGGATAGGCACCCGGCGACCGCACATCCCCCATCACATAGATTGGCGCAAACTCTGTAATGGTCACAATGGCCTGAATTTCGTCATTCAATCCCATGCGCTCCTGTACGCGCTGCGCTATGCCTGCGCCCAGTTCATCCGGTGTCATGCCCGCGGCGGGCATGTTCCCTATCAATGGCAGCGTCACCGTGCCCGAACTGCTGATCAGGAATGCCCCTCCAACCGCCTCCCACGCGGTATAGGTTTCCTGAATCGGATCCCAGCGTCCAACCCGAATATCAATGGTCTGCTGTGGCGCGAGGATCTCAACGGCAGCAATCTCGTTTTCGGTCGAAGACTGCGCAAGGGCCTGCGTGGGAAAGACCGGGTGCAAGCCAAGCGCCAGTACAACGCCAATGCCTGTAGCCATCTTTGACAATTGCGCTGTAAACCCGGCCTTATGCATTGATCTCAAGCTCTTCGTAACTCCCAGCGCTGATGTACCGCCGCGCTGTCGCCAGCTCTGCATCTTCAAGAACGGTGGTCGCCAGAGAGCTGTGGAACCTGGGATGATCCATCAGCGCATCTGTGACGAAACCCGGCAATACCTGCCCCCAGGGCACGCGCAGGATTGTGCTGTCATAGCTCCATGAATGGGGGTCTGACTGCTCTGCCAGACTAAGAGGCCGCAGGGCGACAAGGACAAAGCTGAATTCATCGCGCAGAAACTTGGCCATCATGTTCAAGTCGACATCGCTGGCCTCTGTGCCCGCTTGCTCGGACCAGCTTTCCAGCACCTTCTGCAGGAGCACGGTTTCCGGACCCTTCGCGTTCGGCCCCGGAATGGCCTCCGGTGGCAACTTCTCTTCATGAATAAGCAATACGCGTCGGGTACCGTTGTGGGACAGGTGCGCTGCCAGTGCTGCAGGCAGAGCATGGTGATCTTCCAACCCCGGTGACAGTGGCGCGATTGCGACCAGCAAGCCACCCGGCTTCTGGCGGTTTGCCTCGCATGCCTGCGCCAGCCGTTCGATGGTGCGCAAACGCGTGGGCTTCCACCCTGCGTCGTCACGGCTCTTTTCACCTGGCAGCAGTCCTGCACAATTTATGCCAACCTCCTGACGCAAGGTAGAAATCTTGCGGACCGGTTTCGGCAGCAATTCCCGTGCCGTTCCGATCAGAACACCCAGCATGCCGCCCAGCAATAGGCCCGCAAGAAGCATCGCCTTTTTGCGCGGGCTGGACGCGCTTTTTGGCACTTCTGCGGGTGAAATGATCTTGATTGCAGCGATGGGGAACCCTTGCTGCTGCATTGTTACCTCAAGCCGTGCGAGGTAGTCGCGATAGACCTGAGCATAGGTTTCCGAAATCGCTTCAAGCTGTTGCAACCTGCCGCGCAGGGCAAGGTTTTCGTCGGATGTACCGGTGATTGCCTGAAGATCGGTGCGCAGTGATTCCTCTCGGCTGCGCGAAATGTTGTAGGCCACACGCGATGCTTCGGTTGCCTGTTCCAGCTCAACCTCGATGGCCTCCTTGAGCAGAGCCATGCTGCCGCTGAGTTGTTGGGCCTGCGGATGCTCTGCTCCAAACTGATCGACCAGACGACGATAGCGCAGGCGCGCATCCAGATAATCGCGGCGCAGCGCGTCGGTGTCTGCCCCGATTTGCCCGCCAACGACCGGCACCACGATGATCTCTTCTCCGTTTTTGGAACGGGCCAGCAGCGACTCCACGCTTTCAAGCCGCGCTTCGGCTTCGGCGGCATCGGCAGCTGCGGTCATCAACTTACTGGCCAGTTCAGACTGTTGTTGTTCGGTCAGCAGGTTTCCGCGCACCTGCACTAGATTGTTGGCGGCGCGAAACTCATACACGGCCGACGCCGCTTCGGTGCTTTTCCGTTCCAGCACGTCAAGACGCTCGCGAAGCCAGTTTTCTGCCTTGGCCGCTATCTCATCCGTGGTCCCAAGCTGAAAGCTCTCGTAAGCCGATCCATACCCGCGCGCGATGAGGGCCGCCCGCCTTGGTTCAAAATCTGCAAATTTGATTTCGATGACAAGGCTGCGGCCCAGACGCGAGACATTCAAACGATCACGCAAGATGTTTGCCGCGCGGTCCCGGTCAGTCACCACCAGATCAGAGCCCAGCATCGGTATCGTGCGCTCGGCGCTGTCCCCGTCGGTTGTCGTCCCAGACACCGTAGGCGCGGGTGTGAGAAGCCGGGCCAGCGGGTCGGTCAGCGAAGACACCGCACCGATCACCCGTTGTGTGGCACCCACCGGGGGTGACAGAAAGTCGGCATCCTCATCAAGGTTCAGAAGATCAACAACCTGATAGGCAAGCGCACGTGATCTGATTATTTCAATCTCGCTCTGGACCGCAGTATCGGAACGCACGGCATTTGGCAGGGGCGACACTTCGTTAAGCAAATCTGCGCGCTGTTCGTCCAGCAGCACCGTTTCAGCGGCTGTGTACCGAGGTACGGAACCTAGTATCATCAGAACCGCAATAACCAGACCGATCGCTGCAAAGATCATCACCAGACGGAACTGCCGCCGCATGGCGCGCACCATGCTGCCCACGTCCACCCGCAGTTCATCGCGGTACCCACCGAGGGGATGCACGTTGTCCTTCGTCCATGTAATGCGCCTTTCCTGAACCGGTCTTGTCATTGCATAAACTCCGTAAGCTTGCAGGTGGTCATTGAACGACCCCGCTCAAGGTGCCCAGTGACGGATGCCGAAGCCGCTGCATGGGCTTGGACGTATCCGTCACGTGACGAATGCTGTGGTTGTGATTGTGGTCAAACAGCCGCAAAAGCACGAAGGCCACCAGGAATGTGCCAGCCGTGTGCGGCGTGATGAAATCGACCTCCGCTGCGGATCTTACAAGAAACAGGATCGCCAGCCCTGACAGCAATATCAGCGATCCAGCCCTTCCGCGCCCGAGCGCCGCGCTCAGCGGCATGACAAACAACAAGAGACAAAGCCCCCCGACCAGCGCCAATCCGATCAGCCCGGTCCCAACATAGGTTTCGATAAGCAGGTTGTGAAAATGAAACCCGGTCCGGGCCGTAATATAGAACTCTTCCCAAAGCAGCTCTGCCGCGGGGCGTCCGTGGCTCCAGAAGGCGTTGTATCCAAGACCCAGAACTGGCTGCTGCGCGCCGAACTCAAGCGCCTCGCTCCACAGATAGGTGCGCCCCGTCAGGCTTGAATCCTTGCCAAAAGCGGCGAGCACCGCGTCGAATGCGCCCAAGCGATAGCTGGCAAACCCCATCGCAACGCTGCCCATCAGCACCAGAAAAACAGCGGCCCGCCGAAGCCACGGTGCCAGCATCAACACAACGCCCATGAACAGGATCGCGGCGAAGGCTGCAAAAGCAGACAGCAGCGATGTCGCCGAATCTGACATCCACAACATGATCAGGCCAGCCCCGGCAGTAAGGAAGGCCAAGGGTTGTAACGCCCTTTGGCTTTGGAAGATCCAGACCAGTGACAAGGAGAACAGGATCGAAAGCGTCGCAAAATAACCCAGCTGGTTCTTCGACGAAAATGCGCCGTTAAAGGCAAAATCACCGTCGATATAGTCGTAGGAATACCCCCCATTCACTGCCGAATAGAGCAGCACAAGAAGCCCACCAATCGTGCCGCCAAGCGCAAGGTTCGCCATGGATGTGATCCGCGCAGCAACCAGTCCGGCAAAGAATGTAATACCATATTGGATCGCGGAACGCAGAGTGGTGGCAGGCACATCACTCCACAACAGCGACAGCGCAAAAAAGAACGGCACCGTCAAAAGCAGCAGGACCGGCCCAAACCTGCCGATCAGCACCCGTGGTGCGATCAGAAAGGGCAACAACCAGCATGCATAGAAGGCCAGAATTGAAAGCGGGCCAAAATTGACCGAATAGGCAAAGACGATCATGGAAAGCGCAATTGCTGGCACGGTGTATGCCGTGTTCTGATTTGGGTCGACGATCGTGGCCTGACGCATATTCATCTGATCTACAGTCCATACCCTACTGTCTTCAAAGGCTGCCAGATCCAGATGCCTCGGGTCCACTTCGGCTGCCTACTGACAGCAAATGCGACACATCCAACGCTTTTTGAACTGCTGGATGGTCGGCCTCGGCTGGCTCTGCCATATCTTTCAAGTACCCTCAGTTTAACCAGTAAAATCAAGAAGAACCAGCGATTTGGGACCTGTGGCCTTTTGTGATGTTCAATCAGTAGGCGAAATTGCGCCCTCGCCATCCCGTTCATCAGAAATCTTGAACAGGGGCGCGACCGGCGGTCTTCATCTGTCCGCAGGCGTCTTACGCCCCGATCCAGCGCGGTCTGCGTCGATGCCCCGTAGATGTTCAGAGCCGTCATTGCGCCACATCTACCCCGTCCAGACACAGCACCGATTGCTCAAACCCACACTCAGCACCCTGTTCGGTATAGGCCAGCCAGTCTACCGCAAGGGTCTGTGGCGCTGATCCCTGATCGAACGATCCCATCCAATCGACAAGTGTGTCGGTCGACCATAAACTGAGGTAGATCTTTTGCGGCTCATTGGGCAGCGTGCCTGCTCGCACGTCGCGGATCAACTTGCCATCAATGAACCAGCGAATGCGGTCCCGTTCCCAGATGAAGGCGTAATTGCGAAACTCGCCATCGTTCTGCATTGCCAGAAATTCCGTGTTCTCGCCATTCTTTGCCGTGTGAAAATTGGTCTGAAGTTTCGGGCCTTGCGGCGCGATAAATTCAAAATCGATCTCGTTATGCGGGCGATCCTGCGGTGCGCCAATGAAGGTGAACAGGTTCGCGTTCATCCCGCGGGCAAAGGGCACTTTCATGCGTGCCTCGTATGTTCCGTATCCATAGCGCGCCTTCGTCTGTATTTCGCCGCAGCTAAGGGACCGATCTTCCTTGGCATCGGCAGTGAGCGACAAAAGAAGCTTTCCGTTCGCAATCTCAACGCGATCCTTGTGCCATAAACAGCTTTGGTGCTTGCCATTGGCCCAACCGCTCGACGTGAACCATCGGGTTTTGGACAAGCGATCAAACGGCTCAAAGAACGACGACCCCGCCTGCGCATGTGACTGCCCGCTCAGCGACACCGCAAGGGCGAGTGCAATCAAAATTAGGCGTCCTGAATGGCTTTTCATATCGCGGATGGTCCTGTTCTACAGAGGCACTTTGCCCTGGGCGAAACTATGTCCGCGCGGGGTATCAGACAAACAGCAAGCAAAGCCTACGCGGCAATTCGCCGAGGCGTCACAAGCGGGCCATCAGTTGCGGGTGCAGCGCCCAGCCAAGCTGAATTTCCGACCCCATGCGTCATTGCGAAAAACCCGGCCAGTGCTGGCTCAAATCTTTCCCCAGCAGCGCCGAAAGACCGGCATTGCGGTCCGAAAGATGTCGGGTCAGGTATGCGCGTGTTCTTGCCTGCATTTCGGATGGCGGATGATCCTGGGTCAAAATGCGGCGCGCCACGAAGCGGAACCAGTGCCGGTACGCCTTATGCGCAATCCGCGTCCAAAGCCGTACTTCCCCGCCAAAGTGTCGCTTGTACCGGTATCTAACCAGAAGTCGCCCCACACGATTCAGGCGCAGTAGCGTTTTCATCTTTGCGGGATACTTTGTTTTGTTGTGCCATGTATCGATGGCCCCAACTGAAACGGGCGCGAGCCCGAGAAAGTCAGTCACGCCGTCCATCACTTTCTGCTGGTTTGTTTTGAATTCCTCAAACAAGACGACGTGAACACGCGCCGCACCAAGCGCGTCGCGGAATTCCCGCAAGGCAGGCGCATAGGTTGATCCAAGGATGATAGACGGCTCCTGGCTCAGCGCCCTTTCGAATGTCAAATGCGTTCGCCCACTGCGCAAAAGATGCCAATATTGCGAAAAAGCACGCTTTACCGGATCGCGCAGCATAAAGATTATCTTTACGTTCTGATCCGCCGCTTTGATGCGATGGGCTGAAACATCGGACATCAGATAGGTCGTTGTATCTTCACCGATCAGACTTCCGTCCGGTGCTTCTGCAAATCGGCTTCGGTACCAATCCTGAAATGTCGGGTCTTCGGGATCGCGCCATGACAAATCATTTCCCTGGACCTCAAGAAAGTCGCCATGCGCGATCGGGTCATCCATGTCAAAAAAGTACAATTCGTTTCTGGCGACCCAGATGTCCGGATGCTGGTCCAGCATTTGATGCAGTGAAGTTGTACCGCATTTCGGGGCCCCTCCGATGATAAAATCAGGTGCCAAGAATAGTTCCCATCTTCTTACCAATCGAATTTTCGCCAAATTTGCGTCTGCGTCAGGACCGGTTGGAGGATCCATAGATTTTATGGCCACCAACCGATAATAGTCTATAATACAAAGCGACTTGCAACCCTCACGAGAGGGTATAGGCGGCAGATCGCCTTTTGCGATTACGCAAAACCGTTGGTACTGTCGAAGCAACCCGAACCATTCTCAGCTTATCGTCACGTATTGGTATCGAAGCTGTCAGACCGAACGGCCCCCTTCGATGCCAAACTCTTGTGAGTTCAGCCTTTGGTGTCCGTGCCGCTTGGATTGAGTTTATCCAGGCCTTCTGCAACCGAGTCCGCAAAAGAATTTACCATCGCCTCATAAAAGTCCATTTCGGAGGGAAGCACGGCAATATAGCCTTCGGGAACAATCTGGTCTCCGGTATAGGCGGCGATATTGATGGGGAACGTATACCCGCCGTCTGCCCCTTGAGGACCCGTGATGTTAACCACGCCTTCCAGCTCATTGAACTCTTTCGTATCGGGCAAGATCGCAGCACCGTTCAGCGCGATTTTGCGAATGTCGATGCGAATTTCAGGATCGCCCGCGTCATCGCTGGTTGTCACGCGGCTGGCGACTGCTGCCTGAATGTCGGTTGTGATATCGGGGTAAAGCGCCATCGCATTGCTGCCCTCAGCCGCTGACATGGATGCTTCAACGTCAATCACAGATACTTTGTACGTTGCGTCCATGGCAAAGGCTGTGCTGCCCAGAGCGATCAGGCTGACACTGGCTGCGAGAGCCGACTTTTTCATTTTCGTAAACATATCAATGTTCCTTCGGTTTTTCAGCTGCGTTTCGGGCAAGCAGATTTTCCGCCTGTTTCACGCAGGTGTTGGCAAACCAAAGCAAATGCAGTGAAGTTCCGAGAATTCCGTCCGCCAATCAAAATCACACTGAAATCGGCAATTGTTTGCTGTTGTAGCGCTTTTGATCGGCAAAAAAGGCGACAGCCGTTTACTGCTGGGGGCGATTTCCACTTTGTTCAGAGGGATCGCAAGCCAGTGAGACACCCGATTGTGGCATCTGCGGGCACCCCAGCCATTTCTGTTCGGTGCCAAACACCATGTGACGCATGTCCTGTTTTGCTGATTGAGACTTCGGGCCTGCTGATGCTATTGAACTGAGAATGGAAGCCGGATGAGGGTGCTGTCTGTCTATCACTCCGAATAAATAGCGCGTTCGGCATTCACAATATCCGGGGAAATCCCGTCTCTCATTTCAAAAAATTCGACGCATTTTACAATGCCGGCAGTGGGCAGTGACTGAAACATGATCGCATATATCGGCCTTTTCAGTTCAGCCTTGGTGGCGGCGACGATCTTTCCAATGCAGTCCGAAGCGGTGCTGGTCGGGCTGTTGTTGGCCGCAGCGCACCCGGTATCGATCCTGATCCTTGTCGCCACAGCGGGAAACGTCTTGGGATCTGTCATAAATTGGTATCTCGGTCGATACCTGCTTCGGTTTCAACACAAACGCTGGTTTCCAAGTTCGGAGCACCAGCTTGAGCGCGCGCAAGGCTGGTATCGGCACTATGGCCGGTGGTCCCTTTTGGGCAGTTGGCTTCCTGTTGTTGGTGATCCGCTGACCGTCGTTGCAGGCCTTATGAAAGAGCCACTCGTCCCCTTTCTGATCCTTGTCACGATTGCAAAGGGAACCAGATACCTTGTGCTGGCGGCACTGGCATTGGCTTGGCTCTAAGGGCCGCAAAAACCGCGCATCAACCCGCGACCATCCTGAATGCTGTCGTCGTCCCTGACCGCTTCAGGTCTGCGCTTTCCAATGTCCCTTGTAGTCCTTTACAATGCCCTCGCTGTCCACTTTCAGAAGCGCAGTGGTGCCTGTCTTCATGTTCTCGCATTCGTATTTGTTTACATCCGTCCGGCGGTAGACAAGGCGCAGCGGCGTAAGCTGTTGGCTTTCCAGATCAAGCCGCGCCACAAGGACTTGGGCCTCTTCCCCGATGCCAAGCTTCAGACGCCGGATGGGTAATGTCATGGTCGCAGGTGTGAACCCAAAGTCGACGTCCTGAGCACCGGCAACTTCAGGCACAGCAGTTCCATTCAGCGTCCATGTATTATCGACAGCGCGGCGCACGAAGATGCGGGATTTTGTGCCAATGCGCACACGCCGTGTTGTCCCGTCTTTACGGGCGCGGACACGGTATCGCAGAACATTCCAGTCGGCGTCCGTCGCCGAACCGTCAATGAGGTATCCGCCCTGGGCCTCGGCAAAACGACACGCGTCATTGCCCAGATTGCCCTGCCGGACCCAAAGCACCGCGTGAGCACCCGCAATCATTTGTCTGTCTCCCTGATTTTGAGCTGTTATACCACAGAATGCACCCTCTGTGCGGTTGTAAACGCTTTTCTCTAGGGGGAACTGTGCATTTGGACCGTTTGCATCCCGTCCGAGATGATGCCGATCAGCAAACCACCAATCGTTAGCCCGGCCAGGACCAGATAGGGACGCACATGGGTCCACCCGACCATTCTACTGCTGTGATCTTCAGGTTTCGCCCACATGCTGACGCCACTGCAGTGCATACGCGCGCCAATCTGGTCCAGTCTTCGCAACATCCAAGGAAATCGCGGGTGCCAGCGCCTTGCTGGATCCAAAGAGAAGTGCGGCCCCAATGCTGGTGCCGGTCTCTGATTGGCTTTGAAGCACAGGTCGACCAGTGGCCACAGCCAGCATGGACAGATACTCTTGATTGCGCGCAAATGGGCCTTCAACAATGGTGGGACCACAGGCACCCGTCAGCCACAGGCAGGTATCCGTCATCATCGCAAGATAGAAACTCAAGGCCGCAGAACGACGGCCCGTTCCGACCTTCGGCGCGCTGCCAACCCACTGCATCTGGCGGCTCCTGAACGGTCCGGTTGCGGGTTCGACGGCTGGCATTAACATCACCTTATCTCGCAGAATTGCCGCCACATCCTGTTTGGTCGGTTGTGCGGGTTGACCACGCTGGACGGCCTCATACTCGCGCCCGCCCATGAAGCGTGCTGATGGCACAGGCGCGCCTTCTGCATTCACGTTCATCAGCGTATCGCGATCACGGTCCAAGGATTGGGCACGCGCCCCCATGGACATCACGACCACCCAGGTTCCTGTCGAAACAACAGAAAATGGTCCCGCCTGCGTGAGCATATGAGGATAAAGCGACGCGTTGGAATCGTGAATGCCAACCGCCACAGGTGTTGCAGGCGACAGGCCGGTGGCCTTGGCAATCTGAGGGGTAATGTGGCCGAGCAATTCGGTCGACTTGGCAACGGCCGCAATCTTATCGGCTATGCCGAGTGTCTCAACCAGATCCGAGAACCGGTGCTTTTCCGGCAGCCAGAGATCGGTGTGACACCCGATTGATGCCACGTCGCTGGCGGCATTCCCGGTCAGCCGATGCCCCCAGTATTGAGGATAGGTCACGATCCGCGCTGTGCGTTCTCGCAGGTACGGATCGGTCAGAAACTGCCAATGGAGTTGTGCGCCGATGTTCAATCCACCCGCAAGGCGGGGTGACCCGGTTTGTGAGAACGGCGGCCTTATCGCATCATAGGCCGCGACAATTTCGGCTGGGAAACGATGCTCGTAGTCCAATATCGGAGCGGCAAGGCTTCCGTCCGCAGCCAGCAATGCCACACAGGCCCCATGCGTGGTGACCGAGATGGCGTCGACGCCATGGCCGCGATGAAACTGACCCAAGGCGTCCAGCAAAAAATCCCAGTGTCCCTCGACATCAAAATGCGGCCATGGCGGGCCGGGGCACACCGTATTGGGACGGGTTACAACCGCGATTTCACTGAGTGTCGTCAAATCAACCAGCGCCAGTTTTGCGTTGGTCTTGCCAATGTCGATCACCGCGATATGGCGTGGCTGGGTCATGGCATATGAAAGACGCGCGGCAATGGCACCGCAACAGGTTCGTTATTGGGTCCTGTTTCCATGATGTCAGCCATATGTGCCCACCATTTTTGCATCACCGGATGTTGGGGTAAATCACCCATTCCGTGCCCCTCTTTACGCATCAGCACACCGATCAGAACTCCGGTTTCATCGTCCAGATGGATGGAATAGTCGCTGACCCCGGCATTGCGCAACAGCGCCACCAGTTCAGGCCAGATGGTATCATGACGGCGCTGATACTCTTGCGCCATGCCCTCGTTCAGGCGCATCCGAAAGACATACCGTTCACTCATCGCGCCCTCCGCTGTGCCAGCATCGTCCACAGGCGGGGCAAGGCGATGACACCGATCAGCAACAGGCCGATAAAGATCGACATGACGATGCCCGGCACATTCAAAAGACCCAGACCAAAGGTTACAAGCCCCATGACAAAGGCCGCGATCACGACCCCCGGGATTGAGCCAGAGCCGCCAAGGATGTTAACCCCACCGAGGACCACCATGGTGACCACCTCAAGCTCCATCCCCTGTGCGATACTGGGGCGGGTAGAGCCAAGCCGCGACGTCAGACAAATCGCCGCGACACCAGACATCAGGCCGGTCAGCAGGAACAGAATGAACTTCACCCGTTGCACCCGGATACCGCTGAACAACGCGCCCGTGGGGTTGTTGCCGATGGCATAGACCGTGCGGCCAAAGTTTGTTTTATGCAGCAGCACGGCATAGATCACTGCGATGATGACAAAAAGCAGCATCTCGACCGTAAAGACCCACCAGATATAGCCCTGTCCGAACCAGGCAAAATTGGCCGGGTAACCGCGAAAAGCGTCGTCACCAAGAATGATATAGCTGATGCCGCGAAACAGGCTCATGGTGCCAATGGTCACGACAATCGAGGGCAGGCCCAGAATGGTGACAAAGACCGCATTGAACGCACCGCAGAGCAACCCGACCGTCAGGCCGATCAGCACCAGTTCCGGTGTCCCTGCCCCATATTGCACCGCCAGCCCCATGGCCGTGCTGACAAGCGCGATGATAGAGGCAACGGACAGATCAATCTCGCCCGAGATGATCAGCAGCGCCATGGCAAATGCGATCATCGCCTTTTCGGTAAAGTTGAAGGTGGCATCGCTGAGGTTCCAGGCATTCAGAAAGTAGGGCGAGGCAAAGCTGTTGACCACAAAGATTGCAATCGCGACGGCCAGCAGCAAGGTTTCCCAGCTTCGCAGCAGACGGTACGCGCGGCTGTTCAGGCGATCAGGAACAAGGCGGGTTTGGCTTGTCATATCGCTCATGATGCCACCTCGGCTGATTTGAGAATAATCCGTCCCTTGGCGCGGCCTGAGCGCGCATTGAAGGCAACCGCGATCAAAATTGCGCTGCCGGAAATTGCCAACTGCCAGAACGGAGAGATGTTGACGACTGGCAGCGCATTTTTGACCACGCCCAAAAAGATGGCCCCCAAGACCGCCCCGCCGACGGACCCGACCCCACCCGCAATGGAAATACCGCCGATGACGCAGGCGGCAACCACCTCAAGCTCGAACCCTCCGGCGATATCGACATAAGCCACTGCATAGCGCGCCACCCAAAGATAGCCGGTAAGGCCCGCCAATGCCCCTGAGATCACAAAGGCCAGAAATTGCGTCTTCCCGACGTTGATGCCCGTGTACACAGCAGCATGCGGGTTGCCCCCTACCGCAAAAATGGACCGGCCCAGCGGCGTGCGGGCCATCATCAATCCGAATACAAAAACGGTTGCGATTGCCGTCCATGACAGCACCGGCAACCCAAGCATCGCAACGCGTGGAATGCCGGTGAATGCCGCGCTCATTTCGTGAGAGTTGACCCATTTTCCATCAGAAATCAGAAATATGATGCCGCGGAAAATCGTCATGGTGCCCAGGGTCACAACGATCGGCGGAATGGCGAGTTTCCACACCAAAATACCGTTAACCGCCCCCATGAGCGCGCCCAGGATCACCGCAATGGCGATGATCACCGGGATCGGCAGCGTTGGCATCGCGACATTGATCATTGCCACAGCCATACCCGTCAGCGCAAGATTGGCCGCGACCGACAGATCAATGCAGCGCGTGAGGATCACCACCATCTGCCCGAGCGCCAGAATGATCAGTGGCGCAGTGTCGTTGAACACATTGGCCAGGTTGGCCGGGGCCACAAAACCAGAAAAGCGCGAGGCAATCAGCAGCAGGAGCACCAAAATAGCACCACCAAGGATCGTCTCGCGGATGGGGATCATGCGCATCATTGCTCAGGCTTCCTGCTGTTGGGGAGTGGTGCTGATGCCCGCAGCATGACGCACCAGCGCTTCGGGGCGCAGGTCGTCGCCCGCAAGCTCGGCGGCAATGCGACCGTCGCGCATGACGATGACCCGGTCAGACATGCCGATCACTTCGGGAATCTCTGAACTGACCATGATCACCGACAGACCTTGGGCTGCAAGTTCCGCCATGAATTCATGCACCGCGGCCTTTGATCCGATGTCGATGCCCTTGGTCGGCTCGTCCAGAATAATCACTTGCGGCTGCGTTGCCAGCCACTTGGCAATCACGACCTTTTGCTGATTGCCACCCGACAGGTTCCCAACGTCCTGATCAAGGGACGCCGCCCGCAGGTCAAGCCGCTGTGAAAATTCGCGGGCCAGTTTGAATTCCTCGGCCAATCTGAGAAATCCGCGGTGCGAGGTCCGCGCCAGGGATGGCAGCGTAATGTTCTGAAAGATCGGCAAACCGAAGATCGCGCCCTGCTTGCCACGATCTTCGGGTACATAGACGATACCATTGGCAACAGCATCCGCGGGCGAACGGATTACGCTGATTTTGCCGTTGATCTTGCACACGCCTTTGCTGGGCTTGGTGATCCCAAACAGGGCCTGCATAAATTCTGAGCGCCCCGCACCGACAAGACCATAAAAACCAAGGATCTCGCCCCGCTTCAGAGTAAACCCGATGTCGGAAAATTCGGTTGGATGGTCATAGCCAACCACCTGCAAAACCTCTTCACCCACATCATGGGCGCGCGCC
The DNA here is from genome assembly GCF_042611115.2 of Sulfitobacter sediminivivens. Classification (NCBI taxonomy): domain Bacteria; kingdom Pseudomonadati; phylum Pseudomonadota; class Alphaproteobacteria; order Rhodobacterales; family Roseobacteraceae; genus Sulfitobacter; species Sulfitobacter sediminivivens. Next base: position 178,287 of record NZ_JBHGAR020000006.1, read on the forward strand.
GGAAAAATCTGATCGACCGACCGGCCAACCATCATGGTGACCAATGCGTCTTCATCAATGTCCGAGATCAGACCCTCCGCGACAAATGCGCCATCGCGAAACACCGTATAGCGGTCCGCGATGCGGAAAATTTCGTCGAACTTGTGGCTGATAAACAAGATCGCCTTGCCTTGGGACTTAAGCGTGTCGACCAGTTCATAAAGCTCTTCGATCTCTTTGTGCGAGAGGGCCGCTGTTGGCTCATCCATGATCACGACCTGTGCATCCACAGACAATGCACGCGCAATGGCGACAAGGTGTTTGTTCGCAATCCCCAGATCGCGCAATTGAGTGTGGGTGCTGAACGGCGCGCCGATATCATCAAGCAGTTTGCGCGCGGCGCGGTGCATTTCACCCTTGTCAATCAGGCCGAACGCACTGCGCGGCGCATGGCCGATAAAGATATTCTCGGCGACGGATAATTCATCAAACAAAACCGTTTCCTGATGGATTGCGGTGATGCCTGCAGCGGCGGCATCGTTCGGTGTTGTCAGCACTATCGGCGTGCCATTGATGCGTATCGTGCCGCCGTCAGGATGATAGATGCCGGTAAGGATTTTGACCGTGGTGGATTTGCCTGCCCCGTTTTCGCCGACAAGGGCCGTCACCTGACCGGGGTAAAGATCAAGCCGCACCTCGTCCAAAGCCTTAACGCCGGGGAACGCCTTGGTGATTGCATCCATGGACACAACGGGCGAATTGTCAGGCGCTGCATGCGTCGTCATGTCGACATTCCATCCAGTAAGAAATTTCGGGGGTGGAGCCGCGTCTGGTCCGAAACTGCAATTCTGCGCCGGGCCAGACGGGATGACCTCAGAAGATCGACTTGAACTCTTCGATGTTGCTGGCGTCGTAGACAAAGGGATCTGCCATCGCACCTTCGCTGTTTTCATCCAGCGTGAGGCTGCCCATGCGGCCCATCGGGATTTCGGCGCCGGGGGCGGCTTCGACACCGTTCTTGCTCAGCTCATAGGCCAGCATGGTTGCGGAATAGCCCAGATCGATCGGGTTCCAGATTGCAAATGACTTTGATGCGCCGCTCTCGATGGCACCCGCCATTTCTGAGGGCAGCCCAAGGCCCGTGACATTCACCTGGCCCACCTTGCCCGCATCCACCACGGCCTGTGCAGCGGCCACAATGCCCACGGACGTTGGCGCGATGATTGCATCCAGTTCGGGATAGGACTGCATAAGGCCCGTCGCCTCGCGGTAGGATTTATCGGCAAGGTCGTCGCCATAAACCGTGGCAACAACATTGATGCCGGGATAATTGCCCATCACCTTGTTCATCTCTTCCATCCAGATGTTTTGGTTGGTCGATGTGGTCGTGGCCGAGAGCAGCGCCACATCACCGCCATCGGGCAAGTGATCTGCGGCCAGCTTGACAATCATGTTGCCGATCAGCGCGTTTGACGACGGGTTCAGGTGCAACTGGCGACCTTCTGCGGCCACACCACTGTCCCAACTGATGACCGTGATGCCACGCTGCATGGCGCGTTTCAGGGCGGGAACCAATGCATCCGTATCGTTCGCAGAGATTGCGATCGCATCAACGTTTTGCGCGATCAGTGCATTGATCACTTCAATCTGGCCTTCGGCGGTGGTGTCAGTGGGACCGGTATAGATGACCTCAACATTGCCCAATTCAGCGGCTGCTTCTTCAGCACCTTTGGCGGCAGCCTCGAAAAAGCCGATACCAAGGGCCTTGACGACAAGTGCAATCCGCACATTGTCCTGCGCGAATGCTGGGGTAATGAACATTGCCGTGGCCATCGCGGCGCTGGCTAGGACTTTCGTGAATACACTCATGGTTTCCTCCCTGAAGTGTGGTTGTTTAGATTGGTCAAGACACCAACCCTTCTTTCTGCGCAGCGCCGGTTGGCACCACGATCAGTGTGACATCTGCCGCATCAAGCATCGCCGCAGTGCGGTCGTCGATGCCATCGTCGGTGATGATTGTATCGATCCGCTGCAATGGGCACAGAATGAGGCTTGAGCGGTTTGCAAATTTTGAACTGTCCACGAGCACGATCAGCTCTTCTGCCTGTCCAATCAGCTTTTGTTCGGCCTGAATAAGTAGCGGGTCCTGCTCCATCAGGCCCAGCGGACCGATGCCTTGAGCACCCATGAACATCCGTTTGGCATAAAAGTTGCGTGTCACATCATTGTCGAAAGGCGACAGGATGATGTTCTGCTCGCGGTAGATAATGCCACCGGACAACAGCACCGTGTTGCGGGTGTTTTTGAGCAGATGCTCGGCGATCGGGAATGAGTTGGTAAAGACCTGCATCCGGCGCGAGGCCAATGGATGCACCATCTGAAATGTCGTTGTTCCGCCGTTGATGATGACCGGCTCTCCATCCTCGCAAAGCTCAACAGCCGCCGCTGCAATTGCCTGCTTTGCGGCAATGTTCATCGTCTGGTTCACCGAAAACGGACGCCCCGCCAGTCCGACAAAGGGCACCGTGGTCAGCGCCTCTGCCCCACCGCGCACCCTGCGCAGGCGTTTTTGCTCGTCAAGCGTGTTGATGTCACGGCGCACAGTCGCCTCGGATGCACCGGTCAGCGCGCAAAGATCAACGACCGTGACCAAAGAACGGTTCTGAACGGCGGATAGAATAACGCGATGGCGGTCTTTCTCGTGCATGGTCAGCCCCTCTTGGATTGCGTCAACGTGGGGTGAGTCGGCCTTCATTGTCAATCATATTTTCTCATAATCAGTCATTCTGCAGTGCGGCATGACTGATTATGATTGAAAATGATTGACATATTTTAAGCCTACGGTCAGTTTGCAAGGAACCAGATCGCTACTTTCCGTCCTTTATGGAGCTTCAAATGACCAAAGCCGCAGTCGCCAAACGCCTTGAAAACAAATGGGAAACCAAAAAGGCCCAGACGATGAGCGAGCCGGAAAAGTTGCTTTATCGGTCCAATCTTTTGGGGTCTGACAAGAGAATCACCAATTACGGCGGCGGCAACACCTCAGCCAAAGTCTTGCAACAAGATCCGCTGACCGGCGAGATGGTCGATGTCCTTTGGGTCAAAGGATCAGGCGGGGATGTCGGTTCGATCAAGATGGACGGGTTTTCGAGCCTCTATATGGACAAGCTGAACGCGCTGCGTGGTCTGTACCGTGGTGTCGAATTCGAAGACGAAATGGTGGGCTACCTGCCCCATTGCACCTTCAATCTGAACCCCCGTGCGGCCAGCATCGACACACCCTTGCACGCTTATGTCCCCGCCAGACATGTGGACCACATGCATCCTGACGCCATCATCGCCATTGCCGCTGCCAAGGACAGCAAGGCGCTGACACAGCAGATTTTTGGCGACAGCATCGGCTGGTTGCCCTGGAAAAAGCCGGGCTACGAGTTGGGCTTGTGGCTGTCAGATTTCTGCGAAGAGAACCGGCAGGCAAAAGGCGTTGTGCTGGAAAGCCATGGTTTGTTTACATGGGCCGACGATGCGCAGGAGTGTTACGCCTTGACCCTTGAGGTGATCCAGACCGCGATGGACTGGTTCGACACTCAGACCGCCGACAAAACCGCATTTGGCGGTGCGATCCACAAAAGCCTGCCGGCCGATCAGCGCCGCGCCACCGCAGCACGCCTGATGCCCGCGATCCGCGGCATGGTGTCAGGCCAGCACCATATGGTTGGACATTTCACCGACAGCGACGCGGTGCTGGAGTTTGTGAACGCCATAGATATGAGGCGACTTGCCGCACTCGGCACCTCCTGCCCCGACCATTTCTTGCGGACCAAGATCTGTCCGCTTGTCGTCGATTTCGACCCAGGACGGCCTGACATAGACGCGACCCTTGCAGGTTTGGACGCCGCTGTTGCGGCATACCGCGATGGATACAAGGGCTACTACGACCGCTGCAAGCGCGCCGATAGCCCAGCAATCCGCGATCCAAACGCCGTGGTATATCTGGTGCCCGGCGTTGGCATGATCACTTTTGCCAAGGACAAGGCCACCGCGCGCATTTCCGGCGAATTCTATGTCAATGCCATCAACGTCATGCGTGGCGCAGATGCGGTCTCAGAATATCACGGGCTGCCCGAACAAGAGGCATTCGATATCGAATACTGGCTTCTGGAAGAGGCCAAGCTGCAGCGCATGCCAGCCCCTAAATCGCTGGCGGGCCGCGTGGCGTTGGTAACGGGGGGGGGGGGCGGCATCGGAACCGCAACCGCTGAACGCTATTTGCGTGAAGGGGCCTGCGTGATGCTGGCCGATATCGACGTTCAGGCGCTGGCCGAGACGGCGGCTACCCTCAGCGCGCGTTATTCGGCAGATGTGGTGCGCACGGTCAACATGAACGTGACGGATGAAAATGCCGTTGCAGCCGCTTATTCCGAGATCGCCGTCGAGTTTGGCGGCGTGGATATTCTGGTGTCGAATGCAGGCATCGCCAGTTCGGCCCCGATTGAGGAAACGACGCTGGAGATGTGGAACAAAAACATGGCGATCCTGTCCACGGGATATTTCCTTGTCAGTCGCGAAGCCTTCAAGCTTTTCAAGGTTCAGGACATCGGGGGGGCCGTGGTCTTTGTCGCCTCTAAAAACGGCCTCGCTGCCTCACCCAATGCATCGGCCTATTGCACAGCCAAGGCGTCAGAGATCCACCTCGCCCGGTGCCTTGCACTTGAAGGTGCGCCAATGGGCGTGCGTGTGAATGTGGTCAACCCGGACGCGGTTCTTAAGGGGTCCAAAATATGGCAGGGCGATTGGCTGCAACAACGGGCCGGCACCTATGGCACCGACAAGGACGGGCTTGAGGCGATGTACCGCGACCGTTCCATGCTCAAGCTTTCCGTTCTGCCCGAAGACATTGCCGAGGCGGCTTATTTTCTGGCCTCTGATCTGTCGGCCAAATCGACCGGCAACATCATCAACGTAGACGCAGGCAATGTCCAAGCGTTCACCCGCTAAGGAACAGACCATGATCCATTCTGACATCATCGCACAGTGCAACGAAATGGCCGCAGCAAGGATGCACGCTGACTACGACGCGTTGGGCGCGCATCTGGATCGACGCGGTATCGACATCGAACAGATCAAGGCAAAGGTAGCCACATACGGTTTGGCAGTCCCAAGCTGGGGCGTCGGCACCGGGGGCACGCGGTTTGCACGGTTCCCCGGCACGGGCGAGCCTCGGGACATCTTTGATAAACTGTCAGATTGCGGATTGATCCATCAACTCACCCGCGCAACTCCTTCCGTATCGCTCCACATTCCATGGGATGCGCAGCCTGCCGCCGATCTGAACAGCAAGGCCGAGGAAGTTGGGCTGGTCTTTGACGCGATGAACTCCAACACCTTTCAGGACCAGCCGGAACAGACGCACAGCTATAAATTCGGCTCGCTCGCGCACACCGACGCCGCGACCCGGCAGCAAGCCGTTGACCACAACATCGCCTGTATTGAGTTGGGTCAGCAGATTGGATCAAAAGCGCTAACCATCTGGGTCGGCGATGGGTCGAACTTTCCCGGCCAGACCAATTTCACCCGCCAGTTCGAACGCTATCTCGACGCGGCCAAACAGGTCTATCAGGCTCTGCCCGACGACTGGACGCTGCTCACGGAACACAAGATGTACGAACCTGCGTTCTATTCGACGGTGGTGCAGGACTGGGGTACCAGCCTATTGATCGCGCAGCAGATGGGCGACAAAGCCAAATGCCTCGTTGATCTTGGCCACCATGCGCCAAATGTGAACATCGAAATGATCGTCGCGCGCCTGACCCAGTTTGGCAAACTCGGGGGGTTCCACTTTAACGACAGCAAATATGGGGACGACGATCTAGACACCGGCAGCATTGATCCCTACCGCCTGTTCCTTGTCTTCAACGAACTGGTCGAGGCCGAAACCAACCCCGATTTCAACCCGATGCACATGCTGGATCAAAGCCACAACGTCACCGATCCGATTGAAAGTCTGATGGTGTCGGCAACAGAAGTTCAGCGTGCCTATGCACAGGCGCTTCTTGTCGACCGTCCCAAACTTGCCGGGTATCAAGAGGACAACGATGCGCTGATGGCGACAACCATGCTCAAAGACGGTTTCCGCACCGATGTTGAGCCAATTCTGGCAATGGCGCGCCTTGAAGCCGGAGGCGCAATTGACCCCGTCGCCACCTACCGCGCATCCGGTTACCGCACAAAAGTTGCCTCAGAACGCCCGGCCGTCGGTGGCGCAGGGGGCGGCATCGTCTAGGATCCGGGCCTGCGCAAAACCATACAGGTGCCGCCAATGCCCCAAGAGTCCCAAAGCATATTCTAGCCCACAGAAATCGGCGTATGCGACCTTAGCGATATCCATTCCATTTCCCTCCCTGACTCCACCTGCTAAGGTTCCCAAGAAAGCAGGAGCAACCTTGAGTGAAATTGATTGTAGGCCTTGGAAATCCGGGCGCGAAATATGCCCGTAACCGCCATAATATCGGGTTCATGGCGGTGGACCGGATTGCGGCGGATCATGGGTTCGGGCCGTGGAAGGGCAAACATCAGGGCAGCATCAGCGAGGGCCGTTTTGGGTCGGACCGGGCCGTGCTGCTGAAGCCCGAGACATTCATGAACAACTCTGGCCAATCGGTGCAGGCCGCGATGCGCTTTTACAAGGTCGAACCCGGCGACGTGATCGTGTTACACGATGAAATTGATCTGGCCCCCGGTAAGGTCAAGTGCAAGGTCGGCGGCGGTCACGCGGGCCACAACGGCTTGCGGTCCATCCATGCCCATATCGGGCCGGACTATGCCCGCGTGCGGCTCGGCGTTGGCCATCCCGGTCACAAGGACGCGGTGCCGGGATATGTGCTGCGTGATTTTCGCAAGGCCGATGAGGCATGGCTTGATGATGTGCTGCGCGGCGTCAGCGATGGTGCACCCTATCTCGTGGCGGGCGATCTGGCAAAATTCATGAATGCGGTTGGCCTGCGGATCTCACCGCCACGCCCCAGCACCGGGACAAAACCCCCGCCTGCGAAACCGGCCCCGCCAGAGCCCGCGCAAGACACCCGCAACGCGGTGCAAAAATTGATGGATCGCTTCAAATGACCCTACAAGACGCGTTTATGGCGCAGGCGGAGGCCTGCATACGCTTGGACTCGCCCTTTATGGGGCAATTGCTTGGGATATTGGCACAGGACTGGCCCGCTGAAAGCGCGTTGGGCCAGAAATTTGCAGCCTTCACCGGCGATATCGGCCCCAGTGGCCATTCCTTGCCGTTGCGCATCGCGGGCGGGCTGCATGCGCTGGTACTGAACAATGCGTCGGCAGACCTCAAAGCCGTCTATCCCCCCGCCCAGACCACCGACAAGGCCTTGCGCAGCGCGGTGCTGGACGCGCTCAAAACCCACGAAGCGTTCTTGATTTCATGGTGCGACAGCCCGCCCCAAACCAACGAGGTGCGCCGCTCTGCTGCATTGATCGCAGGGGCACGCGTGGCGGTGCAGCATTTCAATTTGCCGGTCTGCCTCAGTGAACTGGGTGCCAGCGGCGGGCTGAACATGATGTGGGACCATTATGCGATTGAACTTGAGGGGCGGCGCATTGGCTCGCCAATGCCAGCGGTCATTCTCACCCCCAAATGGCAAGGTCCCCTGCCGCCCGACGTGCCAGCGCTCATTGCCCAGCGCGCCGGTGTTGACTTGAACCCGCTTGATCCAAAGCGTGCGGATCATCTGTTGCGGCTCACCGCGTATCTGTGGGCGGATCAGCCTGATCGGTTGGCCATGACCCGGTCTGCCGCCTCAGTCGTGGACGCGCCAATCGCAAAGGCCGATGCAATTGACTGGTTGACCCCCCGTCTTCACAGTACCCCCCAAGGACAGTTGCACCTGATCCAACATACCGTTGCATGGCAGTATTTCCCCAAAGAGGTACAGGCGCGCGGACGGGCTGTGATCGAGGCCGCAGGCGCAAGCGCCACCCCAAATCGCCCCCTTGCGTGGCTCTCGATGGAAAGTGACGGCGACACGACGGGCAAGCTGGGTGCGGCGCTGACCTTGCGCCTCTGGCCTGGCGACCTGCGCATTGATTTGGGGCGTGCGGATTTCCACGGACGCTGGATCAACTGGAACTACGCGGTCTGACCGGACCTGCATCTTTCTCGCCTGCGATCTTGCCTGCGATCTTGCTCTGGCACCTTGTCAGGGCATGTGATTGGATGGCACCGAGAGAACAGGCATAATCAGCAGGGCAGAACCATGCGTACATTCGGAAAATGGCTTGGCCGCATCTTGCTGGCTTTGGTTGTGGCCATCGTGGTTGTCGGCCTATGGAAGCGCGAACAGATCACCCGCCTGCTGGCCGTGAATTCGCTATTTTCGGAAGAAAAGATCGTCCAGAACTTCAGCCATATGGACGCGGCTTTCCTATCGGTACCCGTGCCACGCGGGGATGGCCCGACAAGTGAGCTGTTCTATGGTCCTGAAACCAACCTGCCAGCGGCTGTTGATGCATGGATCAAGGACCGCACGGTGACCGCACTGCTGGTGCTCAAAGACGGTCAGATCGTCTATGAAAACTACTTTCACGGCACCAGTGCCGACGACCGCAGGATCGGCTGGTCGATGGCAAAAAGCTATCTTTCCGCACTGGTCGGCATCTTGATGGCAGAAGGCAAAATCGCCTCGCTTGATGACCCGGTCACGAAATATGCGCCCATGCTCGCGGGCGGTGCCTATGACGGGGCAAGCCTGCGCAATGTCCTGCAGATGGCCAGTGGTGTCGTTTTTGATGAGGATTACCTCGACTTCAATTCTGACATCAACCGCATGGGGCGGGTGCTGGCACTGGGGGGGAAAATGGATGATTTCACCGCAGCGCTTAAGGCGCGTTTCGCCGAGCCGGGCCAACAATGGCAATACGTTTCCATCGATACCCATGTCGTCGGCATGGTGGTGCGCGGTGCCACCGGGCGCGGCATCAGCGACCTGCTGAGCGAAAAGGTGATAAAACCCCTGGGTCTTGAGACCGCGCCATATTACCTGACCGATGGCGTCGGCACCGCCTTTGTACTGGGCGGCCTGAATATGACGACGCGCGACTACGCCCGTTTTGGCCAGATGTTCGCGCAGGGCGGCGTCTGGCAGGGCAAACGGATCGTGCCGGCGGATTGGGTGGCAGCATCCACCAGGCCCAGCGCGCCTACGGCCCCGGATCAAACCGGATACGGCCTGCAATGGTGGATCCCAAGTGGCGCAGAGCCCGGCGTGTTTATGGCGCGCGGCATTTATGGGCAGTACATTTACATCGACACCACCCGCAATGTCGTGATCGCCACCAACGCCGCCGACCGCCAGTTCCGCGATACTGGCGTGTCCCAGCAGAACGAGGATATCTTTCGCCTCATTGCATCCAACCTGTGAGAACCCCATGACACCTGATCCAAGCCTGAATGTTCTGAACAAACCCTTGGCACTTTGCGGTACGGACCCTGTCACCGGGTTCTTTCGCGACGGCCATTGCAACACCTGCACTCAGGATCAGGGCAGCCATACTGTCTGTGCTGTGATGACGGCAGAATTCCTTGCCTATTCGAAATATGTCGGCAACGACCTGAGCACCCCGCGCCCTGAATTTGGCTTTGTGGGTCTCAATCCCGGCGATCCCTGGTGCCTGTGCGCCAGCCGGTTTCTGCAGGCCGCAGACGAAGGGTGCGGCCCCCAAGTCCATCTGGCCGCGACTCATTTGCGCGCGCTTGATGTGATCCCACTTGAGGTTTTGCGTGCCCATGCAACTGACGCTGATCCCGCTGCATAAAGAGCCGAGACATGTTGAGTAACGGCACGCCCATTTTTCAGTTCTCCAGACCTTTTGGCATCCCGGTTCAGGTCGGTGGCTCCATCATCTCGCTGGCCCTCATCTTTGTCTCTTTCAGTGGTGGCAGCACGGGACTTATGTGCGACCTGACTTTTGTGGGACTGCTTATCGGGTCGATATTCCTGCATGCGCTTGGTCCCGCATGGGGCCGCCCTTGAGCGCGCATGCTCCTGCAAATGCTGCGGCTCAATGGATAGGAATTGCGCATGCTCCCAAGAATAATCTTCGCCCTATTCGCTGTCCTTGGCACCGCAGCTACAGCCCAGACAACGCTGCGCCCCGAAGACGCTGCGCGGCTTGACTATTTTGCCACAGCCGCTGGCGGCGCGATTTTGCAGGCTCTTTCAAGTGGCGCGCCGGCTGATGTCAGCGCTCTGACCCAAGCCCTTTCTGGCACGCCCCAAATCGCTTTTGACGAAACACTCAACGGTGACTGGAGCTGCCGCACGATGAAGCTTGGGGGGCTATCGCCACTGGTGATCTATAGCCCTTTCAAATGTCGGTTTGGCATCGAGAACGATGGTTTTACCTTTGAAAAACTCACCGGATCGCAACGCACAAAAGGCAAGGTCACCTTTCGGGATGGCCGCGCTGTGTATGTGGGCGTCGGCTTTGTGGCCGGGGTGACCCCGCCCGCATATGCAGATCTGCCGCCCGATTTCACGTCGGACGGCAGCGTGCAAACCGACGTGGCCATTCTTGAACGGATCAGCCCCACACGCGCGCGGCTGATGTTTCCCTCACCCGCGATGGAAAGCGATTTCGATATCCTCGAACTGACCCGCTAAACCTGGGCTTCAGGCAAACGCGCCCATCTCAAAGCCAAGCGCCTTTGCCACGGTAAAGATGTCTTTGTCGCCACGCCCGCACATGTTCATGCAGATGATATGGTCCTTTGGCAAATCGGGGGCAATCTTCATCACATGCGCCAACGCATGGGACGGTTCCAGCGCGGGGATGATTCCCTCCAACTCACAGGACAGCTGAAATGCCTCCAGCGCCTCTACATCGGTGATCGACACATATTTGGCCCGGCCAATTTCGTGCAACCACGCATGCTCTGGCCCGATACCGGGATAATCGAGACCGGCTGAGATCGAGAACCCCTCAAGGATTTGCCCGTCATCGTCCTGCAGCAGATAGGTCCGGTTGCCGTGCAGCACGCCGGGTCGCCCGCCTGTCAAAGAGGCACAATGCTCCATCTTGGCATTCACGCCCTTGCCGCCCGCCTCAACACCGATGATGTTCACCTCTTTGTCGTCCAGAAACGGAAAGAACAGCCCCATCGCATTGGACCCGCCGCCAATCGCGGCAATCAAGGTATCGGGGAAACGCCCCTCGGCTTCGGTCATCTGTTCGCGCACTTCCTTGCCAATGATGCTTTGGAAATCGCGCACCATTGCCGGATAGGGATGTGGACCTGCGACCGTACCGATGCAGTAAAACGTATCACGCACATTGGTGACCCAGTCACGCAGCGCATCGTTCATCGCGTCCTTGAGGGTACCGCGTCCGGATGTGACCGGCACAACCTCGGCCCCCAGCAACCGCATGCGGAACACGTTCGGTGCCTGCCGCTCCACATCATGCGCGCCCATATAGACGACGCATTTCAAACCAAACTTGGCACAGACCGTGGCCGTTGCCACCCCATGCTGGCCCGCGCCGGTTTCCGCAATGATCCGCTTTTTGCCCATGCGCTGCGCCAGAATGATCTGACCCAGCACATTGTTGATCTTGTGCGCACCGGTGTGGTTCAATTCGTCACGCTTCATATAGACCTTCGCCCCGCCCAGGTGATCGGTCAGACGTTCGGCGAAATAAAGCGGGCTGGGTCGACCCACATAATGGGTCCAAAGATGGTTCATCTCGGCCCAGAAACTATCGTCGGTCTTGGCCTTTTCGTATTCCTGCTCAAGCTCAAGGATCAGCGGCATCAGCGTCTCAGAGACAAACCGCCCGCCGAAATCGCCAAAACGACCATTTTCATCGGGACCATTCATGAAAGTGTTAAAAAGATCGTTGGCCATTGGGCACGCTCCTGTCACGGGTTCCTGCCTCGTTTACCCCAGCATCACAGCCTGCGAAAGCCAAGAATTTTGCGAAAGGCTCGCGCCCAATCGCCCAGAGGTGCTGTCAGTCAAATATCTTGAGCAACTCGCGCTTGAGCTTGTCCTCAAGCTGGTCTTTGACTGCATCCTCAACCGATTGCCCGTCCTGCTGTATGGTGCCCAGTTCGTCTTGCAGTTTCTCTTGCAACTTTTGTTTGACCCGTTCTTCGGCCTCTTTTTTTTCAGCGTTGAAATTCAGGTCAATGGCCGCTTTCAAATCCGGTCTGATCGTCGGATCCGCCCACGGCCCAGATATCCGCACCGGCACCGCCAGCCCGCGAGCGCCGTTCACGCGCAAAGCCTTGGGCACGACCGTATAATCCAAAGTCTGCGCGCCAATATTGATCTGACCCGCACCCGTGGCATTAAAGTTGGGCAGCAACATCAGCAGGTCATCATTGCGCAGGACACCTGCCTCAATCACGAAATTCGCATCCAGAGAATCAAATACCGTGGTGCCGCCTTCGACATCGAATGATCCAAGCAGCTTATCAAGGTCGATCCCTTCAATCGCGCCACGCCCCACCTTGATCGCGCCATTCCCCCTGAGCGAGCGCATGATCGCATCCACAGTGCCGCCGACGCCCAGGAACGAAACCTCGGCATCACCTTTGCCGCTGAACCGGGTCAGATCGGCTGTATCTCTCAGCAGGGCCTGCATCTCGACGTCCAATGCTTTCAAGGTGCCACCGACGGACAATCCATTGCGGTTGTTCATCACAAATTCGCCGGCAAATTTGCCGCCATAGGCCGCCACATCCCGCAGTTCGAACACCATCCGCGACCGGTCATTGGTCAGCAAACTGCGGGTGGCTCCCAGCTTGAGCGCGCCCAGATCAATGCTGTCGGCCTGCAATGCTATCGCACCGTTGAAGCTGGCAAGACCTCCGGCATCAATCGGTGCTTTTGACCAGCCGTCGATGCTGCCGCTGCTTCCGTCGGCACTGCTGCCGCCTGCGCTGGATTGCGCATTGCTGTCCCCGCTCAGCGACGTCAGATCAAGGGTGCCTGCGCTCAGCGTTGCATTGACTTGCGGCACGCCATTGAGGGTCACATCCGCCGCGCCGCGCAGGGTATTGCCGCCCAGATCCGCGACAAGTTCGCGCAGCGCCAGCCGCCTGTCAGGCGTCAGCGTCACCTGCGCCTTGACATCCGCCTTGCGGCCCAAATTCGCGGGCAAAGTCACATCGCCCAATCCCAGCTCGCCCAGAAACGCGCCGGTGTCGCTGGTTTTCAACCACATATCGCCCGCCACAGCCCCGTTAAGCGATCCCCGCCCGGTCAGCGTGACGCCGCCGCCCTTTGCACTCAGCCGGGCACGGATCGGCTGCACTGCGCCTGTCAGGAAACTGGCAAAGCCATCTATTGTCGCCTCAACCGTCACCTTGTCGCGCGCCGGACGCAACGACGCGACGATATCCGCAGGGCCGGTGCTTTCGGGCCAATCCAGGGACAGATCGACCCCTTGATAGGACACCAGATCAGCGCCTTCGGCGTCATAGATCAAAGTCGCATCAGTGATTTTCAGCTGTTGAATTGTGACGGCCTTGGCCTTGCGGGCGGGCGATGTCTCGGTCTCAATCTGCGCCTCACCCGTGCCATCTGTAAACTGCCATGAGGCACGACCGTCGCGGCGCTGCTCCAGCCGGATTGTCGGGCTTTGCGCTTCAATATTGGTGATCTTGATCTCGCCCCCCAGCAAAGACCAGGCATCCACCCCAATCGACGCATTCGAGGTGCTGAGCATCGCTCCGTCTTTGGCCCAATCGGCGTTGCCAACTTCCAATTGCCCGGCGGTCACGCCCAACACAGGCCAGAACGTCATCGACACATCGCCACTGATCGACACCTCGCGCCCGGTCACCTTGCG